>JBGGME010000001.1:0-40833 GCA_041288195.1 Hyphomicrobiaceae bacterium
GGCCAGGATCGCGCCGGCACTACGCTTGATCTTCCCGAGCATGGGTCGGCAGGCTTTCGAAAGGATGGCTCCCGCCGTTTGTAGGTCTGCCGGGTTAACAAAGCTTTTGCTCCTGCCCCGCCGCGAGAAGACTTAACAAAATGCTTACCTCCCATAGGCTTAGTTGGTGGACCTGACGCCAGTGATTCGCCTTCCGGGCCCAACTCCATGCACCCGCAGCTCAGAGCCTCCCCGGACGACATCGACCTCAGCGCGCTTTGGGCGGCCGTCAGGGGCGTGATGCCGAAGCTGCTGATGGCGGCCCTGGCGGTCGGCGTCGCCTGCTATGCGGGCCTGTCGCTGCTGACGCCGAAGTTTGCCTCCCAGGCCCAGATCGAGATCGTCTCCAAGGGCGTCAGCAACCCGTTCGAGCCGCGCCGCGACACCGGTGCGGCGGACATCGTGTCGGTGCGCATGGACAAGGAGGCGATCGCCACGCACGTGCGGGCGCTGCTATCGAGCGACCTGGCCCTCAAGCTCGCAGCCGAGCTGCATCTGGCCGAGAAGCCCGAGTTCAACAGCCGGCTGATCGAGCGCAACCTGTTCGGCAAGCTGCTGCAATTGATGGGGCTGGTCGGTCCGCGCGCGGGCGAGACCGACGACGAACGCGTGCTCACCGCCTACTACGATGCCTTGCGCGTCTATCAGATCAAGGACACGCGCGGCATCATGATCGAGTTCCGTTCCGAGGACCCCAAGCTCGCCGCCGAGCTTGCCAACGGGCTCGCCCAGCTCTACCGCGACAACCTCTCGCAGCGCCTGGTCGCCGAGAGCCGTGATGCGCGCGACAAGCTCGAGCCGCAGATCAGGAAGCTCGCCGAGGAAGTCGCGCAGGCCGAAGCGGAGGTCACCCGCTTCCGCGGCCAGGCCAACATCTTCGACGGCGGGCGCGAGAAGACCGGTCTCAACGAGCAGCAGCTAGGGGAGCTCACCGCAGAGCTCACCAAGACGGCGACCGCGCGTGCGGAAGCGGACGCGCGTGCGCGTGCCGCGCGCGAGAGCCTCGCCCGCGGCACGGCTGAGGTGCTGCCCGACGTGCAGAAGTCCGCGCTCGTGCCGCGCCTCGTCGAGCAGCGCGTGCGCGTGGAGCGTCAGCTCGCCGAGCTGTCTGCGATGCTGTTGCCCGCGCACCCGCGCATGAAGCAGCTCAACGCCGAGCTTATGGGCCTCAACCGGCAAATCCGATCCGAGGTTGGAAAGATCGTCGACGGGCTCGCGCGCGAGGCCAAGGTCGCGGGCCTGCGCGAGGAAGGTATCAGGAGCCGCATCGAGGAGGCCAAGAAGCGTGTGGTCGGTGCCGGCGCCGACGACGTCAAGGTGCGCGCGCTCGAGAGCCTCGCCAAATCGAAGCGGTCCGAGTTCGAGCGCCTGCAGATGCAGCTCGAGGCGGCGCGCACCACCAGCGACGCCAGTGCCGTGCCGATCGAGGTGCAGATCGTCTCCCGCGCCAGGCCGTCGAGCGAGAAGGCCTGGCCCAGGACCGGCATGATCACGCTGCTGGCGATGACCGCCACATTGTTGCTGGGGCTGGCGTTCGTGGTCACGCGCGAGCTGTTCGCCATGGCCCGGTCCGCTCCCGTTGCAGAGGCGCCGGCGAGGGCCCAGAACGGCCTAGTTGCAGCGGCCCGCGAGACCGTGGCTGAGACCGGGCAATCGGCCGAGAGGATACGTACCGTCTCGATGCTGGCGCGCCGGCTCGCGGCCAGAGGGCAGGGCAGGGCCGGCTTCCGAACGCTGGTGGCCGCCGAAGCCCCCCAGGACGGCGCCGGCAGGATCGCCATCGAGCTCTCGCGACAGCTGGCACGGCTCGGGCGCCAGACGATCCTGCTCGACTGGAGCCTCGACGGGGTGGGCCTCGCAGGCGACCTCGGCGTATCACCGCGGCTCGGCATCACCGATGTGCTTTCGGGACGCGCCTCCTTCGAGGATGTGATCACGCGGCTGGTGGGCTCCGAGGCGCACGTCATCGCCGCCGGGTCGAGCGTCGCCGGCACGGCGGCTGCCATGGACAAGGACCGCGTCAACATGCTGCTCGATGCGCTCGACGACGCCTACGACCACGTGGTCATCACCGGCCGGCGGGCGGCCGTGCGTGACCTGTTCACCACAATCGAGGGAAGGATCGACGCAGGCGTCGTCATTGCCGATGGCGCAGGCGGGCCGACACACGGCAACTTCCTCGGATTCAACGTCGCCGATCTCGAAATCTTCCGCTACGAGCTTGCGGGCGAGGAGCGGGCGGAGACCGGCTTGCTAACACCCCGCGGTGCGCTAAGTTGAATCGGCGCAGGCGCAATCGGAGAAGAACAACGCCGCCATGAGCCGGCGCACCACCAATATCCTCAAGGCCGTGCTGTCAGCGATGCACTATTCCGGCGCCGACAGCATGATTGCGCCGCTTACGCGCGGGATCGGCGCGATCTTCATGCTGCATCACACGAGCCCAGCCAAGCCCGGCAAGTTCGAGCCCAACCGCATCCTGAGGATCTCGCCGCAATTCCTGGAGCTGGTGATCCGCCAGGTGCGCGCTTCCGGGTTCGAGATCGTATCGCTCGACGAGGCACACTTCCGCCTGGTCGAGGGCGACTACGGCAAGCCGTTCGTATGCTTCACCTTCGACGACGGCTACCGCGACAACCTCGAGTACGCCTACCCGATCTTCAAGCGCCATCACCTGCCTTTCGCCATCTACGTTCCAACCGACTACGCCGACGGCCGCGGCGACCTGTGGTGGCTGACGCTGGAAAAGGTCATCGTCCAGGTCGATGCGCTCACGCTGAAGATGAACGGCTCGCTGCGTCGACTGCGTTGCGGCACGCCGGCGGAAAAGGACGCGACCTTCCACACCGTCTACTGGTGGCTCAGAAGCATCGACGAGGTCGATGCGCGTGGCATCGTGCGCGAGCTGTGCAATGGCATCGACTTCGACGCCGACGGCATGTGCCGCGACCTGATGATGAACTGGTCGGAGATCGCTCACCTCGCGGCCGATCCGCTGGTCACCATCGGCGGGCACACGCGGCGCCACTATGCGCTGGCCAAGCTCACGCAGGCCGAGGCCTACGCCGAGATCGACACGAGCGTGCGGCGCATCGAGCAGGAGACCGGCAAGCCCTGCCGGCACTTCAGCTATCCCTACGGCGATGAATCGAGCGCCGGCCCGCGCGAGTTCGAGATCGTCAAGGAGCTCGGCCTCAAGACGGGCGTGACGACGCGCAAGGGACTGATCCATCCGCGCCACGCCCAGGAGCTCACCGCGCTGCCGCGCGTGTCGCTCAACGGCGACTACCAGAAGCAGCGCTACGTCAAAGTGCTCCTGAG
The DNA here is from genome assembly GCA_041288195.1 of Hyphomicrobiaceae bacterium. Taxonomy (GTDB): domain Bacteria; phylum Pseudomonadota; class Alphaproteobacteria; order Rhizobiales; family Hyphomicrobiaceae; genus AWTP1-13. Next base: position 3,361 of record JBGGME010000001.1, read on the forward strand.
CGGCGCCCCGTTCGCGCTGCTGAATATGATGCAGCGGGGCTCGGCCGGCGCCTCGCCTGTCGGCTGAGGCGCGCATCGTCGGGCGCAGCCCTGCAATCGCCTCCGATATTGCCGGCCGTTTGCGCGAGCGGCGGCGCTTGCTTCACGTCACCGGCTGCAGCGCGCACAAGGCTATCAATTTCTTTCTCGTCGACGACGAGACGATATCCGTGAAGCGCAACCCGATCTGACCATCGCGCCGCCAACGCACATCGCAATCGAAGAATTCCGAGCCGTTCCCGATCGATAGGTACACCCGGTTTGGTACGAGACCGAAATCGCCGGTACGAACGCGCGCACCGCCCTCCGACACGTCCGCGATCACGCAGTTGTAGTTGCAGCGCCCATCGAGGGAGAGGAGTCTCCCTCTCTGGGACGTCGCAAACCGAGGATGGGCGCGATTGTCGTAGTCCATGGGCGATGATCCGATACCACCTCCACTATCCGCCATTGCACCAAACGCCTCATTAACGCAAAGGGCGGTCACGTCTCTTTGTACCAATTCCGATGGGCGTCGGTCGGTGGATGCGTGCCACAGGTGCGTCAGTTCAGGAGCGCGGGTACAACTCCAACGGCGCTGCGTGCACCACTACCTCGCCCTCGCAAACTCCTCCGGCCGCGTGCCGAACGGGACGTGCTGTGCCGCGCGCAGGCCGATGTCATCCCATTGCATGCCGGCGCCGAGCGCGCGCGTGGCCGCGAGCTCGGCGGAGCGCGCTTGCGTGTGGTCGGTCAGCGGCCGCTCCTGCGCCTCCCAGGTCTCGAGAGACGCTTCCAAATCCGACCCGGCCGTCACGATCTCAGCGAGGCTCAGCGCGTTCATCATGGCGAGGCAGGCCCCCTGCGCCAGCGTCGGCGGCAGGGCGTGGGCGGCATCCCCGATGATGGCGATGCGGCCATGGGACCAGGACTGGAGCTTCGTCGTCTCGTAGACGTCGTAGCGGCCGCGGTCACCGACCGTCTCGATACCGGGCAGGAGCATGGGGAAGACGTCGCCCCACACCCTGGGGTTGATGGGGAGGGTCGCCGCCTCCTTGTCGGCGCGCGGCGCCATCATGGCGAAGTAGAGCTTCCCGTCCTCGCAGGGCGCATAGAGGATGCGGAGCGTGCGGGGCTCGAACGCCCAGAAGTCGATGACATGCTCCCAGGCGCCGCCCATGAACGGTGCGCGGTCCACGAGCACGCGCACGATGCCGTCCTGATATTTGTGCCGCGCGACCGGAATGCCGAGCGAATCGCGCACCGCCGAGCGCACGCCGTCGGCGGCGATCACCAGGTCGGCCTCGAGCCTCGTGCCGCCGGCAAGCTCGAGCACGCCCTCCGGCTTGGCGCCGACCACCTCGGAGCTCGTGAGGATCTCGATGCCTTCGCGCCGTGCCGAGGCGATGATCGCGGAATAGAGATGTTGCCGCGTCATCGTCATCAGCAGGAAGCGGTTGGCGCCGTTGATCTTCTCGAAGCTGACGTTGACGCCGTTGCGCCGTGTCTCGTAGCCCGGCGCCTGGTGCGCGCCGCGCGCGACGTCGTCGTAGGCGCCGATCGCCTGCAAGACGCGCTGTCCGTTCTCCCAGATGAAGATGCCGGCGCCGAAGGCGCGCAGCTCGGCTTCCTTCTCGTGCACCCGCACGCTCCAGCCGCGGCGACGCAACGCGATCGCGGCGGCAAGTCCGGCGAAGCCTGCTCCTGCAATCTCGGCATGCATACGCAAATGATAACATCAAGAGGTGCGAGCACACACAGGGGAACATGGCGATTCGCCTGCCGGCGACTGCAAAAATGATGTGCAGGCCGGGCGGATGCAGCAGCCATACAGAAAACGCGCCACACCGTGGCGCGTCTGGTCTTCGGTCGTCGCGTCGCTACGAAATCCTCGCCTCAGGCGGCGGCCGACTTCTGGGCGACCTCGGGTGGCTCGGTTGCCCGCATCTCCGCTGCCGCTGCCTTCAGCTCGTCGAGCTTAGGGTTGGCGTCGGCTATGTGATCCGTGCGGTGAGACTCGCCGTCGAACTGAGCGCCCTGCTCGACGATCAGTGACTTGTGGAAGATCTCGCTGTCGACGCGCGCGGTGTCCTGAAGCATGACCTGGTCGGCGCGGATCACACCCTTGACCTTGCCGCGGACCACGACCTCCTCGGCAACGACGTTGCCCAGCAGCGTTGCGTCCCGGCTGATGATGAGCTGCGTGCAGGTGATGTCGCCTCGGAGCTCACCGTCGAGCTGCACGTCGCGCTCGCTCTCAAGATTTCCCGTGATCACGAGGCCAGCGTCGATGACGCAGCAGGCCGGTGCGCCGCCGATGGCCGGGCGGGTCTGCAAGGAAGGAGGTGAAGCGGAGATGGCTGCGAGCGGGTCCCTGACCAGGGTTGTGCCGCCTTTCGCAACGGGCTCGTCCGGCTTCCTGTTGTTGAATAACATGTTGGCTCGCTCTTGATTGGCTGGGGAGATTTGCCACGCGCACCCTCTGATTCGCCCAAAAACTATACGATTCTCGCGGCTACAAGGTGGCAAAGGTATATTTGCAAACACCTTTGCAGGATGTCCGATCCTGCGTGCTGCACCGCGGTTGTCCGCTGCTGTTCACGCCGCATGGAAATCGGCGCGCGAACGGCTAAGTATTCTCGTGATGGCGCAACTCGAGACCCTTGTCGACACCGGCCCCTGCGCGGATCGCAATTTCGCTCGCGTGCGCATCTGGCTCTACGCGGTGGCGGCCCTCGTGTTCCTGATGGTGAGCATCGGCGGGGCCACGCGGCTGACGGGCTCCGGCCTCTCCATCACCGAGTGGCAGCCGATCATGGGCGCCGTGCCGCCGCTGACCGAAGCCGATTGGCAGCAGGCCTTCGCCAAGTACCGCGAGATCCCGCAGTACCAGCACGTCAACCGCGGCATGAGCCTGGAAGCGTTCAAGTTCATCTACTGGTGGGAATGGACCCATCGCTTTCTCGGGCGGCTGATCGGCGTCGTGTTCCTGGTGCCGTTCCTGTACTTTCTGGCGACAGGGCAGATCCCGCGCGCGATGTCGGGAAGGCTCGCCGGCATCTTCGCGTTGGGCGCGCTGCAGGGCGCGCTTGGCTGGTACATGGTGAGCTCCGGCCTCGCCACGCGCATCGACGTCAGCCAGTACCGGCTTGCGCTGCATCTGGGGCTCGCGATCCTGATCTTCGGCGCGCTGTTGTGGGTGGCGTTGTCGCTGGGCCCGACCACGGAGCGGCACGCCGCAGGCTGGTCGCCGCAGGCTCGTGCCGCGGTAGCGATCCTTGCATTGATGTTCCTGCAGATCCTGCTCGGTGGCCTTGTGGCGGGACTCAAGGCGGGTTCCGGCTACAATACGTGGCCCCTCATGGACGGGCAGTTGATCCCCGACGGCCTCGGCATCATGCAACCCTGGTATCTGAACCTGTTCGAGAATGCGATGACCGTGCAGTTCAGTCACCGCATGGTCGCTTATGTGCTCACGGCTGCAGTCATGTGGCACGCGTGGAGGCTGCGGGAGGAGCTGGCTGGAGCCACGTCCGCCAAGGTGCTTGCGGTCGCCGTAGTCGCGCAGGCGGCGCTCGGCGTCTGGACCCTGCTGGCGCAGGTGCCGCTGGCGCTGGGCCTTGCTCATCAGGCAGGGGCAGCAGCCGTGTTCGGAGTGGCGATATGGCACCTGCACGTCCTGCGGCAGCCGGCAACGCAGCACGTGTCATGAGCGATCTCGTCCTAGTGTTCGACCTCGACGACACGCTCTATCCCGAGCGCGAGTTTGCGCTGTCGGGCTTTCGGGCAGCCGGCCGCTGGGCCGCCGCCGAGCTCGGCATCGACGGGCTCGACGCCGAGATGACGCGTCTCCTCGACGACGGCCATCTCGGCAAGCTCTTCACCATCGCGCTCGCCGAGAAGGCGCCCTCGCACACGCCGGAGCAGCTGGCAGGCCTGCTCGAGGCCTACCGCAACCACGAGCCGCAGCTTGTCCTGTTCGAGGATGCCGCCTGGGCGCTGTCGCATTTCGCCGACAAGGCCAGGCTCGGCATGATCACCGACGGCACGCACGCGATGCAGGCGCGCAAGGTGGCGGCGCTCGGCATCGCCCCCAGGTTCCAGGAGATCGTCTACACGCACGCGCTCGGCGGTCGGGAGTTCTCCAAGCCGCATCCGGAGAGCTACGAGCGCGTCGAGCGGGCGCTGGGCGCGGGCGCCCGGCGGCTCGTCTACGTGGGCGACAACCCGTCCAAGGACTTCGTCGTGCCCAACGCACGGGGCTGGGTCAGCGTGATGGTCGAGCGGCCCGGGCACAAGCGCATCCATTCCGCCGCAAAGGTTGCCGACGGCGGCGCGCCGCAGCACACGGTTGCCTCGCTCGCCGAGCTGCCGGCCGTGCTCGGGTTTTGATTTGCGTCATCTCGGGTCTACAAGCACCGCGACGACAGGCTGGCTTGTGGGTAGGCTGGACCAACGTCATGACCGCTACGCCCACCCAACCACGCATAGTGCCGGATGCTCCGCCCGGCAACTGGGTCGATCGGCTGGCTCCAGCGGCGTGGAAGCCCTACCTGCGTCTGGCGCGTTTCGATCGTCCGATCGGAGCGTGGCTGCTGCTGTTCCCGTGCTGGTGGGGGCAGGCGCTTGCCGAGCTGTCGCTGGGGCGGGCGTATCCGAGCCCGTTCCTTGTCGGGTTGTTCCTGGCGGGTGCCTTCATCATGCGCGGGGCCGGCTGCACCTATAACGACATCGTCGACAGGGACTACGATGCGAGCGTGGCGCGCACGGCGGCGCGGCCGATCCCATCGGGTCAGGTGAGCGTGGCGCAGGCGTGGGTGTTCCTCATCCTCCTGTGCCTCGCCGGGCTCGCGATCCTGGTCCAGCTCAATGCGTTCACGATCGTGCTGGGAGCCTCGTCGCTCCTGCTCATCGCCGTCTATCCCTTCGCCAAGCGGTTCACCTACTGGCCGCAGCTCGTGCTGGGCCTCACCTTCAAGTGGGGCGCGCTCGTCGGCTGGGCAGCGGTCACGGGATCATTGTCGCTCGCGCCGGTCGTGCTTTACGCGGGGTGCGTGCTGTGGACCATCGGCTACGACACGATCTACGCGCACCAGGACAAGGATGACGACCTGGCAGTCGGGCTCAAGTCGACGGCGCTCAGGTTCGGCGCCGCCACGCAGCGCTGGCTTGTCGCATTCTATGCCGGCGCCGTCTTGCTGTGGGGGTTGGCTGGCGTTCTCGCCGGCGCGGGGATCGTGTTCCTGATCGCCCTTGGGCTTGCTGCGCTTCAGCTCGGCTGGCAGGTGGCGACGCTCGACATTGCGGATACGCGCAACTGCCTTGCCCGCTTCAGGTCCAATCAGCTCGTGGGCTGGGCACTGTTCCTGGGGCTTGCGGCCGACATGGGCCTCGCCGCGCTCGTTTCCGCCCATTGAGGCGGCAAAGCGCTCAACGGCTTCGCAGAGGGCGGCGGAGCGAACGCGCGGCGATACCAGCTTGTCGCTGTATCGCCGCGCGCCCTCGCCCGAGTCTGCTAACTCCTGAGCCGTCTGTGCGCGCGGCCTTGCAGAGGACATTGCCACAAAAGGCTTCCGATACGCTTAAGCAGGAGAGTAAATGAGGCCTTCGGTTTCGTCTCCAATCCAACGGAGGATTGCGACCATGGCTGCCGCAGACGCCGCCAACCGGGCACCCAAACAGCTCCTGCATCTCGTATTCGGCGGCGAGCTCAAATCGCTCGCCGATATCGAATTTGCCAATCTCGACCAGCTCGACATCGTCGGCATGTATCCCAACTACGCCGAGGCGCACAAAGCCTGGAAGGCCGTCGCGCAGAAGACCGTCGACAATGCGCAGATGCGCTACTTCATCGTCCACATCCACAGGCTGCTCGACCCCGCTGCCACGCCTCCGCGTCCTTGACGCTCCGGACGTTGCCGACAGGCCGCACCGGCGTGGGCCGTCAAGCGGTGGCTTCCGGACGCACGACCTGATATGGACGTGCCGGAGTGAAACGCGCATTTCCGATCCGGAGAGCCTTGGACAAGAGCTCCAAATCGCCGCGCAAGACGCTTCACCCGTTCGCGCTCGACGCGCGAGCGCAGGGCACTCTGCGGCGCTTTGCCGCCGACTGGCTGTTGCCGCGCTGGCGCAAGGTCCTGGTCGCGCTGCTGTTCACCGCGGGGCTCGCGGCCAGCACCGGCGGCTATCCGCTCATCATCAAGCATTCCTTCGATTCGCTGATGAAGGCCGAAAGCGGTGTTCTGCCCTGGGTGATCGCCGCCATCATCGGCGTCACCAGCATGCGCAGCCTGTTCCTCTACCTGCAGCAGGTGACGGCGGCGCGTATCGTCATGCGCATGACGACCGACATCCAGAAGGCGGCCTTCGCGCATCTGATCAACTCCGACTACGCGCGCCTGATGCGCGAGACCACCGGACACCTCGTCTCGCGCCTCACCAACGACCTCGCGGTGATCCAGCAGGCCTCCCAGGTGTCCATCATCACATTTGCCAGGGACGTCCTGTCGGTGATCTCGGTGTTCGGCGTCATGCTCTATCTGGACTGGATGATGACGCTGATCGTGATCGGCATCTTTCCCCTGGCGGTGCTGCCGGTCGCGAGCATCGGCAAGCGGCTGCGCTCGGTGGCGCGTCGCACCCAGGCCGAGCTCGGCGACATGACCTCGCGGCTGACCGAGAAGCTCGCCGGCGCGCGCCTGATCAAGGCGTTCCGGCTCGAGGACTATGCGACCGAACGGCTCAACCGCAATTTCGAGCAGATCTACCAGCTGCGCATGAAGGCGGTGCGCGCGCGGGGCCGCACCGGCCCGGCTCTGGAGGCATTGGCGGGCGTCACCATCGCCGGCGTCGTCGCCTTCGCCTACTGGCGCATCGCCGCCGGCATCAGCACGGTCGGCGACTTCATGGGCTTCGTCACGGCGCTGCTGCTGGCGGCCCAACCCATCAAGTCCCTGGGCAACGTGACGAACAGCACGCTCGAAGGGCTCGCCGCCGCCGAGCGCGTCTACGAGCTCCTCGACGAGAAGCCGAAGATCGTCGACCGGCCGAATGCGCGTCCGCTCGCGGTCGCATCGGGCACGGTCGTGTTCGACAACGTCGTGTTCGGATACAGCTCGGCAGCGGGTGGGCTTGCCGTCAGGAATTTCTCGCTGACTGTGCCTGGCGGCAAGACCGCGGCGCTCGTCGGCCGCTCCGGCGCCGGCAAGTCGACGATCATCAACCTGGTGCCGCGGCTCTTCGACGTCGACAGCGGCCGCATCCTCATCGACGGGCAGGACGTGCGCGACGTGACGCTCGACACGCTGCGCAAGTCGATCGCCATCGTCAGCCAGGAGCTGACGCTGTTCGACGACACGATCCGCAACAACATCGCGCTCGGCCGGCTCGGCGCCAGCGACGCGGAGATCATTGCCGCTGCCGAGGCGGCAGCGGCGCACGAGTTCATCATCGCCCAGCCGCGGGGATACGACACCATGGTCGGCGACAGCGGCTTGCGGCTGTCGGGCGGCCAGCGCCAGCGCCTGGCGCTCGCCCGGGCGATCCTCAAGGATGCGCCGATCCTGCTGCTCGACGAGGCAACGAGCGCGCTCGACACCGAATCGGAGCGGCTGGTGCAGCAGGCGCTCGCGAAATTCACGAAGAACCGCACCACGCTCGTCATCGCCCACCGGCTCTCCACCGTGCAGCGCGCCGACCTCATCTGCGTGATGGATGCCGGACGCCTGGTCGAGGTGGGCACCCACGGCGATCTGATCGCGGCCGACGGCGCCTACGCGCGGCTCTGCCGTTCCCAGGTTCTGGCCGATCTCGACATCGCGCCGAAGCAGACGGCGGAACCGACCGGGGCCCTGTAGGCGCTGGTTGCTCAGGCCCGGCAATGAGGTCTGCGTCCATGCCGCATCGCATCGAGATCCTGCAAGCCGACATCACCACGCTCGACGTCGACGCCATCGTCAACGCCGCCAACACCACGCTGCTAGGCGGCGGCGGCGTGGACGGCGCGATTCATCGCGCCGCGGGCCCGGAGCTGGTCGTGGAGTGCCGCACGCTCGGTGGCTGCAAGACGGGCGAGGCCAGGATCACGCGCGGCTACCGCCTCAAGGCCCGCCATGTCATCCACACCGTCGGCCCGGTCTGGCGGGGCGGGGACGCGCGGGAGGAGGAGCTGCTGGCATCGGCCTACGCGAGCTCGCTGTCGCTTGCCGAGGCACATGCCGTGAGCTCGCTGGCCTTTCCGGCCATATCGACGGGCGTCTACGGCTTTCCTGTCGACCGCGCTGCCGAGATCGCCGTGGCGACCGTCGCCGGCCGGCTCCAGGCCGCGCCACAATTCTCGCGGGTGATCTTCTGCTGCTTCAGCCCCGACTCTGTCGCGCACCACGAGCGCGCCTTGGGGGCATTCCGCCGCTGAAGCGAGCACCACGCTCGCCAGCGCCTCAAGGTTAACAAAATTTCACCCTGACGCCGCTTTCGGCGTCGAGCCACCCATGCCTATATGGCCGCGTGGGCTGGCCCGACCCCTGCCGATTTGGCGTTGGCGGCCCTGCGCGAAAGCGCGGGCGGGGGCGCTTGTGCAACGGTTATGCTCGCACACCATAAAATGCCGCAATGGCGCCGACAAAGGGCCGGCTTGACGGTCCATTCTGGAGTCGGAGAAGCAGGTCTTGCGGCGTCTTCCGGCTCTCGCGCGTGGCTACGGCGGCCGCACGGCTGCAATGCTTCCCCGTACCACTCGCGTTCATTTTGCCTGCCCTATGCTGGGGCAGGAGACTAAAGGCAAGTCGAGGGCGGGCTCGGAGGCTGAGCGAGATGGGATTTGATATCAAGGCGGCGCTTGATGGCATTGTCGCCTTCGCAACCCAGTACTACCCTTTCATTCTCGCCGGCTTTGCCATTCTCCTGCTTTTCGGCAAGAACAACCCCATCCGCCATGGCATCCAGAAGGCGCTGACCGACAACTGGCAGCTCACCCTGCTCGCCTCCACCGGCATCGCGCTGTCTCTCGCCTCCGGCTACACGACCTTCGACGGCCTGCGCAATTTCACGAGCGCGCCGCTGCTGTCGGTGTTCATCTCCTTCGGCATCCAGGGCGTGATGCTGATCGTCGCCTGGCTCATCGGCGAGAGCTTTGCCGTCGGCATGAACCAGCGCAACTCCGAGGGACGGCGCGTGCGGCTGGTCGATGCGAGCGTGGGCATGCTGCTCGGCGTCGCGTTCATCGGCCTCGTCTTCTACTGGACGCTGCAGCAAGCGAACGCCGTGAGCCTCACCAGCAGCGGCAGCATCAAGGCCGACATGGGGCGCTTCGCCGATGTCGCCATGTACTTCCTGCTGGCGCTGGTGCTCGTCGCCATGCTGGCGTTCGGCTTCCGGCGCGGCGGCGACATTTCCACGCCCTACGTGCAGAGCCTGCGCCTGATCGTCAAGAATGCCGTGCTGTGGGTGATGTTCCTGGCCTCCATGGCGGCCTCGGTGTTCTTCTCTTTCGACTCCCACTTCAACGCGATCTTCCCGTCCGAGGCGAGAAAGCGCGCCGCCGAGATCCGCACCACCAACCAGATCGGCGGCGTCATCTCCGACATCGGCGCGCTGACCCAGAAGCGCCAGATCGAGGAGGCCGAGCGCCTGTTCGATACCGAGGGCTGGAAGGCCTACGACAAGCAGCTGACCAGCCTCGGCCAGACGGCCCAGGGCGCCCAGGGCGAGATCGAGAAGTACTTCGTGCAGCGGATGGAGGAGCGCCGCCGCGCCATCGCCCAGCAGCAGGAGCGCGTGGCAACCGCGCAGAGCGGACAGGCGGGGCTGGCGGGAAAAAAGGTGTCGCTCGCCGAGGAGCTGTCCCGGCTCAAGGTCGAGCGTCCGACGCTGGCAGCCGAGTACGGCCAGCACCAGAGCGAGCTCGACGCCAAGGCCCGGGAGATCGACGCCAAGCGCGTGGAGGGGCTCGCCGAGGACCGCGGCGTGGAGGGCACGCTGAAGCAGGGCAAGGGGCCCGTGTATCGCCAGCGCCAGGCCGAGCTTGCGACCCTGCAGGATCAGTACAAGATCAAGCAGGAGCGGACCAACGACGCCAAGAAGCGGCTGACCGCCGTCGAGACGCGCATCGCCCACATCGAGCGCGAGCTATCGACCATCGACGGCGACCTGGCCAAGCTCAAGGGCGAGGCGTCGACCGCCGAGCAGCGCATCAAGGCCGCGGAGGCCGTCAGCGCCGACGACGACGCCGGCAAGGTCGATCCCGCGCGCGTGCTGCCGGCCTTCGAGCGCGCACGCGCAGCGTTCCGCCAGCAGCCCGACACCGAGCGGCTCGGCGCCCTGCAGTTGCAGTGCACGCAGCTGGCGACGGCGATGCTGAACGCGCCGGCGGTCAGGGAAAGCGCGCGGGGCATCGACTGCGACCCCAAGCAGGCGGCAGAGGCGGCGGCCCGCGTCTTCGCCCTCAACGCCGGCATTGCCGCGTTCCAGACGAACTGCGCCGGCGGCGACAAGATCGCCAAGCTCAGCACGACAGACGGCCTGCTGGCGTTCGGCCGCAAGTGCCTGCAGGACTCCGGCCTCATCAGCAAGGACTCGGCCGACGTCGGTGCGAGGCTCTCCGGCATCGACATGAACCGCGACGACAAGGCTCACCGCTTCGTCGTGACATGGAATGCGTTCCTCGACGGCAACCGGCTCGCCTACCTGTCGCTGGTGCTGGCGATCGGCGTCGACGCGTTGGTGTTCATGTCGGGCCTGTTCGGCGCCCAGGCGCTGCGCTCGCCGCTCTCCGACGTGCCGAGCCCGAAGGCGAGGAGCGCACATCAGCTCGAGGCCATCATCGAGGCGGCGCTGCTGCCCGATACGTTCAAGAATGCGCGCACGACGCTGTCTGCGATGCATCCACGGCAGCCTATCGACGGCTTCACCAACGAGGTCAGGCTCTACGAGCTCGACCCCGAGAGCGCATCGCAGGTCCGCGATGTATTGAATGCCGGCGCGACCATTGGGGCAGTGCGGGAAACCGACGCGCATGGGCACTACCTCGTACGCGCCGAGCTGCACACCTTCCTTTCCGACATAATCAAGCGCGAGCTCAAGAGGAAGCCCGAGGAGACCGAACGCGGATTGGGCCTCGATCGACTGGAGAAGCGCATCCGCGAGGCGCTGATGCCCTACGTCCTGGACACGTCGGACGCCGTCCTGCAACACCTGCATCCGATCGACGAGATCCGTGGGTTCACGTCCGAGATCTTCCTCAACGAGGTCGACCAGCAGCACCTTCGGCCGGTGCGCAATCTGCTGACGGCGGGCTCGAGCCTTCGCGTTGTCGCGCGCGACAAGAACGACTCGTCTCGCTACTACGTGCACGCCGATCTCTACGCGACGCTTGCGCGCATCAGGGCGCGCGAGCTGGCGATGGAAGGACGTGGTCGCCGGCCCATCGAAGGCGGCCCGCTCAGGCAGGCAGCCGTCGCCGACGCACGTTCCGGGCAACTGCAGCTTCCCAACGCTCGTCCCGCCATCCGGCCTCCCGCCCCGACCGAGGACGAGCTGCGGGTGAAGTTCCAGGATACCATGATCGAGGCGCTGGGACTGACGCTCGGCGCGCTGCACAAGGTCGCGGAGCCGGCAATCGCGGGTCAGGCAGTGAGCGCCGCGCTGGCACTGAAGCGCCAGGCTCCGATGCATCACGGCCTCAACGAGCAGCTGAAGCTCGTCGAAAGCGAGAACAACCGCGCCCTGGAGCAGGCCCAACGCGCGCTAGCTGCCCATTTCGCCGACGATCCGCGCGCGCTCGAACTGCTGGTTGAGACCGAGACGGAGCTGCGCAAGCTGCTGCCGGCGCTCGTGTTGCTGCCGGAGGGCGGACTGTTCGATCGCCTGGTCAGCGCGCTCGAGGAAGCGCAGGTGGATGCACCGTTGAGCGGCGACGAGGACGTGCTGTTGAAGCGTCTGCGTCAGCTCAAGGACAACCTCGACAGCATGAACTGGAGCGAAGAAGCCGCCTGGGCGCGGGTGCACCGGCAGATCGGCCACCTCAACGACATCAGCCTGCAAAACATCTCCGCCGGCGACGGCACCGGCCCGACCAAGCACTGAGGCAGTCTCAGGACCACCCACGAGAAACCCGCGCAAGGCATGGGCCCTGCGCGGGTTTTTCATTTGAGGCAGGCCGCGGTGATCGGGGTCAGACCCCTACTCGATGTACTCGACTGATCGCTCCGCGTGAGCGTAGGGGTCTGACCCCGTCTCCTATTCCTTGAAGGGGACGACCTTCGATTTCTGCTCGCCGAGACCCTCTATCCGGAGCGTCATCACATCGCCGGGCTTCAGCCACTTGGGCGGCTTGAAGCCGAGCGCGACGCCTGGAGGCGTGCCGGTCGTCACCACGTCGCCGGGCTCCAGCACCATGAACTGCGAGATGTAGTGCAGGCAGTGGGCAATGCCGAAGATCATGGTGTTGGTGTTGCCGGTCTGGCGGCGCTCGCCGTTGACGTCGAGGGACATGGCGAGCTTCTGCACGTCCTCTATCTCGTCACGGGTGGTGAGCCAGGGGCCGAGGGGGCCGAAGGTCTCGGCGCACTTGCCCTTCATCCACTGCCCGCCGCGCTCCTGCTGGAAGTTGCGCTCGGAGACGTCGTTGCAGATGGCGTAGCCGGCGATGTGGGAGAGTGCGTTCCTCTCCTCCACGTAGCGCGCGCGGGTGCCGATGACGAAGGCGATCTCGAGCTCGTAGTCGAGCTTGGTGGAGGCCTTCGGCACCATGACGTCGTCGTTGGGGCCCACGATGCAGTTGGCGAGCTTGTTGAAGAGGATCGGCTCGGTCGGGATCGCCTGGCCCGCCTCCTTGGCGTGATCGGCATAGTTGAGGCCGACGGCGATGAAGTTGCGCACGTTGCCGACCGGGGCGCCGAGCCGCACACCCTTGGGCGCCGCGGGCAGGGACTTGGGATCGATCTTGCGCAGCTTGTCCAGGCTCGCCGGCGACAGCGTCTCGCCGGTGATGTCCTTGACGTGGCTCGAGAGATCGCGGACGCCGCCCTGGGCGTCGATCAGGCCGGGCTTCTCGGCGCCGGGCGCGCCGAAGCGGACGAGTTTCATGGGGTTCCTTCCCTGCAGAATGGGGCGCCTCGCCGGGCACCGGCGGGGTCGCCTATCGGGCGCTTCGGGGATGGCTCAAGTCAAGAGGCTGATGGGGCTGACAGAGGGCTAGGGTGCGCGTCCGCGGTCGCTTCAGCGAGCGGTGGTTGCGGTGCAATATCGGCAGCGAATTTGGTTGTGGATAACTTGAGAACAACCCTAGGCCGAGTGGAAACGTCGGCATTTCACCGGTTTGGTGCCCGGCGCTCAGAGGGGTTGCGAGGCCTCGTCCCGTACCCTCAGAAGAGGTACACGACGAGATAGATGCCCGCGCCCACGACGGGTGCCATGGCGCAAGCCAAGGCCATGATTACAAATGACTTATCGATCACGACACTACCCCGCAACTGCACCACCTGCGGCGCGCCTCTCCTCCCACCCTGGAGTCGCCGCAACGTCAGGTCACATCCCTCTTAGACCTGATATTACAAGCATAACGCGAAATTGCCCTGTACGCACCTCATTTTGCCGCAATTGTTAATGTGCAGTGCACTCTTTGCCCGTTAGCGCCCTGTCTCGGCAAAGGTTTTGCGCGTGCCGAGGACCGTCCGTAAGGGAACGACCAGGGCACGAGGTCCCTGCGAAAGGATCGCAGGCTCCAGCCGTTAGCCGAACAGCTTCAGCTGCTTCTCATCCTGGCCCTTGGTCTCGCGTGCCAGCTGCTCGATCCGGTCGAAGGGAACCTGCTCGGCGTTGATGAGCGAGCGATGCGCCCGCATGGGCCGCACCAGCCCCTCCTGCACCAGGTGGAACTCGCCGACCGTCTGGCCCGGCAGCACGGCGGCGGGGTCGAGCCCCGACTCGCTCTGGAACGCGGCGCGCAGCTTCCGCAGTGCCGTGTCCTCGCGCACGCGGCCGATGAACCACGAGGTGATCTGGTCGCGCGACTTGTAGTCGAGGTCGCCCGGCGACTGGGTGGCGAGCATGATGCCGAGGCCGGCGGAGCGGGCGCGCTTGAGGAGGCTCTGCAGCGGCTCGGCGGTGGCTGGCTTGGCGTTGGCAGGGATGTAGAGATCGGCTTCGTCGAACATGACGACGGCCTGCAGCTCGTCATTGGGGTTGCGCTGGCAGAAGCGCAGCGCCTCCGAGAGGAACTGTGAGACCCAGAACAGGATGTTCTCGTTGTCGCCGAGGAAGCCCGTGTAGATGATCGAGAGGCGCGTGCGCCCGTCGCGCCGGCCGTAGCGACCGGAGCCAAGTAGGGCCTCCATGCGCAGCGGCTCGCCGCCGCCTTCGAACAGGGCGGAGTTGCGGTGGCGGAGGCTGTCGAGCTGGGCCACGAGATCGCGGCGGATGCGGCCGGAGGGGTCCATGCGCTGCGTGAGATCGGTGAGCTCGGGGTCCTCCTCCTCGAGCAGGCCGATCAGGTCGTTGAGCGTCACCTCCTTGGCTGACCGGCCGCCGAGGATCCTGAGCGCCACCGACAGCGTGCCCGACTGCTTCTGGTGCGTCGCCGAGTTTTTGAGGTGGAGCATGTCACCCAACGCCGCGGCCGACATGTTGGCGAGCAGCTGCTGCTCCTGGTCGGGAAGCTCGTTGATGCCGTTGGGGAGCAGCGTGATGGAGATCGGCCGCCCCGAGGCGCGGCCCGGCGTATAGACGGCGACGTCGATGGAGTCGGCGAGCTTCTCGCGCTCGCCGCGGCGCTCGCCGAGCTCGCCCTCGAGCGAGCGCCACACCTCCGGGTTGGCGTAGGAGCACAGATCGCCCTTGCGGTCGATCAGCACGGCGGGCGTGCCGCGCAGCAGCAGCTGCTCGATGATGCAGAGCGCCAGGGTGGTCTTGCCGGAGCCGGAGCCGCCGAGCACCGCGGTGTGCCGCTTGAGCACGCTCTTGTTCAGTGTGATGCGGTTGTTGGAGCGCAGCGCGCGCCCGGCAAGAATGCTGCCCGAGCCGTCGCCCGCCTCGTCGAGCAGGACGGAGAGCGGCAGCTCCTTCTCCTCGGCAGACGCCGGTTCGGCAGCAGCCGCAGCGGCAGCAGGCAGCGGCTTGACGGGCGGCGCCTCGCGGCGGAACAGGTCGAGCCGCAGCATCTGCACCAGCGCGGGGATGTCGGAGAGCAGCTTGGCGTGCTCGAACCAGTCGGCAAAGCCGGGATCGTGGCGATGCTGAGCGTGGAATTCGCGCACCATCATCATGCGTTCCCAGTCCGTGATCGGCACCAGGATCGAGCGGCCGCCACCCTCGCGGAACTTGCGGAAGGCCTGGGCCGTCTGGTTCTTCTTGTTGGGCGGAAAATCGCTCGCCCGCAGCATGAAGCAGTTCTTGCCCATCATCGCCGGCAGCAGCCGGTCGAGCTGGCGCTTGAAGCCGCCGCCCTGCGTCGGCCGGTTGCAGAGGAAGATGCGCGCCTCGGACGCAAACCCGGTCTGGTGCCGCGAAGCGAGGTCGATGGTGGGCAGGTCGTCGGCGACGGTCGGCCGCTTGAGGGTGAGGTCGATCGCCTTCCCCCACTCCTCGCGCGCGAGCCCCAGGGCGCCGGTCAGAACGTCGAGCAGACCCTGGTCGTCGGACGGGATTTCCGCCTCCGACTGGGCCGTGAAGCACTCCCACAGCTCGCGGAAGTCGATCGCCTCGGCGTCGCTCTCCTCGTCGGGCGCCGCCGCGCTGCCGAAGCCGAGCGCCGCTGCGAGGGTGGAGATGAAGCCGCCCTTCTCCTCGGGCACCCGCTCAGCGTGGCCGTCCGATTGCTCGCGCATGCGTGTCTGCGCCAGCTCCAGGATGCGGCGCGTGGAGAGGCCGCTGAACTCCTCGAAGAACTGCGGGCCGAGATCGAGCATGGGATCGCCGTCGTGATCGCCGCCTTCCTGCGCGAGGCGCTTGGCGATGATGAGCCGAGCCTCCTCGGCGCTGCGGGCCTCATCGAGCCGCACGGGTCCCGCCTTCTCGATGCGGTCGATGTAGGACTGCGCCAGCGCATCGCGCACCGAGCCGTAGAAGTCGCCGAGGCAGGAGACGATGATGATGGCCGTCGGCACGCGATTGGCGACCTGGATCAGGTCGCGGGCAGCCTTCTGGAAGCGATCTTGCGGGTCGTCGAAGAAGCGCAGGTCCTCGACCTGATCGATGGTGAAGACGAGCGCCGAGCGGTCGACGGTCCACATCAGCCGTCCGAGCGATTCGATGATCTCGAAGGCGCGCCCCTCGCCGGTATTGGGGTCGAGCGCAGCCACGGCCTCGGCGGCAAGGTCGGTGAGCTGGCGGCCGTAAAGGTACTGGCGCACGCGCTGGTCGATGCGCGGGTCGGAGCGCTGCAGGTAGAGGAGCGCGCGCACGATATTGATATCGAGGCTGTGGCCGGAGAGCTTGGGCGAGGCGACGATGTCGTCGGCGAGCGCCAGCACCATCTTGGCGAGCTGGGCGTCGTTTAGCTTGGCGTCGCGCAGCTTCTCGAGCGCGGCCGGATCGAGCACATCCTTGTCGGAGACAAGCCGGCGCGCGAGGCGGGCAAGTCCGCTCTCGCCACCCTCGTCGGGGTCGTAGGGCTTTTCCAGCGAGTTGACGAGGCGGCGCAGGTAGTAGTCGGCGTAGTTGGCGACGTCGGGCGTCATCTGCGCGTAGCCGAAGTAGGCCTTGCCGGCGCGATGGGCCGCAGTGCGCAGGGCGCGGATGAGGTGGGTCTTGCCGGCGCCCGACTGGCCGTGGAACAGCAGGATGCGCGCCTGCACGCCCGAACCGCCGCGCTCCGCCGTCACGGCGTTCAAGAGCTCGGCGAACTTGCGGCGCGCCGGCGCATGGATCGCCTCGACGTCGACAGGGTCGGCGCGCCAGAGGTCGTCCTCCCAGGTGATGGAGTGCTCGAAGGCCGCGGACAGCCGGTCCGCCTGCGGCGCGATGTTGGCCTCGAAGCGCATTGACCCTCGATTCGAATCTTGGGGCGGCGTGGTGGTGTCAGCCGTCGACCCGGACGAAGTGGAAAATGGTGTTCTTGTAGACGACGGCGGAGTCCTGCAGGTCCTTGATGGAGCTGTTGTCCTTGAGGTCGGCATTGGCGAGCGCCAGGCTGCCGGCGCGGTGCGCCTCCGCCAGCATGCATTTGAATTCGATCTCGCTGAGCCCCCACTCGACCCGTGTCTCGCGGATCGTCTGCCAGACGTGGCTGATGTAGGCCTTGCGATTGCCGGGCCAGCCCTGCGCCCGCTGGGCCGCGTGACGGCGCACCTCCGCGGCGAAGCCAGTGAGGTCGGGGCGCACCGCGGCTGGGGCGGGTGGCGTCGGCGATGGCGCGGGAGTCGGAGCAGGCATGGGAGCCGGCTCGACCAGGCGCGGACGGGCTGCGGCGGGCTTTCCCGGCTGGCGCCGCGGCAGCACGGCGGGTTTGTCGCCGCCGTCGAGATAGCGGCGCAGCACGGCGACGCGGAGCTGCGCGAGGCTGGTCCCCGCGGCACCGACGTGCTCGGCGGCAAGCGCGGCGAGGAGGCGGCTGTCGGTGCCGAAGTTGCGCGGCTTTTTCGCGAGCTGACCGGCGAGCAGGCGGCCGGCCTTGGCGGAGATGCCGAGCTTCTCGGCCGGAGCGCCCTTGAACTGGTCGCCGAAGGCGCGCGCCAAGGCCAGGGCGGCGAGGCTCGCGCGCAGGCGCGAGGGCGACGCCGCACCCTTGATCCTGAGACCGTAGGCCTTCTGCACGATTGCCGCTCGCAGACCATCAGGGGTCCGCAGCGCGGCCTGCCGCTTGGGCGGCTCGCGCTCGAGGCCGAGCGCCTTGGCGATCAGGCGCACGTTGATGAGGTCGGCGGCGGAGCGCGGCAGGCTGCCCTTCAGACCGAGGAAGATGGCGGTGCGGGTAGTGCCCGCCTCGCTGGCGGCGATGCGGCCGTCGGCGATGGCGACGAGACCGGCGGCCACGAGCGCATCGATCTCGCGATCGAGGAGGGCACGCCAGCGCGCGGCCGGCAGCCGGTGACTGACCAGGGGGCCAAGGCTGTCGGCAAACTCGGGCTTGGTTGCGCCACGGCCCGCGGCGGCAACATGCACGAGTACGACAGCGCTCAGGCGATCGGCGTCGAGCGCGCCGTCCGGAGACGCCTTCTCGAGCACGGCAGCCTGCATGGATGTCGCCTCCCCCTACGAGCTTCGGGCGCCGCGCGCCATCGAGGCGCGCGACGAGTGATGTCGCAGCGACCGCCGGACGCGCGAATCACCGGAGGCATATGGCGCATCTTGATGAGGTCGGGCCCAAACGCCAAGCGCTTGGCTCATGTTGTGGGTGCATGCCGAAGGCCATCGCGGCAAGGCCTCGCAAGAGCCCCGGTTCGGCCCAACTAGCGACACGATTAGGTTGTGCCATCACCCCAGGGAATGAGGGCACAAGAAATCCGCGTCCAAGGGCAGGCTGCGCAGCGCGAGGCCGGACGTGTGAGGGGAGTTGAGGGACTACCGCCACTCGTCGAATCGGCCCTGGTCAGGCCGCAGAGCGTTAACGGGAAGTTAACGGGTTAACGGCATTCTCTCTGGTAGCCCCGTATGTGCATAGCGGCGGGAGAGTAAGAGTAAATGTATCGCGTACTGGTACCCGCGCTTCTCTGCGTAATGCTTGGCGGCTGCAGCATGGCAAACTCGACCGCCCTGACGGCGGGCTTTGCCAATTCCGGCCAGCCCACGACGACGGCTCCCCCGAGCCGCAGCAGCAGCCGTGGCGATCAGGTTGCGAGCCTCGAAACACCGGTCCGGCCCCAGCGCAACGCCAAGGCCGACGACAACATCCCCAAGGGCACGTTCGAGAGGGCTCCGGTCGGCGCGCTCGCGGACCGCGATTACAGCCACACGCAGCTCGACGCGGACAAGGCGCGCGAGCTGATCAACGCCTACCGCAAGCAGAAGGGCCTCAAGCCCCTGCGGCTCAATCCGGCGCTGACCGAGGCCGCCAAGGCCCACTCGCGCGACCTCGCCAAGTGGGACCGCATCTCCCACTACGGCTCGGACGGCTCCAATCCCTGGGACCGCGTCAAGCGTGCCGGCTACAATGCCAAGCTCGCCGCCGAGAACGTGGGCACCGGCCAGACCACCATCGAGGAGGTCATGAAGGGCTGGCAGGCGAGCACCGGCCACAACAAGAACCTGCTCCTCTCCGACGCCCAGGAGATGGGGATTGCGTTGGTGCAGGACCCCCGCACCGAGTTCAAGACCTTCTGGACCCTGGTGGTCGGCTCCTCGCTGTAGGCCCGGTCAAGCAGGGCAGCGCCTCAACACTTCCGACGCGCCGCATTCAGGCGGCCAGGGACTTCGCGATAGCATCCGAGGCTCTTTCCGCGATCATGATGGTGGCGGGATGGATGTTAGGCGAGGGGATTGCTGGTATCACCGAAGCGTCGACCACGCGCAGGCCTTCGACCCCGCGGACGCGCAGCTCGGAATCGACCACCGCCTTGTCGTCCTCGCCCATCCGGCAAGTGCCGCAGGGGTGATAGACGGTGCCGGCGACCTGGCGAATGAAAGCCTTGATGTCGTCCTCCGCGACCACGTGAGCGCCGGGCCTGACCTCGGAGAAGATCAGGGAGCGGTAGGGCTCGGTGGCGATGATCTGGCGGCCCATATGGAACGCAGCCACCGTCCGGCGCATGTCGTCGCCTTCGGGATCGCTGAAGTAGTTGGCGAAGATGCGCGGCTTCGAGCGCCCGGTGCCGTCCGCGAGCTTGATCTCGCCGCGGCTCTTGGGCCGGCAGACGCAGAAGTTGAACCCGAAGCCGGGCCAGCGATCGAGCCCGAGGGTGAGATGCTCGGTCGAGAAGTTGGTGGACTGGAACTGCAGGTCGGATACCGGTTCCGACGGGCTCGACTTGGCGAACAGCGTCGCCTCCGTGGCACCGACGGCAAGCTGGCCCGAGGATGACGTCAGCCACTCCCACGCCATGCGCGCCTGCTGCTGCGGCGAGGTAAGGATCTCGTTCAGCGTCCCCTTCTGTCGCGTTAGGAACGTGAACCTGGCCTGCACGTGATCCTGCAGGTTCTTGCCGACCCCCGGCAGATCGTGACGCACCTCGATCCCGACCGCTTTCAAATCGGCAGCCGGCCCGACGCCTGAGTTCATGAGCAGGACCGGAGAGTTGATCGAGCCGCCCGATACGATCACCTCGCGCCGCGCGCCGATGCGCTTGACCGTGCCGCCTTCCTCGACCTCGACGCCAATCGCTCGCTTGCCCTCGAACAGGATGCGGCGCACCTGCGTGCGCGTCATCAGCTTCAGGTTCGTGCGCTTGAGATTGGGCTTGAGGTAGCCCGCCGCCGTCGAGCAGCGCCAGCCGTTGCGCACGTTGAGCTGCACGATGCCGACCCCGTCGATGCGCTCGCCGTTGAAATCGGGGTTGAGGGGGTACTGGAGCTGCGTGCACGCCTCCACGAACGCCTTGGCGTTGGCGGAGGGATTCTTGATGTCGGAGATGGTCATGGGTCCGCCCTGCCCGCGATAGGCATCAGCGCCGCGCACGTTGTGCTCCATGCGCTTGAAGTAGGGCAGAACGTCCTTGTAGGCCCAGCCCTTGGCGCCAAGTGCCTCCCAGCCGTCGTAGTCGCTCGGCGCGCCGCGCAGGAACACGAGCCCGTTGATCGAGCCCGAGCCGCCGAGGACCTTGCCGCGCGGCCAGCTGAGGCGCCGGCCGTTGAGGTGCGGCTCGGGCTCCGTCTCGTAGCCCCAGTTGACGCTCGGGTTGGGCACCAGCTTGCCGAAGCCCAGGGGAATGTGGATCCACGGATTGTAGTCGCGCCCGCCAGCCTCGATCAGGCACAGCGTCGTCGAGGGGTTCTCCGTCAGGCGCGTTGCCAGCACGCAACCCGCCGAGCCTCCGCCCGCCACCACCACATCGAACTCGACATCGAAATCTTGAGGCAAGAGTTCCCTCCCACTGCCGACTGAGCCGCGACCGGCGTCCCTCATTGCCTGGGGACGATTTCAAACACGACGTGTCCATCTTGATGTCAAGACAGATGAGGCATGCGCGGCAAGCAGGCATTGTAAGATGCCGGCGTGGGCCTTGCAGACGATCTCTGCACTCAGGTCTGCGGCGCGCGCAGGCTAGCCCAGATCGAGATCTCGAGCTCGAGCCGGCGGCGGGCCACGATGTAGTTCATGAGCGCCGCCGCCGTCAGCGCCGTTGACGTCGCAATCGCGGCACCCAGCATGCCGTAAACGGGCACCAGCGCCAGGCACAACGCCGCGTCGAGCACTGCGGCAGCCACCAGTACCAGCGCGCACAGCGTCTGCTCGCCCAGCATGTTGAGCAAGAACTCGGCGGGACCCATGGAGGCGCGCATGAGGAAGCCGACTGCCAGCACGAACATCACGGGGTAGGCGGCGGTGAACTCCGGGTTGAACAGCCACAGCAGCGGCTTGCCGAGCGCCAGGATGATGATCGCGCCGACGAGCGACGGCCAGAACGTCCAATGCACGGCGTCGCGAACGAGCGCCTCGAGGCCCGCGTGATCACCCCTCGCCTTCAGCGCCGAGAAGCGGTTGGCGACCGCGCTGCCGACGGCGTAGTGCACGAACATGACGAGGCTCATGGTCTTGGCAGCGGCGAAGTACATGCCGACCTCGACCGGAGACATGAAGGCCGAGACGATCAGGACGTCCGTGTTCTGCAGTGCGAGCTCGCAGGCCGAGATGACGAGCAGGGGCAGCGCGGCAGAGCGCCACCGTCGCCAGTCGTATTGCCTGGGCGCCGCGTGGATGGCGGGCTCGAGACGCCGGGAGACGAGCAGGGCCTGCACCAGCGCCGCGGCCCAGGTCGCGACCACGGCCGCGCCGGCGGCAGTGCCCGCATCGGTCGGCAGGCCGAGGAGGTGCGCGGCACCCATGGCCGCGAGCAGCAGCAGCGGGCGGAGCACGTAGGGCGGGAGCAGCCCGACCGCCATCCATCCGCGTCCACGCCCTATGCCGTCCTGCACCTCGCTCAGCGCGCACAGGGGTACGCATACGAGCGCAAGGCATACCGGCAGCAGGTAGGGGTCATGGAGGCGGTCGCCTGCGAGCCAGATGAGGCCCAGGCCAGCGACGGCAACGAAGCTGCCAGCGAGCAGGGGCACGATGCGCGCGCCGCGCAGGAGCCCGCGCAACAGCCCGTACTCTCCGCGCACGAGATATTCGGGCACGAACCGCATCATCAGCATCGGCAGGCCGAGGTGGGAGAGGCCGCTCAGCACCAGCACCCAGGTCCACACGAACACGTAGATGCCGTACTCGAAGGCTCCCATCCAGCGCGCCAGGGCAACCTGCGACAGATAGAGGATCGCCGCGCTCGCCACGCGAACCGTAAATGCCGCGACGGCATCACGTTGGGTGCGCGAGCGCTCGCCATTGCCGCGCCAGATGTCGGCGGCCAGCCTGGCGAAGCCGGTCACGAACCGCACAGGCGACACGGCAATGCTCTCACCGGGCGAGGACAAGGGTGCCTGCAGCCTTTCTGCTGTGCCGAAGGAGGACGACTGTGCCACCTCCCGAGTTCTCCAAGTGCGCCGGTTTGCGTGAATTCTTTGCCAATAGCCCCGGGGCGGGGCCTATTGAGCGTGCTCGCAGAGCCGCGCCTCCGCCCGGCGCCGCACCATCTCCGCCACGCCTGCCCAGGCCCAGCTGCGGCCTGCATCGCCCTTGAGGCTGTGCAGGGTGGAGAAGAACTCGGCGACATCGGCCGCCAAGGCGCCGTGCCGGCCTTCCAGCACGGCCACCATGGCGTCCACCTCGCCCGGAGTGGGCGTTGCGTCCTCCTGAAAATGCCAACCCGATGCCATCATCACGTCCCCGGCAGTGTGCTAGTTCACTCGAGCGCGATGGGTAGCAAGATCGGCGCCAGACCCGAGCGCGCCGGCCCATGCGGCGGGGAGTCGCTAGGTTGCAGAGTTAACGGCGGGCAGCGGGGTGCGGAGTCCGGCCGGCCACAGCCCACAGGAAACCGCGCGGGCGTCGATTGGCCGAGCCGCTTGGTTGAGCTAGAAGTCGCGGACGATACCGGAGAGCCCGCATGAAGGCCGCGTTCACCCTGACGCTCGTCACCGCCATGCTGGCGCTGGGCGCACTGGCCGCAACGGGCGGCGCGACGTCGGCCCAGACGCGGCCCGAGGCCCAGCGAGGCGAACCTGCTCCCACCCAGCGCGCCCAGCCTGCGGATCGGCTGCCCGGTCCGCAGCGGTCCGACGATCAGGCCCCGCGCGACGAGGCTCCCTCCGCTCAGGACCAGGCGCCGCCCATGCCAGGCTGCCAGGACCAGGGCCGCAAGCTCGAACTGATCGTCTGAGATTGAGACGCCTCGTCCCGCCGTGGACACCTCTATGCCCGGCTTGCGGGAGCAGCCTCTGAGAAAAACGGGTTGCTGACTAGGCTACCGGCCTTCAGGCGCCGCAGCGCTTGAGATCGTTCGGAGCGCGCTGCCACATCATCGTCTCGCTCAGGAACTTGGTGCCGAGATAGCCCACGACCTTGAGGGACTTGGGGTTCAGAAGCGTCAGTTCGACACTGTACTTCGTATTGAGATCCTTCTCGGGATCGATGATCCAGCCACCGTCCCACCTGCCCGCGGCAACCGGCCTGACATCGCCGAAGATCTGCAGGTTGCAGCCTTCCTTGTGCTTGGTGTTCTTGAGCCAGACGAGGCGCCCGCAAAGCTTGCCGCCGCAGTCCGTGATCTCGACGGCGCCGCGGCCCGTGTGGTCGTACCAAATACCCAGCGGCTCGGCTGCCGACGCTGGGCCGGCGCCAAGCATCGCGCCGGCAAAAGCGGCGACTTTGAGCGTCTTGGCGAGACTTTTGATCATCGCTGTCTCCTCGGAGTTGGATGACTCACGGCACTTTCCGACAAATTGCTCCGCTTTGTGGCGTTTCCGGGATCGGAACGCACAAAGAGTCTCGGGCAGGCCCTCCTAACGGCGTTCGGCGGGCGTGAATAGGCCTCAGTGGGCGCGTCCGGCGGAACCGGAACCCTTGACCAATTTCCGCGCGCGAGCCCTGCCGACGATCTTGCCATCCTCGATCCTGATCAGCCGATCGGCATAGGTCAGCGTGCGATGGTCGTGGGTGACAACCAGGATCGCCCGGCTGCGTTCCTTGGCGACCTCCGCCAGAAGCGCCATCACGCCTTTGCCGTTCTCGCTGTCGAGGGCTGCGGTAGGCTCGTCCGCCAGGATCACGGACGGCGAGCCGGCCAGCGCTCGGGCGATCGCCACACGCTGCTTCTCGCCGCCGCTCATCTTGCTGGGCATGGCATGCGCTCGGTGCGAAAGCCCGACCTGCCGCAGCGCCTCGGCCGCTAGCGCCCCTGCGCGGGACATCCCGCTGCCGCGCAGATCGAGCGCCAGCATGACGTTTTCCGTTGCCGTCAGCGTCGGCACCAGGTTGTAGGACTGGAAGACGAAGCCGACGTGCTTGCGGCGCAGGTCGGCGAGGCCCTCGGCAGACAGCCCGCTGGCCTCGTTGCGAGCCAGGCGCAGGCTTCCGGCGTTGGGCGTCAGGATGCAGCCGAGGATCGACAGCAGCGTGGTCTTGCCGCTGCCCGAGGGACCCATCAGCAGGGTGAGCTCTCCCGGCATCAGGTCGAGGTTGACGCCCTTGAGCGCCTGCACCCTGCCAGCACCCTCGCCCAGGTACTTCACGATGCCCTTGGCTTCGAGCATGGGTTCTTCTGCCATGAGGTTCCCCCTATCTGCTGAACACGACGGCTGGATCGATGCGGATCACCTTGAAGATCGCACAGACCGCCGCGAAGATGCACATTCCCACCGTCAGCACGAACAGCAGCATCGCCAGATTGGGCGTCATGATGATCAGGAGCGACGGGTCGCCTCGCGATGCCCAGATCACCACCAGGCTCAGCGCTATTCCGAGCACGTAGCCGATCAGGGCGCTGAGCGTCGCCTGCATCAGGATGACCTTGATGATGTAGCTCGCGGGGGCGCCGAGCGCGCGCAGGGTCGCGAACTCGTTCAGGTGGTCCTTGGTGCTGGAGTAGAGCGTCTGGGCGACGATGACGACGCCGACGATCAGGCCGAGGGCCGCACCAGTAATGAGGGCCGCGCCGGCTCCCGTCTCGAACAGCCAGCGGTCGGTGCTGCGCTTGCGAAACTCCTGCAGGGTGAGAACCTCTGTGTCGGGGAGCCGCTGGGCGAGGGCCTTGCGCGCGTCCTCGATGCTTGTGCCGGCTGCGACGTCGACCACCGCATAGGTGGACTGGTCGGGAGCGATACCGAGCAGTTGGCGCGCCAGGGTGATGTTGGCGAAGATGTAGGGCAGCGTCGTGAAGGAGCGGATGTTGTCGGTTACGGCCGCAACCGTCACGCTGATGCCGTTGATCTCGGCGCGGTCGCCGATCTTGTTGACACCGAGCTCGCCGAAGTAGGTGCGATCGACGGCGACCGCATCCGGCGCCCGCAGGGCCTCGATGCTGCCCTCGACAAGGTCCCAGGGCAGCGCCTTGTTGGTGGAGGTATCCGATCCGACCAGAAGGGCGGCCGTTATGCCGCCGTTCGGTCTGCGCCATGCGACCAGGTTGACGGCCAGCTCCTCGACGTTGGCGATGCCGGGCGTGGACAGGACGCCGTATTTTTCTTTCCCTTCCAGATAGTTGGGGTCGTCGAAGCTCTTGGTGGCGTAGGGCACCACCCACAGATCGCCCTTGGTCTGGTCCAGCATGGCGACGATCCGGACCTCCGAGCCGATGTAGAGGCCGAACTGTACGGCAATGAGGACCACCGAGAAGACGATGCCGACCAGCGTCACGACCAGGCTCATGCGGTCGTGAAACAGGTTGCAGTAGGCAAGCTTGGTGACCATCGGGATCGGCCTGCCCATGGGCGCCGCGGCTGCGGCGTTGGCTACCTGCTGTTGCATGGACGGGATCCCTCGAAGTGAGACGCAAGGTGCAATAAAGGCAGGCTGACCAAAGTCGGGCCGGTGGTCGTCCGCCCGACTATAGCTCCGAATTCTCAGAAGGTGCAGGGCACAGGCAGCGATTCCCCGAGGTTCGGGAAATACTTCTTGCAGGTGCCGCCACCTGCATTCGTGGACTGGGGTTTGGCCGGCTCCACCTTGACCGAAGCGACCGGAGCCCTGCCGGGGTCGGTGGGCTCGCCCTGGTCGGCATAGCCGCCGGGCTCCTTCTGGACAGCGGTCTTGGCGGCGAATGCCGGCGAGGCCTTGCAGTCGATGGGTGCGGGGTGCTCCGACGCGTTGGTCAGCCACGATCCGTTAGAGGGATACCAGCGGTTGCTGCCGTAGAACCAGGAGCCGCTCTTGAAGGTCCAAGCCGCGTTTCCGGCCCAGCAGCTGTTCTGGCCGTCGTGCCAGATGCCGCTGGCGGGATCGTAGACGCGGCCCATGTTGTCCGCATACCGGACGGTCGGGGTCGCCAGGGGAGCAGTTGGTGTCGGCCGTGCGGCCTTGTAGGGCTGCGGCTGGACGTATCTGGGCGAGGGGCTCACATAGCGGGGCTCGGAGCGATACCTGTAGCTGGGTTCGTAGCGGCGCTGGCGTAGCGCGCCGGCTGCACCCAGGCCGAGGCCCAGTCCCACGCCCACGCCGAGTCCGAAGCGCAGCCCTCGGGCCTCCGCGGCAGTGGTCGAGATTGTCACGCCCGCGGCAACAAACGCTGCGCCGAGCATCAATAGAGCCTTGGTCATGATCATCTCCATCCGCCGGAAGACCGTCGTTTCTTGCCTGCAGCGTGACGGATGGCAGGGGAGCGCGCTGTTTCGAGCGATACACGCCGCACCAAAAAAGCCGCGGTGCCGAGCAAGCTTCCACGGAAAGTGGGTGGGGAGACGGAGGAGGCTCCGTATTGCGAGGCCGGCGGCCCCGATCCGCTACTTGAGGACAACCAGCGCGTCGGCCGCCGCCACGCCTTTGCCCGCGGGACGCACGAACACAGGGTTGATGTCGAGCTCGGCCAGGCGCGGGGCCAGGGCCGCGGCCATGCCCGACACGGCGACGAGCGCCTGCGCCAGCGCCTCCTTGTCCGCCGCCGCCTGGCCCCGATAGCCCTCGAACAGGCGGGCGCCGCGCAGCTCGCCGATCATCTCGCGCGCCGTCTCGAGATCGAACGGGGCGACGCGGTAGACGACGTCCTTGAGCACCTCGGTCAGGACTCCGCCGAGGCCGAGCGCCACCACCGGACCGAATGCCTCGTCGTTGATGACACCGATGAGCGTCTCGAGGCCTTGCGCCATCTCGGAGACGAGCACGCCCTCGATGTTGGCGCCGGGCACATGCTTGCGCGCGCTGTCAGATACGGTCCTGGCGGCCTCGGCCAGGCCCTCGCGCGGGACGCCCAGCTTGACGCCGCCGGCTTCCGTCTTGTGCGGCACGTCGCGCGAGACGACCTTGACCGCGAACGGGCCTTCCATGGCCTTGGCCGCCTTCTCGGCGTCGGCGCCGGCGGGCACGAATACCTCGCTCACGACAGGCACGCCGAAGGCCCGCAGCACGCCCTTGCTTTCCGCCTCGTTGAGGGTCACCGCCCCGGCGGGCAACTCGACACCCTTTGGCTTTGGGACCGCAGGCGTCTTGCGCGGCAGCAGGCGCCGACGATCGGCGGCAAAGCGCGCCAGAATGGCAGCCGCGCGGGCGAGCCGCACCGGCGTGGTCGTGAACGGCACGTTGGCCGCAGCCAGCGCCTTGGCGGCCTCCTCGGACTTGGCCTGACGGCCCGACCATTGGACGCTGACCGGCTTGTCAGTCTTGGCAGCGGCGGCGGCGATCATCTCGCAGGCGTGGGCGGCGCTCGGACCCGAGATCGAGGCGATCAAGACGACCAGCTGGTCGAGGCCCGGATCGTTCAGCACAACGTCCAGCGTGCGGGCAAACAGCGTCTTGTCGTTGAAGAGCGCGGCAGTGATGTCAGCGGGGTTCTGCGGCGAGCCGAACGCCGGGATCATCTCGCGCAGGCGGGCAAACGTCTCGGGCGAGAACGGCGGCAACGTCAGGCCGCCGCGCACGGCAGCGTCGGCGAACACGACGCCCGAGCCGCCCGAGATCGACAGCACACCCACGGTGTTGCCCTTGGGCAGGCGGCCCTGGCCGAACAGCTTGGCGAGGTCGACGATGGGCTCGACGTCGTCCACCTCGATGATGCCGGACTGGCGCAAGGCGGCGCGGTAAAGGTCGTAGCTGCCCGTCATATTGGCGGTGTGGGAGGCGGCGGCCTTGATGCCGGCATCGGTGGTGCCCGCCTTCCAGATCAGCACCGGCTTACCCGTCTCCATCGACTTGCGGCCGACCTCGAGCAGCTTGCGCGCATCCGGCGTGCCCTCGAGATAGGCGAAGGCGAGCGAGGTGCCGGGATCGTCGAGGAAGGCGGAGAGCAGCTCGGGCATGGCGATGTCAACCTCGTTGCCCGAGGACACCGTGTAGCGGAAGCCCACGCCCTGGGCCTCGGCAAGGTTGACGACGGCATAGCCGAAGCCGCCCGATTGGAAGGCGCACGACACGCTCCCGGCGCGGAAATCGGTCTCATCCGCGACGCTGCCGAACGCCGCCCATACGCGCGACTGGATCGACAGCATGCCCTGGCAGTTGGGCCCGACGATGCGCACGCCGCTCTCGGCGACGGCCTTCTTCAGCTCGGCCTCGAGCTTGCGGCCTTCCTCGCCGGTCTCGCGGAAGCCGGCGGTCAGCACCACCGCGAAGGGGATCTTGGCCTTGCCGCAGTCGCGGATGGCCTTGGCGACGCCGGGCGCGGGGACGGCGACGATGGCAAGGTCGCAGGGCTCCTTCAGGGCCAGCACATCCGGGTAGCAGGTGAAGCCGTGCAGCTCGGGATACTTGGGATTGATGGGGTAGATGCCGCCCTTGTACTCGGCCTTCTTGAGCGCCTTGATGGGATGGCCGCCGATGCGGGTGAGATCAGCCGAGGCGCCGATGATGGCAATGCCGCGGGGATGAAAGAGACGCTCCAAGCTCAAGGCGAACCTCCCGTACAATGCTTTCCCTAGGCAATATCAAATCCGCGCCGCCATCGTCTATTTTTCTTCGCAGGGCTGATCGGCATTGGCAGATTGGTGGGCTACAGTTTCGAGCCGACGCCCTCCAGGTGCTGACCTCTCGGGGTCCGCGCAAGGGACCCGCCGGCAGGCGGCAAGGACAAGGAGAGACTTGGACACCATGGCACTGCTGATCGCCAGCAACTCGCGCGCTGAGGAGTTTGCGGCCATGGTCCGCGAGCTCGATCCCGGCCTCGACGTGCGCATAGCGCCTGCGCTCGGCAAACCCGAGGAGATAGACACGGCGCTTGCCTGGTGGCCGCAACCGGGCTTGCTCAAGACGCTGCCGAACCTGCGCCTCATCGTCTCGGTCGGCGCCGGCGTCGATCACCTCTTCAGCGACCCCGACCTGCCCGACGTGCCGATCGTTCGCTTCGTCGATCCCGACCTCACGGGCCGCATGGTCGAGTACGTCGCCCTCCATGTGCTCTATCACCATCGGCGCATGTCCGAGTTCCGCGAGCTGCAGGCGCGCAAGGTTTGGAAGTACGTGCCCGAGCCTGCGGCGCACGAGGTTCGCGTTGGCGTGATGGGACTGGGCGTGCTCGGCGCCGCCTCCGCCAACGCGCTCAAGGTGTTCGGCTACCAGGTGCGCGGCTGGAGCCGGGAGCGGAAATCGCTTCCCGGCATCGCCTGCTTCGCCGGCAAGCCCGAGCTCGATGCCTTCCTCGCCGACACCGACATCCTCGCCGTGCTGCTGCCGCTCACGGGCGACACGCGCAGGCTCATCGACCGCTCGCTGCTGAAGCGGCTGTCGCGCGGCGGCCGCCACAAGGACCTGCCGGGTCCGGTGCTCATCAATGCGGGCCGCGGCGGCCTGCAGGTCGACGCCGACATCCTTGCAGCCCTCGAGGCGGGCGAGCTCTACGCCGCCTCGCTCGACGTGTTCGAGGCCGAGCCGCTGCCGCACTCGAGCCCGCTGTGGTCGCATCCGCACGTCCTCGTCACGCCGCACAACGCCGCCGAGAGCGCGCCCGCCGCGATCGTGCGCTATACGTTGCGCCAGATGGCGGCGGCGAAGCGCGGCGAGCCGCTCGAGAACATCGTCGACCGCCGGCGGGGGTATTAGGATTGTGTGCCGAGGCGATGCAGGATCGAGCAATCTCGGCAAGGCGCGGCTCGAGCACCTGATGGGTCTTGTCATGCGTGGCGTGGTCCCCAAGACCATCACCCCTCCGAGCCCCGACCGCTGATGTCGGCGGGGCGTACATTCGCCGTAGCGCTCGGCAACGTCGTGGTTGCCGTGGCGGCGCTCATGGTGGCCGGGTTCTTCACGCACAAGCTCGAACGCCTGGTCTGTACGTTCGACTTGGAGCCGCACCGCTGCGATATGGACCCTGTCTTGAGGATGGCGCTGTTCCTGTTGATCGCATCGATCGTTGCCGGAAGCGGCGTGTTCGGCGTCTGGCGCACCCTGCGACGCTAGGCTGGACCGGTCACCGCGCGACCGGCGTCTGAGGCGCGGGCCGGTGCGTGCGCACCAGCAGGATCAGCGGGAAGGCGAGCAGCGTTGCGACCATCATCAGCTTGAAGGCGTTGGCGTAGGCGATGACGGTCGCCTGCTGGGTGAGGAGGTTCTCCAGCAGCGCGCGGCCCTGGTCGGTCGTGGGATCGAGCATGGCGGCGGCGGGGTCGGCCATCGCCTGGTTGAAGGGCGTCACGCTCTCGGCGAGGCGGGCGTGCATCAGGATCGTCTTGTTGGTGAGGCTGGCGACCAGGACCGAGACGCCGATCGAGCTGCCGAGGTTGCGGATCAGCGTCCACATGGCGGTGCCCTGCGTGCGCAGCGCGGGCGGGATGGTGGCGAGCGCAACGGTGTTGAGCGGCACGAACATGAAGCCGAGGCCGAAGCCCTGCACCACGCTGGTCCACACGATGGTGCGGGCGCTGGTGTCCGGCGTGAAGTCGATGGCGTGGTAGAGCGAGAACGAGCAC
The DNA here is from genome assembly GCA_041288195.1 of Hyphomicrobiaceae bacterium. Taxonomy (GTDB): domain Bacteria; phylum Pseudomonadota; class Alphaproteobacteria; order Rhizobiales; family Hyphomicrobiaceae; genus AWTP1-13. The sequence continues at coordinate 34,393 of JBGGME010000001.1, forward strand.
AGCGTCAGGCCGACGAAGATGAGCGTCCGCGCGTCGACGCGGCCCATGAGCCGGCCCGCGACCAGCATCGCCGCGCCCATGCCCAGGCCGCGCGTGCCGAGGAACAGGCCGGCATCGATGATCGGGTAGCCCATCATGTTCTGCAGCAGCGGCGCCATCAGCACCATGGTGGCGACCAGAAGCACGCCGCACACGAACATGAACAGCAGGCCGACCACGAAGTTGCGGTCGCGGAAGATCTCGATCGGAATGAACGGCCGCTCGCTCGTCAGCGTGTGGGCGATGAAGAAGTAGAACGCGACCGCCGAGAGGAGCGCGGTCAGCACGATCTCGTTGGAATCGAACCAGCCGAGCTGCTCGCCGCGGTCGAGCATCAGCTGCAGGGAGCCGATGGCGATACTGAGCGCGGCAAAGCCCAGCCAGTCGAAGGCGAGCGAGCGGTTGGTGTCGGTCTCGTCCATGAAGGCCAGCAGCCCGAGCACGGTGGCGATGCCGACGGGGAGGTTGATGTAGAAGATCCAGCGCCAGGAATAGTACTCGGTGAGGAGGCCGCCGAGCATCGGGCCCATGATCGGGCCGATCATGACGCCCATGCCCCACAGCGACATGGCCCAGCCGCGCCGCTCGGGCGGATAGATGCTGAACATCACCGACTGCGACAGCGGCACCAGCGCCGCCCCGCACATGCCCTGCAGGATGCGGAACAGCACCATCTCCTCGATGTTCTGAGCGACCCCGCACAACATGGAGGCGATGGTGAAGCCAGTCACGCAGATGATGAGAAGGCGCTTGATGCCGAAGCGGGTCGCGAGCCAGCCGACGGGCGAGGTCATGACCGCGGCCGCCACCACGTAGGAGGTGAGCACCCAGCTCACCTGGTCGAGCGTGGCCGACAGGCTCGCCTGCATGTAGGGCAGCGACACGTTGGCGATCGTGATGTCGAGCACCTGCATGATGGTGGCCATCATCACGCAGATGGTGGTCATCATGCGCTTGAGCGCGGGGCTCGCCGACTGGCCGAGACCCTGGCCCGATCCTTGGCCGAGCCTCGCGATCATGGATCGGGATCCTGGGCCACGGCGCTCGAGCCCAGCATGCGCGCGATGCGGCCGCGGCGGCCAGTATCGATCTCCACCGTTGCGCTCATGCCGGAACGGAGCCGGCGCAGGTCCTGGCCGGCGTCGAACTCGATGCGCACGGGCACGCGCTGCACGATCTTGATCCAGTTGCCGGCGGCGTTCTGCGGCGGGAGGATGGCGAACTGCGCGCCGGTGCCGGGGCTGATGGCGGCGACCCTGCCCTGCCACGCGCGCGAGGGGAAGGCGTCGACCGTGATGGTCACGGGCTGGCCAGGACGCAAGTGCGTGAGGTCGGTCTCCTTGGGGTTGGCATCGATCCAGACGTTGTCGGTGCCGATGATGCTGAACACGGCCATGCCGGCGCTGAGGTAGCGCCCCATCTGGATGCTGGTCACCTGCGTGGCGATGCCGGCGATGGGGGCGCGCAGGACGGTGTTGGCTAGGTCGCGCCGGGCGCGATCGAGGGCGACGGTCGCCTCCGCGAACTGGGGATACTGCTCGATGGCGAGGTGGAGGTTGCCGAGCAGCTGGTTTCGCACCGTCGCCTCCTGCTGCAGGAGCTGCTCGAGCAGGCCCTTGGAGGCGGCGAGCGCCATCCTCGACCTGTCGAGGTCGGCCGGCGTGCTGATGCGGTTGTTGAGCAGCGAGGTCTTGCGTTCGAACTCGGCCTCGTTGGCGGCCACTGTCTGGCGCGCGAGCTCGATCTGCCTGGCGAGGCTCTGCGCCGAGCTCTTGAGGGTCTCGAACTCGGACCTGATGCGCGCGAGCCGGGCCTCGGCCTCCTGGGCGGCGAAGCGGTAGGGCGCGGGATCGATCGCGAGCAGCTCGTCGCCGGGGGAGAGGCGCTGGCCCTCGACCACGGCGATGCTGACGACCTTGCCCGACACCTCCGGCGTAATCAGCACCTTCTGGGCGCCGACATAGGCGTTGTCCGTCGACACGTAGCGGCCGCTGAACAGGTAGACGAGACCGCCGATGGCGAGCGCCAGCGCCGGCAGGATCACCATCAGCGTCATGCGCAAGGAGGGCAGCTTGAGGCCCGCAAACGCGGACGAGCGCAGCATCGTGGATACGTTGATGGCCATCACGCGTACCCCGGTCGCTGGCGGCCGTTCGAGCCGTTGCCGGTAGCGGTGCTGGCGCCGACCTCGCGCTTGCCGGCGGCGAGGCGGATGTTGCGCTTGATGAGCAGGAGCTTGCGCAGCAGGTCCAGGATGTCGGCGTCGCGCATGGTGGCGAGAATGTCGCCGGAGATCTCGCGCCCGAGCGGCATCAGGCGCGTCAACGTCGCATGGCCCTTGTCGGTCAGGTAGAGGCGGTTGGCGCGACGGTCGCGCGGATGCGGGCGGCGCTCGACCAGGCCTGCCTGGCACAGCCGGTCGATCAGGCGCACCAGCGTGATCGGCTGGATCTCGAGGCCGTCGGCAAGCTCGGCCTGGGTCATGCCCTCCTGCCGCTCCAGCCGCACGAGCGCCCCCCACTGTGCGCGCGTCATGCCGTGCTCGCCGGCGCGCTGGTCGATGTAGGTGCGCATCGAGCGTGCCACGTCGGACAGCTCGAACAGGACTTCGCGCTTGGGATTGGTCGGTCGTTTCATGAGGCTTATAATAAGCATGCTCATGATTTCGCGCCAACGAGCCGGAGCAGGGCAGCTATGCGCGGCCCCCTCGCCGTTAACCGCGATTCTCGGCCGACGCCCCCGCTCGTCATGCCCGCCAAGCGAAGCGCCGAGCGGGCATCCAGCCGCAGTCGCTACCGCCGAGCTTTGAGCTGGTTTCCCGCTGACGCGCTCCGCGCTCGCGGGAATGACAACGGGGCCGGCTCACACGCGGACGAGGAGGGCGGGGAGCTCGGCCAGCGAGCGAACCTCGCGGTCCGGGGCGCCCGGCAAGCGCTCGCGACGCTGGCCGTAGCGGTTGCACCACACCACGCGCATGCCGAAGGCCGAGGCCGCGTGCGCGTCCCAGGCATTGGAGGATTGGAAGGAGATGGCGCCGGGCGCCACACCGAGCCGATCCACCGCCAGCTGGTAGACGCGCGGGTGGGTCTTGAACACGCCGACCTCCTCGACCGACCACACATGATCGAGGAGGCCATCGAGCTTGGCCGCCGCCACCACGTCGGCGAGCATCGACGGCGAGCCGTTGGAGAGGATCGCCGTCACGAAGCCCGCATCCTTCAGGCGGCGCAGCACATCGGGCACCTCGGGGAAGCAATCGAGCGCGCGGTAGAGGCCCATGAGGCGGTCGCGCACGCCCGCTTCCGCAAGCCCGAGCGTCTCCAGCGTGAAATCGAGGGCGTCGCCGGTCACCTGCCAGAAGTCGGAATGCCGTCCCTGCAGCGAGCGCAGCCAGGTGTATTGCAGCTGCTTGTCGCGCCAGAGCGTGGTGACGGCGGCGGCCTTGTCGCCCAGCACATCGGAGCAGCGCGCCGCCGCGGAGGCGAAATCGAAGATGGTGCCGTAGGCGTCGAACACGCAGGCGCTGACGGCAATCGGGTCCTTGGACATCGCGTGACTCCGAGCTTTGGCCCAGGCTTCGAATATGGCGCACCAATTGTAGCACCGCGGGAGCGAGAGACACCCCTCGACTGGCGCGGCCGATCGACTAGCATGGGCGAAGGCAGCCGACTGCCGCCGTCACCCCTGGAATGAAACGCGAGGCTCACGATGCCCTTCAAGTCGAAGTACATTTTCGTCGCCAGCATGGACGTCGATCCCGACAAGGAAGCCCTGTTCAACGAGGTCTACGACACCGAGCACGTGCCGTTCCTCTCGAAGGTGCCGGGCGTGCATGGGGTCTCGCGCGTGCAGGGCGAGCCGTTCACGATCGCGCTCGGCGGCGAGATGAAGAAGGTGGCGGTCGACGGCCCCCGGTACAGCGCCATCTACGAGATCGACGGCCCGCACGTGCTGGTCAGCCCCGAGTGGGCGGCGGCTGGCGAGAAGGGCCGCTGGGCCAAGGAGGTGCGGCCCTTCACACGCAATCGCCGCCACGCGCTCTACAAGGTGCGCTGAGGCTCAGCCGTGTTCCGGGCCCGATCGACGCAATCGCCGCGCTATGCGACGGCGTTGCGCAAGGGCGGCGGAAAGAACTGCAGCGACAAACGCTGCCGGCGCCGCCGGCATCGGATGCGGCGTGGCAGCCGTCAGTTGGCCAGGAAATCCGCGCCCGTACAGACGATGAGCGGGTCGGGCTTGCCGACGATCTTCTCGTCCTTGCCCTTGTAGTCGAGCTCGCTCAAGACCGCCCGGATCGCCTCGAGCCGCGCCCTGCGCTGGTCGTTGGCGCGCACCACCGACCACGGGCAGGCGGCCGTATGCGTATAGCGGAACATCTCGGCCTGGGCGCGGCTGTAGTCGTTCCACTTGGCGATCGAGGCGACGTCGATGGGGGAGAGCTTCCAGCGCTTGAACTGGTCGTGGCGGCGCTCGTGGAACCGCTTGAGCTGCATCTCGCGGCCGAGCGTGAGGTAGAACTTGAAGAGCTTGACGCTGTCGCGCACCACGATCTCCTCGAAATCGGGGGCATCGCGCAGGAAGTTTGCGACCTCGTCCTCGGTGCAGAAGCCCATGACGCGCTCGACGCCGGCGCGGTTGTACCAGGAGCGGTCGAAGAACACGATCTCGCCGGCGGTCGGGAACTGCGCCACGTAGCGCTGGAAGTACCACTGGCCGCGCTCGACGTCGCTCGGCTTGTTGAGCGCGACGGAGCGGGCGTGGCGGGTGTTCATGTGCTCGAGGAAGCGGGCAATCGTCCCACCCTTGCCGGCGGCGTCGCGGCCCTCGAACAGGATCAGGATGCGTTGCCCCTTGGCCAGGACGTGGCTCTGCAATTTCAGAAGTTGGCTCTGCAGCCCGCCGAGCTCCTCCTCGTAAGGCTCGCGCTTGAGCCGCTTCTTGTAGGGATAGCCGCCGGACCCGAGCGCCGCCGCCTCGATGGCGGCTGGCAGCTTGGGGTCGTCGAGATCGAACCGCTCGAGTTGCTTGGCGGAGATCTTCGCCATGGTTGCGTGTGCGCTGCCGGGGATGTTGCCCGGGCATTGTGGCCGATCAAACCTTGCGACAGTCTTAGCAGCGCCGTAGAGCGTTAACGTCGCCGGCTAGCCGGCGAGATCGATGTTGCACAGCGCAACCAGGTGCGGGCTCGCCTGCACGAGGCGGGCGCACATGGTTTCGAAGTCCTCAGGCGATGTCGGGGGCAGCCAAAGCAGCAGGCGTCCGCTCGCGACATGCCTCTCGAAGTCGCGCGCCTGCTCCGGCGTGAGCCAGCCGTGCAGGGCCTCGGCGAGGCTGCTGGCGCCGCCCGCCGCACGTGCGGCGAGTGTGTCGGCAAGCCCGCCCGCCGTGCAGCGGACGCACCGCAGCGACGAGGTGAAGTGAACCTCGGTCATCCGTTGCAGGTGGTCTGTGACGGTCTCACCGGAAGGCTCGTCCGCGCTCTCGTGCAGGAGGACGGCGGCGCGGCCGGCAGCCTCGGCTCCAAGCTCGCCCAGCACCCGCGCCAGACTGTCCCTGTCGTCGAATACGGCGATGAGGAACTGGTTGTGCTGCATGCGTGGAAGAGACGCCGCAAGCCACCGGCCCGCATTGACGCGCATCAATGTGCTCGCCCCCTCGCCGACCATCAGTTGCCCAACTGACCAAACGGCACGGAGGGGCAGATATGCTCGCAAGGCTCTCGCTCGGCACGATCGCACTCTGTCTCGGCGCGGGAGCGGCGATTGCGGATCCGCTTGCCGATTGCAGCCGTGGCGCCAACGCCGCCGTGAGGCTGCGCGCATGCACGGCGGTGATCGACGGCACCGCGTACGGCGCGGAGGAGAAGGCGCTCGCCTATCGCAATCGCGGCAACGCACGCGCCGATGCCGGGGCCAGCATGCAGGCCGTCTCGGACTTCAGCCAGGCCATCCGCCTGCGCCCCGACGATGCCTCGGGCTATGCCGGCCGGGCACGCGCGCGGCTCGCCTTGCGCGATTTCGACGGCGCCATTGCCGACTACGGCGAGGCCCTGCGGCTGGTGCCGTCGTCACCGGCGCACTACACGGCGCGCGGGCATGCGTACTACGTGAAAGGCGACACGAAAGCGGCCATCGCCGACTTCGACGCGGCGCTCCGCCTCAATCCCATCAGCCCCAGCACGCTCAACCGCCGTGGCCTCGCCTATCGCCGGGCCGGCGACCTCGAGCGCGCGATCGACGACTACACCGCCGCGCTCGCGCTCAACCCGATCTACGCGCTCGCCTACAACAACCGCGGCTATGCTCGCGAGGCGCAGGGCCGCAAGGACGCGGCGATCGCCGATTTCCAGGCCGCTGTCCTGCTCGATCCCTCGCTGATCGGCGCCAAGGAGGGCTTGAAGCG
>JBGGME010000002.1:0-9252 GCA_041288195.1 Hyphomicrobiaceae bacterium
GTCGACCTGAAGGAGGGACCCCAGCACGCCCTCCCTGCGGCAGATCTTGTGGCCCTCCCCAACCCCTCCCTGAAGGCCGCCGTTCCTGGGCACGCCACTGCACCAGGGCGCCGGAGTAGGGAGGGAAGCAACCCTCCCTCGAACGTCGTTCCCATGCGCCCTCCCTCCTCGTCCGCGACCAATTCCAAGGGAGGTTCGCCGGGACGGCAGGGAGGGCCGGCTGGCGGGCTCACGGTGGTCAGCTTCCACGTCTCCGCCTTTGTCCAGCAGCGGCTGCGCAAGGCCAACGGCGCGTCGCTGGCGGCCAAGGACCTGCGGGTCGCCTACGAAACCTGGTGCGCCGAGCACGGCCACACGCCGCTCACGGTTCCGAAGTTCGCCACTGAACTGAAGGCCCTGGGCTACGGACAAGTGGAAGACCTGCGGCTTGATGCGCTATCGCGGCTTGCGGCTCGTCGCCTGATCAGGAGAAAAGTACTCTCGTGCAGGTGCATGTCATTCCAGTTCGCACCAGTTCGCCCGAGTTTTAGGGCTCAAATAGGGCTCGTGGCGTCAATTAGCGACCATTAATATATTGATTTTCAACATATATGCCGGAATCACGCGGAGGCGACCTCAATCTCCGCGTTGCGTCCGGCGGGCTGCACCTGCTGGCCGGCGTGCGCCATCCCATGCGCGACACAGTGCTGGCCGAGCGGGCGCAGTCGCAGGGATATGCGCTGCACGCGCTTTCCCACTACTGCCGCGAGGTGCGTGGCCAGAACGCCCTGCTGCTCCCTTTCACCAATGTGCCGGAGGCGTCTGCGCTGCGCATCTGCCAGCGCTTGCAGGCGGCGTTCGCCGATGCGCCGCGCTGAGTTGCGTCAACGCCGTCCCGCCAGGGTAGAGCAGGCCGCAATGGCCAAAGCCGGACCGGACCCTCCCTGGGTCTTGGCCCGGCTCACGACCAGGCGGCAGGTCAGCCGCGCTTGGTCTTGCCGTCGGATACCATGTGGAGGATCTCGATCTTGCGGTCGGCGATCAGGTCGCCCACCACGGGCCGGAAGTCCTTGAAGTGCTGGCTGTCCTGATGCGCCTGGATGGCGGCGTCGTCCTTGTAGATCTCGAGCATGACGAAGCGGGTGGGGCTCTTGGGGTCCTGCACCACGTCGAACTGCAGGCAACCCGCCTCGTTGGCGAGGCAGCGCTTGGCCTGGGCGGTCATCTTCTCCTTGAACTCGGCTTCCTTGCCGGGCTTCGCGGTCAGATAGGCGATGATGGCGCGCATGGGCGTACTCCCTGGATGATGAAGGTTGTCTCCACCACCCTCGCACGAACCGCGTCTGGCGTCAGCCCCGACGACCACACGGCAGGCTGCCCGCGCAAGAGCGGTTCGGCTAAGGTTTAGACCAACCCGGCAGCCATTCGTTAGAGGAGGCCGGGATAGACTGCGCCGGTGCCGGCCCTCGACAAGCAGCTGCTGCGGGCGGTCAGGCGGCAACAACTGCGGGCGAGACATTCGGTGGACGCAAAGCCTGAGCCCCGGGCGAGCTTGCGCCAGCGCGCCTTCCAGATCCTGGAGCACGGGCGGCGCCGGGAGCTTACCTCGCGCATCGTCGACTGGGTGCTGGTCCTGCTCGTGGTCGGCAATGTCGTGGGAGCCGTAGCGCAGACCATTCCGGACGTCGCGGTGGACTACGGCGCCAGCCTGCAGGTCTTCGACCGGCTGTGCGTGCTGGTGTTCGCCGTCGAGTACGTGGCGCGCATCTGGACCGCGCCCGAGCACCCTCTGCTGCGGTCGTTCACGCCGGCCGGCGCCCGCCTGCGCTTTGCAGCGACGCCGCTGATGCTGATCGACGCGCTGGCCCTGCTGCCGCTGCTGCTGGAGCTGCTGTTCCCAAACGTGGCACTGCTGGCACTGACGCGGCTGGTGCGCTTCCTGAAGCTCGCGCGCTACTCGCCGGCGCTGGCAACGCTCGGCCGCCTGATCGCCGCCGAGCGGCGCTCGCTGCTCGCGTGCGTCATCATCTTCACGGGCGTTCTGCTCGCAGCCGCTGCCGCCATGTATGCGGTCGAGGGCCACCTCCAGCCCGACAAGCTCGGCGACATGCCCAAGGCCATCTGGTGGGCCGCCTCGATGCTGGCCAAGATCGGCGGCGGCGAGATCACGCCGGTCACCACGCTCGGCAGCATCATTGCCGCCATCACGGTCATGCTGGGCATCGGCTGCTTCGCGCTGCCCGTCGCCATCATCGGCCGCGGCTTCTACGAGGAGATCCGCCGTCGCGACTTCGTCGTCACCTTCGCCATGGTGGCGCGCGTGCCGCTGTTTGCGCACCTGGACGCCGCCACCATCGCCGACCTCGTCGCCATGCTGCGCGCGCGCACCGTGCCGGCCGGCGCCATCATCATCCACAAGGGCGAGCGCGGCAATGCCATGTACCTGATCGCCAGCGGCAGCGTGGACGTGGACTCCGGCACCGGCAAGGTGCGGCTCGAGGAAGGCGATTTCTTCGGCGAGATGGCGCTCCTCTCCCGCGAGCCGCGCGCGGCGACCGTCACGGCCGTGCGCTCCACCGATCTGCTGGTGCTCGACGCCGACGACTTCATGCGCCTCGTCGACCGGCTGCCGGAGATCGGGGAGCGCGTGCGGGCCGTCGCCAAGCGGCGCAAGTAGCAGGCGGCCGCCGCCTGCCCTCGGCAGGACTGGCACGGTCCCTGCAGGATCACGCGGCATTGGACGCTCGTGGCACACCGAGGATGGACCCGATGGCAAAGGGATGGACGGTTCAGGTCACCACGCTCGATCGCGGCATGCGCTGCGAACGGGTGCGGCAGCAGCTCTTCGACGTCGCCATCGAGGACAAGGACAAGGCCGTGGAGGCCGTACGCAACCAACTCCGGACGCTCGCCGACGCCCAGGTGGAGGCGACCGAGGAGCTTCATCCCGGATTCCACCTGAGCCCCGGCCGGGTCAGGTGCCGCGGACGCGCCAGCGTTGCCTCGCGTCCAGAAGCTATCTACGGCTGAGACGTGACGCCGCCGCGTGGCCGAGCCACGCGGCGCCGATGCACAGCGCCACCGATAGGACCACGTTGGCGCCCGCCGCCAGCACGCGCCCGTCGCGCATCAGGTGGAGCGTATCGAGGCTGAAAGCCGAGAAGGTGGTATAGCCACCGCACAGGCCCGTCATCACGAACTGGCGCGCCGTCGTGCTCACCTGCAAGCGACCCTCCGGCCCGGTGAGGGCAAAGAAGAGGCCGATCACGAACGAGCCCGCGATGTTGACGAGGAGGATGCCCCAAGGGAACGCCTCGCCGAACACCAGCGGCGCCATGTTTGCGCACCAGAGCCGGGCGACGCCGCCGAGCCCGCTGCCGAGTGCGATCCAGAAATAGATCGCCCCTCTCGGGCCGGACATCCATTCCCAGATGCGCGACGGGGTCACAACCAGCCCCGTCCCAAAGCGAACCCGGCAAGGTGACCGAGCCAAACCGACACGAGGCATGCGGCCACCGACGCGACGACGTTGGCTGCAGCCCTCGCGGCATGTCCCTCGTGCAGGAGGTTCAGCGTCTGCAGGCTGAAGGCGGAGAAGGTGGTATAGCCCCCGCATAGGCCCGCCATGAGGAGGTAGCGCGCGCCGCCGGACGCCACCGCCACGTCGGCGAGGCCGATGACAAACGACCCGAGGATGTTCACGCCGAGCGTTCCCCAGGGAAACGACTCGCCCAAGTGGCGCACGGCGAGCACCGCACACCCGTAGCGGCCGACGCCTCCGAGCGCGCTGCCGAGCATGACCCACAGATAGCTTTCCACGGTCACGGCCCCTTCCACTGGCGCCTCGCGCGTGCGTGCGCCGACTATGTCTTTCAGCAGGGCGGCGCCCGCGTCAACTTGTCCGCGCCTGCGCCGTGAACCGAAACTGCAGCCGGACGTTGGCACGATGTTCGGGAGGCGGCTCGATGTCCGGGAGCCGGTGCGGCTGGCCCGCATCCGCCGGCCAGCCGACTATTCGCAGCAGGTCGTGAGGCATATCATGCCGATGACGCCCCGCACTCCACCGTCCCAACCGAAAAGCGCGGAAACCTCGCAAGAGGAAGGCTCGCGCGAGTTCCAGTCGACAGGCGCCGAGGTCCCGCTCGCGGTCTATGCGACGATCGTCACCGCCTACGCCTCGATACTCGCCACCGCGTGGATGGATTTCGCCCGATCGATGGAATCGGCGTGGCTTGCCACCGTGGGCATCATCGTCGGAGTCGTCGTGCTCGGCATCCACCTCGCGCTGCGCCACACCAACCATGGCCCTCTGCTCCCGGGCAGGCGCGGCCTCGACGAGTTCCTCCATTCGGAGATCGACACCGCGACTGGCCGGCTGCGGGGGTGGGAAGCCTATGTCCAGATACTCATCATCCCGGTCTGCCTGGCGCTGGCGGCAGCCGGGATCGGAGCGGTCTGGGTGTGGGAGGGATGATCCGACGCTCCGCGGGTCCCGGAGGACCCGTGGCGTCTCTTCCCGGAGCGATCTGGTGCGGTCGAGAGGACTCGAACCTCCACGCCTTGCGGCGCCAACCCCTCAAGCTGGTGCGTCTACCAATTCCGCCACGACCGCACGTCATGGGCGCCGGACCAGGGCCAGGATCAGGTCATGGGCCGGGCGCCCGCACCTCTAGCAAAACGGGCCGGCGGGAACAAGCAGCGGCGACACCGGACCGCCGTCGTCTGGTCCGCAGGCACCCATGTCGGCTAGATTGCGCGGGATTCCAAGGGATAGGCATGAGAGCACACCCCCGCCAAGCCGTCGAATGGGTCGTCTCGCCGGGGCTTGTCCCCTACGAGACGGCGCTCGCGGTCATGGCTCAGCGCATCGAAGGGATCGCTGCCGGACGCCTGCCGGAGCTCGTCTGGCTGCTCGAGCACCCTCCTCTCTACACGGCCGGCACCAGCGCGGGCCCCGCCGAGCTCCTCGATGCCGCGCGCTTTCCTGTGCACAGCACGGGACGCGGCGGCCGCTACACCTATCACGGGCCCGGCCAGCGCATCGGCTACGTCATGCTCGATGTCGGCGCACGCTTCGGCGACGTGCGCGCCTACGTCGCGGCGCTCGAGGGGCTCGTCATGGACGCGCTGGCACGACTCGGCGTGGCATCGCGAACGATCGAGGGGCGCGTCGGAGTGTGGGTCGCGCGGGATCCCGCGGCGAGCGCGGAGGAATACGAGAAGGTCGCGGCCATCGGCGTGCGCCTGCGACGCTGGGTGAGCTCGCACGGGTTCTCCATCAACGTCGCGCCCGACCTCGAGCACTTCGCCGGCATCGTGCCGTGCGGCATCGCCGATGCCGGCGTGACGAGCCTCGCGCGGCTGGGGGTGGATGCGAGGATGGACATTGTGGACGCCACCCTGCGCGCGGCCTTCGAGCAGCGCTTCGGGCCGACCTCGGATGCCCCGCCCGGGAGCCTTCAGGTTGCCGCGGGCCTACCCCTCGCCGCCGCCAAGTGAAGAACACGTGAAGAAAAAGCACCGTACCTCCCGATTCTCCGGGCGGTCGGCGCTAGCAGAAAAAGCTTTCCAGGCTAGCCTTTTTGCCCCGCTTTCGGGGCCGTTGCCGGCGCCGGCTAGGCCGGCGCATCCGGATTGTCGTAGTAGAGGCTGTCCTCCTCGATGGAGACGACGTCCTCTGCCTCGAGCTGGTACTCGTCGTCCTCCTCGTCGTCGAGGCGGACGGTGCACCCCTTGGCACAGACGCCGGTCAGAACTTGCGAGGGCTTGATGACGTGGTCGGTCCTGGTGTCGCCCTCGATGATCGTCACCTTGTGATCGCGATCGTCGCGATTGGTGATCGATGCGGCGTGGGCGGCAACGCTGCTCGACTGGAGCAAAACCACTGCGACCACACACGCCAGCCGCATCGGCGAGACCGAACGCAAAGGGTGCACTCGTCGAGCCTACTTCTTCTTCTTCTTCTTCGCGGGTTTCTTTGCGGCCTTCTTCGCCTTCTTCGCCTTCATTGTTCTGTCCTTCCATGAGTCACCCGAATCGTGTCCGGGCTCTGTCAATGTGAAAATTTTTGCTGCAGTTGCCAATCGTTTTTTTCTGCTGATGCCCATCGGAGTTTTCGATAGATAGGTTTGACGTCTTCGTCAGTGAAGGAACGAAGTCATGGACATCGCGCTTGCGCAGACCTTCCTGATGGTCGCCGACACCGGCAGCTTCGTTGACGCCGCGCGCAAGCTCAACATCACGCAGTCGACCGTGAGCGCGCGCATCAAGACGCTGGAAGAGCTGTTCGGGCGACCCCTATTCGAGCGATCCAGGAACGGCGCGGCGCTGACCGGCGCCGGCGCGCAGTTCCAGAAGCATGCGCTCGCCTTGGTGCGCGTGTGGCAGCACGCCCAGCTCGAGGTCGGCTTCTCCGGTCCCTACCGCGATCACCTCGCGGTGGGCGCCCATGCCACGCTGTGGGACGGATTTCTGCTCAAGTGGATCGCCTGGCTGCGCGACCACATCCCCGACATCGCCGTGTCGGCCTCGGCCAGTCTGTCCGCGGTCATGATCCAGCGCCTGCTCGAGGGCACGCTCGACCTCGCCATCATGTACCAGCCGGGCCAGCCGCCGGGGCTCACCATCGAGCACCTGTTCGACGAGGAGTTCGTGCTCGTCACCAGCGTGCCGGCGCGCAGCCGCAGGCATCCGACCGACTACGTATTCGTGGACTGGGGACCCGACTTCCAGGCCGAGCACGCCGCCGCCTACCCCGAGCTCGCCAATACGGCCGTGAAGCTCGACATGGGCTCGCTGGGGCTCGATTTCCTGCTGGCCAACGAGGCGTCCGGCTACTTCCCGCTCCGGCTCGTCAAGCGCCATGTCAACCGCCGGCGCCTGCGCATCCCGGCCCGGGCGCGCGCCTTCACCTACCCCGTATATATGGTCTATCCGGAGGCCCGCGACGAGGAGGCCTACGAGCCGATCCTCGACGGCCTGCGCCGCGCCTCCGAGCGGCTGATCTGATGTCATCCCGGCGCTCGTCGCCGGGATCCACGCGTCCACGAGCGCCGGAGCAAGTTGAGGGTTGGATCCCGGGCCTTGTCCAGCTTGTCCCGAGGGACGCGAAATGTCCGGGACCCAGGATCAGATCTGAGGCAAACGTGGGGTTCGAGATCCTGGGCGCCGGCACTCGGGTTCGCACCTCGGTGAGCATGACAAAATGGTCCACGTAGGTCATTCACACCATCTCCGCCAGCGAGTCAGACGCGAACCGACTGCGTGTTTCGCCAGCGATCCAAAATACCCAGCCGAACTACCGCAATCCAGTCCAACTAGAGACCCAGATCCTTCGCCAGCGGTAGGTCGGGTAGATTTTGGTTTGCGGTCGGTTCTGAGCCACATTCGAACCGAGCGAGTATTTGAGGGCATGCTCCAGGTTCAATCGGCGCGCCTACGCCCGCCACCTCGCGAGGTTCTCCGCCACGAAGGCATCGTCTGTCAGCTCGGGATAGGCCGCATAGAGCCGGTCGATGCCGGCGGTCTGGCCTGGGCTCAGCAGCTCCTTGGGGTCGAGGCAGTGGACCGTGCGCAGCAGGCCCTGGCGGCGCAGCACCTCGTGGCAGCCGGGGATGCAGCCCGCGAAGTCGTTGGCGACGTCGAAGATCACGGAGTTGCAGTCCGTCACCATGGCATCGCGCGCCAGCAGCGCCTCGGGGACCGCACCGCGGCCCGCCGCCGCGTGGACCTTCTCCAGCAGCGCCACCGCCGGCTTCACCCACACGCTCCAATGCCCGAGTAGGCCACCTTTGAAGCGCAGAGTCGTCTCCTTGCCGCCGTGGCGGATGGCGAGCGGCGTGGTGAGGTCGGCGACGATGTGATCGTCGTTGCCGGTGTAGAGCGTGACGCGGTCCGCCGCACCCGCCGCCGCCACGCCGAAGGCGACATCAAGCGTCTTGTAGCGGTTGAAGGGCGCGACCTTGATGGCGATGACGTTGTCGAGGCAGGCAAAGCGCGTCCAGAAGGCGCGCGACAGCGCAATGCCGCCGACCGCCGTCTGCAGGTAGAAGCCGACGGTCGGCATCTCGCGCGCCACGGCCGCGCAATGCTCGATGAGCTCGTCCTCGCTCGCCCCGCGCATGGCGCCGAGGCCCAGCAGCACCGCGTGGTAGCCGAGCGAACGCGCGATGCGCGCCTCCTCCACGGCCTGCGCCGTCCTGCCGATCACGCCGGCGATCATCACCAGCGGCCGCTTCGTCCACGCTGCTGCCGTCTCGGCGGCAAGCTCCAGCACCGGGCGGTAGAGGCCGACGTCGCGGATCTGGAACTGCGTCGCATGCACGCCGACCGCCAGCCCGCCGGCCCCGGCGTCGATGTAGTAGCGCGTCAGCGCCCGCTGCGAGGCGGGATCGAGCTGGCGCTTCTCGTCGAGCGCCAGGGGATGGGCGGGGATCACCGTGCCCCGGCGCAGGACGGCCAGCACGTCGGCGGGAATGTCGGTCCAGGGCGCGCCGCGCATGGGCTCCTCCTCCTTACGCTAGCTCCGGGCCCGCAAGGGCGAAGATGCGGGCGGCGTCCTCCACGGCCGGGCAGGGCCCGCGCAGCATGCGCATGAAGCCCCGGGGCGCCGTCGCGCCGGTTTCAAGCAGCCACGTCGTGATGCCACGATGCCGGTCGGGCACATCCAGGATCACGCGCTCCGGCGTCGCAGCCATCGCACGCGAGAGGAGCGCGAGCCCGATCCTCTCCTCCTCGGCCACCACAGGCCCGACATGCATGGCGGCATGTCCGTCCCGCCCCAGCACATAGCCGACCAGCGTGCCATCGCCGCGCTCGGCGACATGCGCCAGCGACGGCGCCCGGCCCAGCAGGTGATCGACGATGCGCCCGCGCGCAAACCCCGAATGCGCCGCATCGAGTGCCACGATGCGCGGCAGGTCGCCCAACCCCGCGCTGCGCACCCGCACGCCGTGCGGTGGCTCGACCGCGTGCCGCTGCCCCGCTTCCGCGCGCCAGCGCGACAACGCATACACGTCGCGAAAGCCGAGCGGCAGGTAGACGGGCCGTCCCAGCTCCGTCGCATCCAGGCCTGCCGTCACGCCTGTCGCCTCGATCTCGGCGAAGCAGCGCTGCAGCAGCCGCGTGCCGTGTCCCTGCCGTCGCGAGGGCTTCGTCACCAGCACCATGCTGATCCACGAGATCGCCGGCCCCAGCGGCAGCACCAGCGCGCTCGCGATCCAATGCCCCGATGCATCGCGCACGCCGAAGCCGCGCCCCTCGCCCAGCATCAGC
>JBGGME010000003.1:0-13215 GCA_041288195.1 Hyphomicrobiaceae bacterium
AGCGCGACGAGCTCGCGCTCGATGTCGGCGTAGTGGCCGGCGGCCTTGCGCGTGTAGGCGACGATGACGTCGATCACGACGTCGGTGGGCCTCACGGGGGCGATCTTGAGGGCGGACGTGACCGTGACGGCCGCTTTGGTGAGCGGAGCGCTTGCGGCGCGGCCCGCATTCATCCCGAAGGTGACGGGCTTCAGCGCGCCGCGGGGGCTCGCGGTCGCATCGGCAGCGCCCGCGGGGCCGACTACCAGGGCGACCGCGAACACGCCGGGGAGGATGCCGACGAGCCACTGCAGAGCCCGGGCAAGCCGGGTGCAAAACGATGGGCTCCGGGGCGGTGCGCTCTCCAGCGCCTGCTGTTGGGCGGGATCGGCGTCGTCGAGAAGCTCTGGGCTGCCGTCTTTGCCATGCTGGTCGCCGGACATCGGCGGAACCGGGACCAATCCGAATACGGCTGCGCTGGTGAGTATCCTCATGGCGGGCCTCCTGGCTTGGCCGGCGGCACCGCGTCGGCGGTCGCCTTCGCCCGGAGTCCTACGTGCGCGGGGGGTGGAGGCCCATCTTCGGTGTTTTCCGCGCTTTGCCTGAGTTTTCCTGCCTTTCCCGGGCATGCCAGAGGTCGCAGCCAACAAACGGTGCGATCGTTGGCGCGCCAAAGAGTTTGCTCCGCTCCTGCCGATACGATGAGATGGGTGGCTGGAGACCGTCCGAGACTATTGTTTTGACTTCGTTTCCCGGGTTGCGGCGAGTGCGAGGGACGCTCATGCCGATCGACGACGCAGACCGCGATAGGATCGTGCAGGCGATCCGCGCCTACATCGCCAGGGAGCGGATATCGCGCGACGAGTTCGCCCAGCGCGCCAAGCTCGGCAAGTCGACGGTCGACAAGCTCGTGACGGGCCTGTTCTCCGAGAAGACGATCCTGCAGATCGAGTCGCTGCTCAAGATCCCCCTGATGGCTGCGCCCTCGGCCGCGTTCGGCGAGACGGCGGGAAGCGACCTTGGAGGATACGCCAGGGCCGAAACCCTCAACTACGTCGGCGAGTACGTGTTCGCGCGGCCATCCTTCCAGGACGCCAACCTGATCCACGCCTTCCCGATGGAGGTCGCATGGGATGCGGCGGCCGGGGGGCTGGTGGTCAGGGAGGCCGCCCGCGACAAGAAGTTGCCGCCCCAGTTCGGCACCGTCTACATACCGCGCGCCTCGATGCACATCTTCATCCTCTCCAACGAGAGCGGCTGGCTCAAGAAGGTGATCCTGTCCCAGCTCGACGTCTACAAGCGCATGAAGGGCATCATGCTGACCATGGGCCACGCGTTCGGCAATTTGTATACGCCCGTGGCCATGCCCGTGATCATGAACAAGTACGATGCGATCAAGAGCGACATGGTCGGCAGGATCGATCCGAGCTCGCGCATGTACGCCGAGTACAGCCAGGACCTGCAGGCCGTGGAGAAGAGCCAGTACGCGCGGTGGGTGCACATGAGCGAGGCATGAGGGGTGCGACCCTGGCTGGGCAGGCAAGGCAACAGACGGCGCCTGTTGGCTACTCGACGATCGTGCCCTGGGCGGTCTCGGGACCCGGGCAGATGCATTTGTTGCCGACGAGGTCCTCTTTCTTGAGCTCGCAGGTCTTTTTGGCGGTCTTGCACTTCTTGCTGTGCTTGGGCGAGCGGTACTTGGGCGGCGGCCCGCCGAAGGGGCGCTCCTCCAACTGGCGGCGCGTCTTTCCGGCTCCCTCGGATGAGGGCGATTGTCCAATTGCCTCGATGGGCGCCAAGCACAGGTAGGCGAGCGCCGATGCCGCCGCGACGAGCTGAAGGATCCGCCTCATGGAAGCTCCTGGCATGCGAGCAGTCCCGCACAGTGGCAGTCTAGGACGACGGATTTGCGGCGCCAACCGCGACGCCGGCATTCAGGTCCGCGGCGACCCGTCTTCCATTGTGCGCCGAAGTGCCGTAGGTGAGCGGGCATGACCTCTCCGGCCATTCCCATCCTCTCCTCGATCGCCGATCTCGCCGTCGGCAGCGACGCCTGGATCGTCGACATCTGGGGCGTGATGCACAACGGTGCGCGCGCCTTCGAGGCGGCGGGCGCGGCCTGCCGGCGGTTTCGCGAGCAGGGCGGGATCGTCGTGCTGCTCTCCAATGCGCCGCGCCCGTTCAGCGCCGTGATCGGGCAGATGAGCGGGCTCGGCGTCGATCCCGGCGCCTACGACGCGGGCGTGACCTCTGGCGATGCGACGCGCGGCATGATCGGGCCGTGGGCCGGCAAGCCGCTGCTGCACATCGGCCCGCAGCGTGACCTCGGGCTGTTCGATGGGCTCGACGTGCGGCTGGTAGCGGCGGAGGCCGCCGAGGCGATCGTCTGCTCGGGGCTCTATGACGACACAAAGGAGACGCCGGCGAGCTACGGGACGCTGTTCGAGAGGCTGGCGGCGCGGCGTCTACCGATGATCTGCGCCAACCCGGATCTGGTGGTCGAGCGCGGCGACAAGCTCGTCTATTGCGCGGGCTCGCTCGCGGCGGCCTACGCCGCCAAGGGCGGCGAGGTGGCCTACGCGGGCAAGCCGCACCTGCCGATCTACGAGCGCACCTTCGCCGTCATCGATCGCCACAAGGGAACCTCGGTGCCCAAAGCGCGCATTCTCGCGATCGGAGACGGCCTCGACACCGACCTCATGGGCGCACACGTCGCTGGACTGCGCTCGGTGCTGATCGCCAGCGCCGTGCATCTGCCGGGTGGCCTCGATGCAAAAACGCTCGGCGAGCTGTTCGCCGAGCGTCCCTTCGCTCCGATTGCAGCGCTGCAGGCGCTGGCATGGTAGGCAAACCGCGCCTCAGCGCGGCGCCAGCACCATCACCATCTGCCGGCCTTCCATGCGCGGCTCCGACTCCACCTTCGAGATCGGCTCCACGTCGGCCTTGACCCGCTGCAGCACCTGCCAGCCGAGCTCCTGATGGGCGAGCTCGCGGCCGCGGAAGCGCAGCGTCACCTTCACCTTGTCGCCTTCCTCGAAGAAGCGCTTGATGGCTCGCATCTTCACGTCGTAGTCGTGATCGTCGATGCTGGGCCGCATCTTGATCTCTTTGATCTCGACGGTCTTCTGGCGCTTGCGCGCCTCGGCGGCCTTTTTCTGCTCTTGGTATTTGAACTTGCCGTAATCGAGAATCTTGGCCACCGGCGGATTGGCATCCGGTGAAATCTCGACCAGGTCCAGCCCGGCCTCGGTAGCCCGGGCCATGGCGTCTGCCGTGGCTACGACACCGACGTTCTGGCCGGTCTGATCGATCAATCGGACTTCGCGGACGCGGATGTCTTCGTTCATCCGCGGACCGGAGGGCTCGCGCTCAGGCGCGGCTCGCATTGGACGACGTATGTTGCAGTCTCCATCGGTTGTTGCACGGGTGCAGGCGCTTCCGGCCAACGCCGGAACGCGCTAGCCGGAGAGAATCGGAGAGATGATACCGCAAGTCAAGGTTGTCGAGGGAGCATGGTCTCTGGAATTTGCCCAGCAACCGAGGACTTGAAGCCCCGTTCAAGGACGGTGCCCAGGAGCCGGTCGTAAACGGCCAGCGTGCGCCGTTGCATGGCTTCCACCGTGAATTGTGCCACCACGTGGGCACGGGCCCGCCCGGCCAGGGCCTCCCGTTCCGGGGCCGGCAGCGCCAACGCCTGCGCCAGCCGCTCGGCCAGGGCCCGGGCATCTCCCGGCGGCACCAGCCAGCCGGTGATGGCGTCCGGGGGAACGGCGGGTTCGGCGAGCATGGTCTCGGGTGGGGCGCCAATGGCGGTGGCGATCACCGGGGCGCCCATGGCCTGGGCCTCGATGGTGGCACGGCCGAATGCCTCCGGTTGCGTTGAGGCGACCACGGCCACATGGGCGGCAAGGCAGGCGGCGGCGATGTCCTCGACATGGCCGACGAGGCGGACCCGGCCTTCGAGGCCAGCCCATGCAACCTGGGCTTTCAAAGCCTGGGCATAGGTGTTGCGCCCCTGGGCGTCGCCGGCCAGAACGACGACGGCGTTTCCCAGCCGACCGGCCGCCTCGAGCCTCGCCGCGGCATCGATCAGGACGCTCTGGCCCTTCCAGGAGGTGAGGCGCGCCGCCTGCAGGATCACGCGCTCGCCCGGGGTCACGCCCCACTTTTCGCGCAAGGCGGCAACCCGCTCGGGCCCAATGCGATCGGGAGCGAACACGTTGGGATCGATGCCGCGGTGGATAACCTCCATGCGGTCGCGATCGGTGCCGTAGCGCTGGGCGATCAGATCGGCCGTGTAGCGCGAGTTGGCGATGACGACGTCGCCGCGCGCCATCACGCTGTTGTAGAGCCGTTTCGCCGCGTTGGTCTCCCCATAAGCCCCATGATACGTCGTGACGAACGGCACCCGCGCCCGTCGCGCCGCAACGAGCGCGCTCCAGGCGGGCGCCCGACTTCTGGCATGGACGAGATCGACCGTCTCCTCGGCGATCAGTCGCGCAATTGCCGCGGCATTGCGGAGCAGCGCGAGCGGACTCTTGGCGGCGGCTGGGAACGGCATGACCTCGCCGCCGGCGTCGGTGATTCGCACCGCCAGCCGGCCGCCCGGCTCCGCCAGCACCAGTGCCCGTCCGCCGGCGCGCACGATCGCCGCAGCGATCTCGACCGCGGAGAGCTCGGCTCCGCCGGTGTCGAGGTGCGGGACGATTTGCAGTATGGTTGGCCGGCTCGGCGCCACCGTTGTCTCTCTTCGCAGTCGGGCTCACAGAGGTTCTTAGGATGGACGCCACCCAACCGCAATTCCTCGAAGTCGGCGCGGGCCCGGGGCGGCGGCGCATCGCCTATTTGCGGCAGGAGAGAAAGGACAAAGCCAAGCCCTCGCTGGTCTTCCTCTCCGGCTTCAACTCGAACATGCGGGGCGTGAAGGCCGAATCGGTGGCGCAATGGGCGGCCGCGCAGGGCATCGGCTGCCTGCGCTTCGACTACTCGGGCCACGGGGAGTCGGAAGGGCGCTTCGAGGACGGCACGCTTAGCCGATGGCTGGAGGAGGCGCGGAGTGTCTTCGAGCGCCTGAGCGAGGGGCCGCAGGTGCTGATCGGCTCCAGCATGGGCGGCAACATCGCGCTCCTCCTGCTGCGCGCGCTGATGGCGGAGGCGCCGAGCGAGGCGGACCGCATCAAGGGCCTGCTGCTGATCGCGCCGGCCTGGAACATGACCGAGCTCATGTGGACGAACATGCCATCGAGCGCGCGGCGCGACATCGAGGAGAAGGGCGTCTGGCTGCGCCCCTCGCACTACGGGGACGGGCCCTACCCGATCACCCGCGCACTGATCGAGGACGGGCGCGCGCACCTGTTCGGGAATGCGCCGTTCGATCCCGGCCGCCCCGTGCACATCATGCACGGCCTGCAGGACCCCGATGTCCCCTGGGAGCATACGCTGGACCTCGTGGCGCTGCTCTCCGGCGACCACACGCGCGTGGCCGCGGTGCCCGACGGCGAGCATCGGCTCTCGCGGCCGGAGGATATTGCCCTGCTGCTGGAGATGGTCGCCGGGCTCGTCGAGGCGGCGTGAGCCGAGGCGTGCGGCGCCACGGTCGTTGACGTCGTCGATGCTCGCAACTCACGCCGTCATCGCGTCGGGAAGCGTGAGGGCCGAGTCGGCACCGGCGATCACAGTCTCCTTCAGGCCCGGTGCGGCCGTGGCGAGGTTCTCGGCAAAGAAGCGCGCGACCGTGATTGCTTGCGATTGACCATTGGTCGCGCTGTCACGAGCCGCGGCGAGCGCACCCTTGGCGAGGTAGATACCGCCGGCAGCAAGGCCGAAGAGGCGCAAGTAGGGCGCGGCCCCTGCCAGCGCCGCATCAGGGTTCTTGGTGAGCGCCCCGCCCAGCCAGCGGGTCGCATCGGCCAGCGCCACCACGGCCTCCGCAAGCCGCTCGCCCATGCGCCCGAACTCGGGCCGGTTGGAGCGGCGCACCTGCTCGGCCGTCTGGGCGAGCTCGCCGATGTAACCCTCGATCACCTTGCCGCCTTCCAAGGGAAGCTTGCGCGTGACGAGGTCGATCGCCTGGATGCCGTTGGTGCCCTCGTAGATCGGCAGGATGCGCGCATCGCGGTAGATCTGCGCCGCCCCCGTCTCCTCGATGAAGCCCATGCCGCCGTGCACCTGCACGCCGATGGAGGCGACCTCGCAGCCGATGTCGGTGGAGAAGGCTTTCGCCACCGGTGTGAGAAGCGCCACGCGATGCTGGGCGGCGGCCCGCTCGGCCGGGTTCTTGGCGCGGCGCGCCACGTCGGTCTCCTTGGCCGTAACGAGGCAGATGGCGCGTGCGGCTTGGGTCAGCGCCTTCATGGTCATGAGGCTGCGGCGGATGTCGGCGTGCTCGATGATCGGCGCCATGCCGTCGCCGCCGCCCTTGCCTGACCGGCCTTGGCGCCGCTCCTTGGCGTAGGCGATGGCCCGCTGGGTGGCGCGCTCGGCCACCGACACGCCCTGCGTGCCGACCGCAAGTCGAGCCGCGTTCATCATGATGAACATGACGTTGAGGCCGCGGTTCTCCTCGCCGACCAGGTAGCCGACGGCGCCCTCGCCCTTCTCGCCGTATTTCATGACGCAGGTCGGGCTCGCATGGATGCCGAGCTTGTGCTCGACGCCGGCGCAGATCACGTCGTTGGGGCCGCCGAGCGAGCCGTCTTTGTTTACGAGGCGCTTGGGCACCAGGAACAGCGAGATGCCGCGCGTGCCGGGCGGGGCGTCGGGCAGGCGCGCGAGCACGAGATGGATGATGTTGTCGGTCATCTCGTGGTCGCCATAAGTGATGAAGATCTTAGTGCCGAAGATGCGATAGGTGCCGTCGGCCTGCTTGACCGCGCGGGTCTTGAGCAGGCTCAGGTCCGAGCCGGCATGCGGCTCGGTGAGGTTCATCGTGCCGGTCCACTCGCCCGACACCATCTTGGGCAGGTAGAGGCGCTTGAGCTCGTCCGTCCCCTGCGCCTCGATGGCGTCAATGGCGCCGTGCGTCAGCAACGGACACAGTCCGAACGCGAGGTTCGAGGAATTCCAGATCTCACCCGCTGCTGTGGCGATGATCTGCGGCAGGTTCTGCCCGCCCCATTCCTCCGGCGCCGCCAGCGCACCCCAGCCGCCGGCGGCGAACTGCTGGTAGGCTTCCTTCCAGCCGGGCGGGGTCACCACCTTGCCATCGACGAGCTTGGAGCCGGCAAGGTCGCCAGACATGCTGAGTGGATCCAGCACCTCGGAGGCGAATTTGCCGGCCTCGCCGATGACGGCGCGGATTGTGTCCTCGTCGACACCTTCCAGGATGTTGCGGGCTGTGAGGTCGTCGAGGTCCGCCGCGGTCTTGAGCGCGTGCACGATGTCGTCTACTGGAGCCTGATAGGTCATGGCACCTCGCGCCTTTGCCGTTTCCACCCTTGACGTTAACGGCAGAGTAGGCCGAAACGGCGGGGCTCGGGAAGGTCCAGCGCGTCGTGGCCGTCCATGGCAGAGGAAAGCGTCTCGAGGGCGCAATAATCATGGCGACGATTACGGGCAAGACCTTGATCGCGTGGGGCTACGCGCCCGGCCCGTGGTTCGCTGCGGCGATTGCGGCGGCCGAGGAGGCGCGACGGTCGGGCGCGGAGGAAGCCGCCGTCCGCGCCATCGTCGACCGGTTCGCGCCGCCTCCGCTTCCCCCGTCGGTGGAGCTGCGCGGCCGCGGCTCGCTCGCCCATCGGCTCAACATCCGCGCCGAGAATGCGCATGAGGCGGAGAACCTCGCCTCGGTGGAGCGGCACATGGCCGAGCTGATGCGCGTGCCGACCATCGTTGCCGGCGCCGTCATGCCCGATGCCTGCCCGGCCGGCACCGCGACCGGCACGATCCCGGTCGGCGGCGTCATTGCTGCCAGGGAGGCGATCCATCCCGGCATGCATTCGGCCGACATCTGCTGCTCGATGGCGGTCTCCGTGCTCGGCGACATCGACCCGATCCCGGTTCTCGATGCCGGCATGAAGCTCTCCCACTTCGGTGGTGGCGGCCGGCCCTACAGCCATGACATGCATGTCCCCGAGGCGCTGATGGAGGAGTTCAGCGCCAACCGCTTTCTCGCCATGACGACCGATGCCGCGAGCAAGCATTTCGGCACGCAGGGCGACGGCAACCATTTCTTCTATGTCGGCCGCGTTACCTCCACGGGGCAGGTGGCGCTCGTCACGCATCACGGCTCGCGCAAGCCCGGCGCGCTCCTCTACAAGGCCGGCATGGACCTGGCTGAGAGCCATCGCCGGCGCCTGTCGCCGGAGACGCCGGCGCACAATGCCTGGATCCCCTCCGAGACCGACGATGGGCGGGACTACTGGGCGGCGCTGCAGCTCATGCGCACCTGGACCAAGAAGAACCACTTCGTCATCCACGACGCGGTCGCGCACCACCTCGGCACCAAGGTCAAGGACCGCTTCTGGAACGAGCACAACTTCGTGTTCCGCAAGAGCGACGGCCTGTTCTATCACGCCAAGGGCGCGACCCCCGCCTGGTCCGACTTCGCGCCCGATTCGAGCGGGCTCACGCTGATCCCGCTCAACATGGCCGAGCCGATCCTGATCGCGCGCGGCCTCGATGCCGAGAACGGCCTCGGCTTCGCGCCGCACGGCGCGGGACGCAACTTCAGCCGCTCGGCCTACATGCGGCGGCACGCCGGGAAGACAGAGGCACAGATGGTGGAGGAGCAGACCAAGGGCATCGATGCGCGCTTCTTCTGCGGCAATCCCGACGTCTCCGAGCTGCCCGAGGCCTACAAGGATGCGGCTGCCGTGCGCCGGCAAATCGCCGAGTTCGGACTGGCCGAGATCGTCGACACCATCGAGCCGATCGGCTGCATCATGGCCGGCGACTGGCAGCGCGACGCACCCTGGCGCAAGAAGAAGGCCGGTCGCGCAAAGCAGCGCTCGCGGGATGCCAATGGCGATCGTTGAGGCAACGGCGGGAGCCATCGCGGCTGCCGCCCAGGCGCTGCGCCAGGGCGAGCTCGTGGCCTTCCCGACCGAGACGGTCTACGGCCTCGGTGCCGATGCCACCAACGGCCGCGCCGTGGCGGCCATCTTCACGGCAAAGGGCCGCCCGCGCTTCAATCCGCTGATCGCGCACGTGCCGGACGTCGCGGCCGTGGAGCGGCTCGGACGGCTCGGCGAGCTCGGCCGCAAGCTGTCGGCAGCCTTCTGGCCGGGGCCGCTGTCGTTGGTGATGGCCAAGCGCGAGGGCTGCCCGGTGTCGGATCTCGCGACCGCTGGCCTCGACACCATTGCGCTGCGCGTGCCGAGTCATCCGGTCGCGCAAGCTCTGCTGCGGGCGGTGGGCCGTCCGGTGGCCGCCCCCAGCGCCAACCGGTCGGGCCATGTCAGCCCCACCACTGCCGCGCATGTAGAGGCCGATCTCGGAGCCCACGTCGCCATGATCCTAGACGGCGGGCCGACATCGGTGGGGTTGGAGTCCACCGTCGTCGACGTCACGGGCGACGAGGCGGTGATCCTGCGCGTGGGCGGTGTCTCACGCGAGGCCATCGCGCGCGCGCTGGGCGTGAGCACCGTCGCCCGGGCCGAAGGCGAGCCCGGCAAGCCGTCGTCGCCCGGCATGTTGGCCCGCCACTATGCGCCGGCAGCCAAACTCCGGATCAACGCGCGCGAGGTGAAAGCGGGGGAGGCGTTGCTGGCCTTCGGCGCCAACGTGCCCGAGTATTCCGGCCCGATGGTCAACCTGAGCCCGTCAGGCGACCTCATCGAGGCTGCAGCCAACTTGTTCGCCGCGCTGCGCACGCTCGACAGCTCGGGCGTCGCCGCCATCGCCGTCATGCCGATCCCCAACGAAAGCCTCGGCGAGGCAATCAACGACCGCTTGCGGCGCGGTGCGAAGTAGTCTTACCCTCGCGGGATCACGATATCCCACACTGCCAGCTGCGCTTCCGGCTCCATCTCGCTCGTCGGCGGCAGCAGCCTGGCGATCAGGCGCTCCTGCGCCCAGGAGCTCTGAAGGATGCGGTCCTTCTCGTTCAGGGGATCGCCTTCGAAGTACATCTGCGTGACGAGCTTGTCGATTCTGCCGGTGACATCGAAGTGGATGTGCGGCGGCCGCTGCCAGCCCGGGATGTGGGTCGGATAGCCGAAGGGCTTGATGGTGGTGAAGCAGTAGCGCCCTTCCTTGTCCGTGATCTGCACGCCGAAGCCCTCGAAGTTGGGGTCGACGGGAGCCGGATTGTAGTCGCTCTCGTGCACGTAGCGCCCGTGGGCGTTGGCCTGCCAGACCTCGACTTTGACGCCTGCCAGCGGCTCGCCCTTCATGTCGAGCACGCGGCCCATGAGATGGATGACCTGGCCGTGCGCGCGGCCTGGCTTGCCGGGAATGCGCGTCAAGTCGGAGCCGCGGTCGAGCGGCTTTGTGAGGGGATAAAAAGGCCCCAGGACCTGATCGGGTGTCCGCCGCCAGCTCGTCTGGGCGAGGGGTACGGGCTCGCGTTGTGTCGCCATGATGCGCCTCTCGGTCCGCTATCGGTAGAGCATACGCCCCTCAGACTACCCTCGCAAATCCGCGAGATCGATGTGAGCCGCATGCCAAATGGACTTTGCAAGCGTGTGCGCCGCATCGATCTGGGCCTGCGTCCAGCCGCCGCTGCGCGCATTGCCGGCGAGCTTGGCCTCGATCTCTGCGCGTGTCAGCGGTGCATGCGCGCCCCCTCGCATGTGTGGTTGGCGCTCCTCGAGACTGCGGCCGTCGCGCAAGGTCGCCCGGATATGGCCGGTGAAGGCGCGGGGGTAGGGGTTGGCGGGATCGACCTCGTAGCGGATGTTGACCGCCAGCGCGCGCACGGCCGGATCGGCGACGGCTTCGTCCGTAAAGGCGTCGAGCCCGAGGCTCCCGCGCACCAGGGCGGTGGCGATGCAATAAGGTGTAGCGAACTTGCCGGCGTAGCCGTTGGGCGGACGCTGTTTATCGCTGAGCGGCTCCCACAATCGATGGACCGTACCCTCGCCGACCTCGCATACGATCTCCGCGATGTCGGCGGGCTCGAGCCCGCGCACGCGCAGCCGCAGAGCGCAATCGACGTAGGGCTGCACCATGGTCCCGCACGGACAGGGCTTGAAGGCCAGCGTCTTCGGTCACCCAGCGCTTGCCGAAGCCGTCCAGTAGCGCCCCATAGTTGCCGGAACGCGTGTGCGCAAAGCCGTGGAACAGGCCGTGCGTGCCCTCGAAGACCGTGCGCGGACCCGTGAACCCGGCGCGGGCGAGCAGCGCGGCCCGCAGACCCGACTGCGCCGCCCAACCCGGATGCATGCGCTTGGTGGAGCTGCCGTCGGCCAGGTACTCGATGATGCCGCTCGCCATCGAGCCGGCAATTCCCAGCGCGTTGACGAGCCGCGGCGGCTCCAGCCGCAGCGCAGCACCCACGCCCGCGGCCGCAGCCATGGCACCGAATATCGCCGTCGGATGAAAGCCCGCCTTGTGTACCGCCTTGGGCACAACCAGACTCAGCCGGCAGATCGCCTCGACCCCCACCGCGAGGCCGACCAGGACCGCAGGTCCGGCGAGCTTCTCCTGCTCTGCGGCAGCCAGCACGGCGGGCACGATCACCGCGCCCGCATGCACGGGCCCGCCCTCGAACGTGTCGTCGAAGTCCTCGCCGTGCGCCGCCGTGCCATTGACAAAGGCGGCCCCCGCGGCGCTCATCGGCCGCGCGTGGCCGATCGCGGTCGCAGGCCCCGGCTCGGTCCAGGCTGCCAGCGCCGCCTGCACGTAGTCCGTGCGGCGCGCGACGACGCAGAGGCCGATCACGTCGAGCAGGAGCCGCTCGCACGTCTCGTGCACGGCTGCCGGCAATGCGCGCGCGTCGATGGTGGCGATATGGCGGGCCAACTGCTCCGCAATCGAGGGGCCGCCAGCCGGCAGGGGGTTGCCGGCACTCATGTGGCGGCTCTCGCCGCCTGCAGCGTGTTTCTGAGCAGACACGCCACCGTCATCGGCCCAACGCCGCCGGGCACCGGCGTGATGGCGCCCGCCACCTCGGCGACCTCCGCGAACGCCACGTCGCCGACCAGCCGGCTCTTGCCGTCAGGCCCGACCGCCCGCTGGATGCCGACGTCGATGACGATGGCTCCGGGCTTGATCCAGCTGCCGCGCACCATCTCTGCCTTGCCGACCGCCGCCACCACCAGATCGGCTCGCCGGACCACGGCAGGCAGATCGCGCGTGCGCGAGTGAGCGATCGTCACCGTGCAGTTCTCGGCCAGCAGGAGTTGCGCTGCCGGCTTGCCGACGATGTTGGAGCGGCCGATCACCACGGCCTCGAGGCCATTAAGACTGGGCGCAACGGACTTCGCGAGAATGATGCACCCAGTCGGTGTGCAGGGTGCCAGCGCTCCCGGCGTGCCGCTCGCCAGCCGGCCCACGTTGATGGGGTGGAAGCCATCGACGTCCTTCGCCGGGTCGATCGCCTCGATGACCTTGCGCGCGTCGATGTGTGGAGGCAGCGGCAGCTGCACCAGGATGCCGTGCACGTCCTTGTCGCGGCCTAGGTCTGCGACCAGCGCCAGCAGCTTGGCCTCCGGCGTATCGGCCGGCAGCCTGTGCTCGAAGGAGCGCATGCCCGCCGCTTCCGTCGCCTTGGCCTTGGTGCGCACATAGACCTGGCTCGCGGGGTCCTCGCCAACCAGCACGACCGCGAGGCCCGGGGTGATGCCTTGCTCGCGCTTCAGGGCCGCGACGCCGTCCGCAACCTCACGTCGCAGGGTCTCGCCGATCGCCTTGCCGTCGATGATCGTCGCCCGAGTCATCCCTGCTCCGCTTTCGCTCCTCACCCGAGCTTACTGAGACGCGCCTCGATCAGCGCCGCAAGCCTCGCGGGATCGCCCCCGATCTCGACGGTCTTGACCCGCGACTTGCCGCCGGCCGACACGGCGACGCTGCTCTTTGCAACGCCCAGCCACTCCGCCACGACCCGCTCGACAGCCCGGTTCGCCTCACCCTTGTCGGGCACGGCGCGCACCTTGATCGCGAGCGCGGAGCCCTGCGGCGTCTCCGTCAGGCCGTCGACGCCGTCGCGCGCCGATTTTGGAGTTGTCCGCACGAGCATTCTGAGGCCGGCGGGGGCGCTGCGCCAGGGTTGGCCAAAGGGCTGGCCGGAGCGCTGTGCGGCGGCCATCACACCAGCAGCTTGGCAATGTTGGGCAGCACCACCGTCTGCACGAA
>JBGGME010000004.1:0-12336 GCA_041288195.1 Hyphomicrobiaceae bacterium
AGCATCCTCACCTTCGCCCGCCTTGTGCGCGCCAACCTAATGCACTTCCGCGCCTTCACCGACCTCGCCGCACCGCCACCTCCCCCAGCCAAACTCCCCGGTCAAATGAACCTGCAACTCACTTGAACCGGACAGCAGTGCGACAAGCGCCGGGATGACAACCTACTCGATCGGCAGGCCGACGTAGTTCTCGGCGAGCGTGGTCTGGGCGGCCCTGGAGCTGGCGAGATAGGCGAGCTCGGCGATCTGGGCGCGGCGCTCGAACGGGCTGGCCTCCGGGAAGCGATGCGTGAGGCCCGTCATCCACCAGGAGAACCGCTGCGCCGTCCACACGCGCTTGAGGCAGCGCGCCGAGTAGCCGTCCATCAGGTCGCTGCGGCCATTTCCGTAGTGGGCGACGAGCGCCTCGGCCAGGAAGCGCACGTCGGTGGCGGCGAGGTTGAGGCCCTTGGCGCCGGTCGGCGGCACGATGTGGGCGGCGTCGCCGGCGAGGAACAGGCGGCCGTGGCGCATGGGCTCGGCCACGAACGAGCGCAGCGGCGCCACGCTCTTCTCGATCGACGGCCCGGTCTGGAGGCTCGCCGCCGCGTCGGCGGGGATGCGGCGCTTGAGCTCGCCCCAGAAGCGGTCGTCCGACCAGTCGTCGACGTCCTCGTCGACGGGCACCTGCAGGTAGTAGCGGCTCCGCGTCATCGACCGCATGGTGCACAGCGCAAAGCCGCGCTCGCTGTTGGCGTAGATCAGCTCGTGGTTGACGGGCCGCGTGTCGGAGAGGATGCCGAGCCAGCCGAACGGATAGACGCGCTCGTAGATGCGGATCACATCCTGCGGGATCGCCTGCCGGCTGACGCCGTGGAAGCCGTCGCACCCCGCGATGAAGTCGCACTCGATCTCGTGGGTGGCGCCCCCCTTGTGGTAGCGCAGGCGCGGGCGGTCGCTTGTGAGGCCGTGCAGGCTCACGTCGTCGGCCTCGTAGACGACGTTGGTGCCGGCCGTCTCGTGCGCGGCCATCAGGTCCTTCTGGATCTCGGCCTGGCCGTAGATGGTGACGACCTTGCCGGAGAGCGCCTTCAGATCGATGCGGTGGCGGCGGCCGTCGAAGGCAAGCTCGACGCCCTCGTGGATCAGCCGCTCGCGCGCCAGCCGCTCGCCGACGCCGGCCTCGGTCAGGAGGTCGACGGTGCCCTGCTCGAGCAGGCCTGCCCGCACGCGGGCGCGCAGATATTCGGGGTCACGCTTCTCCAGCACCACGCAGTCGATGCCGGCAAGCCCCAGCAGCCGCGCCAGCAACAGCCCCGACGGCCCCGCCCCGACAATTCCAACCTGTGTGCGCATGCATAGTACCTACCGACTTCGGGGGCGGCTGCCAACGCATGCTGCATCGCGCCGAGGTTGGCTCCTCCCCCTCGAGGGGGGAGGACGGAACGCCACGGGCTTAGCTCGCCTATGTCAACGAAACCTTAGGACGC
This sequence comes from Hyphomicrobiaceae bacterium, assembly GCA_041288195.1. Classification (GTDB taxonomy): domain Bacteria; phylum Pseudomonadota; class Alphaproteobacteria; order Rhizobiales; family Hyphomicrobiaceae; genus AWTP1-13. Next base: position 1,470 of record JBGGME010000004.1, read on the forward strand.
CGACAAGCGAGCTAAGTCCGATGGCGTTCCTGGTGGGGGTGAGGCTGTCCCAGACACCCCCACCTTGACGCGCCGAACGAGTTGTTGACGCGCCGAACGAGTTGCCGCCTGCGCGACTTATCGCCGCCAGGTCTGCACCAGTAGACGGCGCCAACTCGTGGCGCGTCTTTCCTCCCCCCTCCAGGGGGAGGGAAGCCACTACTCCTTGCGCAGGCTGCCGCCGCCGTCGACGACGAGGGAGATGCCGGTGATGAAGTTGGCCTCGTCGGAGGCGAGGAACAGCGCCGCGTAGGCCACGTCCCAGCCGGTGCCCATCTTCTTGCGCAGGGGCACGCGGGCGTTGCGCATGGCCTCGACCTCGGCGCGCGACTTGCCCCAGGTGCGGGCGCGCGTGTCGACCGCCATCGGCGTATTCATGAGGCCCGGAAGGATCGCGTTGGCGCGCACGCCGACGTCGGCATTCTGGTAGGCGATCTGCTCGGTGTAGGCGCACATGCCGGCCTTGGTCGTCTTGTAGGCGACGGTCGGGTAGTTGACGGTCAGCGCCGCCACCGAGGAGATGTTGATGATGGAGCCCGACTGCTGCTTGCGCATGACGGGGATCACGTGCTTGCAGGCCATGATGGTGCCGCGCAGGTTGATGGCATTGACGCGGTCGAAGGCCTCCTCGGTGATCTCGGTGGGCGAGGCGTCGCCGCCCGCCAGGCTGACGCCGACGTTGTTGTGGAGGACGTCGATCCTGCCCCACTGCTTCATCGCTTCGTCGACGGCGGCCTTGAGGGTCGCTTCCTTGGTGACGTCCGCCGCGAAGGGCACGCATGTGCCGCCGTCCTTGGCGACGAGGGCTGCCGTCTCCTGCGCGGACTCGAGCCTATGGTCGACCGCCAGCACCTTGGCGCCTTCGCGCGCGAACAGCAGCACGGTGGCGCGTCCGTTGCCCATCCCCTCGCCGGGGCTCTGCCCCGCGCCGACGACGATTGCAGTCTTCCCGGCCAGTCGCATCGTTTCCTCCGTTGCTCTCCATCTCTGCGATGGAGACGAGATCAGGGCGACAGCGGACGCCGGCATCGGCGTGCCGCGACCCCTTTGCCCCCTAGTAGCATGGGGAGGAGGGAGCCCTAAAGGGCCGCCTCGACGCGCCTGAGCGCGGCCTGCAGCTTGGCGATCAATGCCTCGAACTCGGCCTTGCGCTCGCGGTTCTCCTCGACCACCTCGGGCGGCGCCTTGGCGAGGAAGCTCTCGTTGCCGAGCTTGGCGTCGACCTTTCTGATCTCGGCCTTGGCCTTCTCGGTCTCGCGCTCGAGGCGCACCCGCTCGACGGCCATGTCGATGACGCCCGCGAGCGGCAGGGCCGCCGTGGTGTCGCCGAGCACGATCTGGGCCGAGCCCTTCGGCGGCGCCTTGGGAAACGAGATGGTGTCGATGCGCGCCAGCCGCTTGATGGTGTCCTCGTGATGATCGGCGCGCGCGCGTGTCGCCTTGCCGGCGCCGACGAGCGCCAGCGGCACCTTGGCGCCGGGCGGCACGTTCATCTCGCTGCGCACCGAGCGCACCTCGCTCACCAGCTTGACGATCCAGCCGATCTCCTCGTCGGCGTCCGCATCGGCGAGGCCCTCGAACACCGGCCAGGTCGAGAGGCAGAGCAGGTTGTCGCGCTCGACTCCGACCTCGACCAGGCGCGCCCACAGCTCCTCGGTGATGAAGGGCATGAAGGGATGCAGCAGCTTCAGGACCTGGTCGAGCACCCAGGCGATGGTGGCGCGCGTCTCGGCCTTGGCCTCGACCTCCTCGCCGTTGAGGATCGGCTTGGCGAGCTCGAGGTACCAGTCGCAGAACGTGCCCCAGGTGAACTCGTAGATGGCGGTGGCGGCCTCATTGAACTTGTAGGCCTCGATGCCGGCCGTGACGGCCGCGGCGGTGCGCTCGACCTCGCCGGCGATCCAGCGGTTCAGCGTCTCCTCGACGGCCTTGGGGTCGAAGCCCTTCTGGCGCACGCACTCGTTCATCTCGGCAAAGCGCGCGGCGTTCCAGAGCTTGGTCGCGAAGTTGCGGTAGCCCTCGATGCGCTGCTCGGAGATGCGGATATTGCGGCCCTGCGCGGCCATGGCGGCCAGCGTGAAGCGCAGCGCGTCGGCGCCGTAGCGGTCGATCACGCCCAGGGGATCCAAGACGTTGCCCTTGGTCTTCGACATCTTCTGCCCCTTCTCGTCGAGCACGAGGGCATGGATGTAGACGTCGTGGAACGGCACCTCCTTCATAAAGTGGGTGCCCATCATCATCATGCGCGCGACCCAGAAGAAGATGATGTCGAAGGCAGTGACGAGCGTGCTGGTGGGATAGTAGCGTTTCAGCTCCTTGGTCTGCTCGGGCCAGCCCAGCGTAGAGAACGGCCACAGGGCGGAGGAGAACCAGGTGTCGAGCACGTCCTCGTCGCGCTTGAGCGTGAATCCCCCTCCCCCTTGTGGGGAGGGGTTAGGGGTGGGGGGAATCCCTCTCGCCGATGCTCTGCGGTCCCCCCCTCCCTTCCCCTCCCCCACGAGGGGGGAGGGAGAGGACGCGTAGTGCTTTTTGGCGGCGGCGTAGGCCGCCTCCTCGGATTCGGCAACGAAAGCCTTGCCGTCCGGACCGTACCAGGCGGGGATCTGGTGACCCCACCAGAGCTGTCGCGAGATGCACCAGGGCTGAATGTTGCGCATCCACTCGAAGTAGGTCTTCTCCCAGTTCTTCGGGACGAACCTGGTCTTGCCGTCCTCGACGGCCGCGATCGCTTTCTTCGCCAGCTCCGCGGCGTTGACGTACCACTGCTCGGTCAGCCACGGCTCGACGACGGCGTTGCCGCGCTGCGCATGCGGGACTGCGTGGGTGTGCGCCTCGATCTTCTCGACCAGCCCCAGCGCGACGAGGTCGGCGACGACGCGCCTGCGCGCCGCGAAGCGGTCGAGCCCGCGATAGGCCTCCGGCACGTTCTCGTTGAGCTGCGCCTTGGCGTCGAGGATGTTGATGAGCGCCAGCTTGTGGCGCCGGCCGACCTCGTAGTCGTTGAAGTCGTGCGCCGGCGTGATCTTGACCGCGCCCGAGCCTTTCTCGGGGTCGGAGTACTCGTCGGCGACGATCGGGATCTCGCGCCCGACCAGCGGCAGAACCACCAGCTTGCCGACGAGGTCCTTGTAGCGCGCATCCTCGGGGTGCACCGCAACAGCCGTGTCGCCCAGCATCGTCTCGGGTCGCGTCGTCGCGACGACGATGAACTTCGCGGGATCGTCCTTCAGCGGGTACTTGAAATGATAGAGGTGCCCCGACGGATTGCGGTCGAGGGCCTTGCCCAGCGCCTTGGCGTCGAACGGCTTGTCGGGGTCGCCGGCCGTCCAGTTGAAGGAGCCCTTGACCTCGAGCATCTCCACCTCGAGGTCGGAGATGGCGCTCTGGAACTCCGGGTCCCAGTTGACGAGGCGGTTGTCCTTGTAGATCAGCCCCTGCGCGTGCAGGTCGACGAACACCTTGAGGACGGCCTTGGAGAGGCCCTCGTCCATGGTGAAGCGCTCTCTCGACCAGTCGCAGGAGGCGCCCAGCCGCTTGAGCTGATTGATGATGGTGCCGCCGCTCTCGGCCTTCCAAGCCCACACCTTCTCCAGGAATTTCTCGCGGCCGATGCTGCGCCGGTCGGGCTCCTGACGCTCCATCATCTGGCGCTCGACGACGAGCTGGGTGGCGATGCCGGCGTGGTCGGTGCCGGGCTGCCAGAGCACGTCCTTGCCGCGCATGCGCTCGAAGCGGCAGAGCACGTCCTGCAGCGTGTTGTTGAGCGCGTGCCCCATGTGCAGCGAGCCCGTCACATTGGGCGGCGGGATGACGATCGTGTAGGGCAGAGATTTGGCGCGGTCGGGGCGGCCGGCCTTGAAGGCCTCGGTGCGCGTCCACTCCTCGTGGATGCGCGCTTCGATCGTCGCGGGCTGATAGGTCTTCTCGAGCATGGGTATGTGGGGTGGAACGGGTCTTGGGTTGGGGCCGCTCTACGGCCCCGGGACAAGGCAGTCAACCTTCGCGCGGGGCCGCGGAGGCTGTGGGCGGAGCGCTGTTCAGGCCTTCTTGACCTCGCGCTCGGCCGCCACCACCCGCGCCACCTCCTCGCGCACCGCCTTCTCGATCAGGCGCGGCAGGTTGTTGTTCAGCCACTGGCGGATGACGGGCTCCAGCAGCTCGGCGACCATCTGCTCCAGCGCGCGCGTGGGCAGGGCATCGCCCGTTGCGGCCGGCGCCCTTGCGGGGGGCGCGCCGGGCCTCAGCTCCGACAGCGGATCGGAGGGCGGCTTGGCCTCGACGGGAGGAGCGGAAGGCGTGAGCCCGGCAAGAGTCGGCTTGTCGGCTGCGGGCATGGGCCCGGGCGATGGCTTGAATGCGGCAGGCTCGTCCCGGATCGCAGCGGGCGCAGAGCCGAAGAAGTTCGGCGCGCTCGGCTCCGTCCTGCCGAAGCCCTTGATCGGCTCCGGCGCTTCCTTGGCGGGCCCGTGGGTGGACCCAGGGGCGGGCGTGGGGTCCAGCAGCGGCGTCAGGACCCGGGGCTCCGTGCGCGCCGTCAGCCCCGATGCGGCCTCGGCCTTGCCGCTCTTGTCGGTTTTATCGCTCTTGGCGACCGTTGCAGCCGGCTCGGCGGTGGTATCGAACAGGGGCGGCAGGGACGCGCGCAGCGTCTCGGGCCGCGACAGCTTGATCTCCTCGGCGGGCGGCGTCGGCGCCTTGGCGGCATCGCGAGCGCGTGCGGCGGAGCCTTCTCCCGCGGGGCCGGCAGCGGCGGCGGACAGGCGGGAGAGGAACCAGAGCGGGTCCTTGTCCTTATCATCGTCGGCAGGCGCATTCGCGCCGGCCGGCTTGCCGGGCTCCGCAAGAAACGGCGACGCCGACTTCTTGGGCTCGCCGGCCAGCAGCTCGCTCAGATCCGGGTCGAGCGAAGGGCCGCGCCCCGCGCCATTGGCGAGCTTGGCGCTCAGCATGCCCCCGCCCTTGGCCGGCGCGCTTGCAGGCTGGGCCGGGCCGCCGATGTCGGGGGTCAGCGGCTTGAGCTGCGGCTGGGGCGCCTTGAGCGAGGGGGTGCGGGGCTCCGGGGGCGTCTCGTCGGCGAGGCTCTTGCGGATCGACGCCAGGATCTCCTCCAGGCTTTTTGCCCCAGTCGATTCCGGCTTGCTCATCTCCCCACCTCACTCTCACGCCCGCTGCCCGGCGCGCAGTCTAGTAGACCCACCTGGCTCGATTTTGACCGTGCGGCCCGACCCGGCCTCTCTATAGCGGAGGCGGCCGTTCCGCACCAGCGCAGGCGCCCTGCACCGTATACGGCGCGGGGGACAATGCTCGGTCCTGGCGACTGAGCAGGCCTATTTTACAGGGGGTACGGCTGGCGGAGCGGCCTCGATCGTCTCGCGGCGCCCGTCCCGATGGGTGATCGAGATGTCGAACCACTTGCGGCGCACGTCGTGGTAGTGGGCCTCGGGGTCGTAGACGAGGCTGGCGACGCCCAGCTCCTGCGAGTTGAGGCGGCCCATGGTGGAGAGCAGCGCATAGGAGGCCACCATGATGTTGCGCCGGTCGGTGGCGAGGTTGACCTCCGAGTTGAGGAGCTCCTGCTCGGCGTTGAGCACATCGAGCAGCGTGCGCTGGCCGACCCGCTCCTCCTCGCGCACGCCGGCGAGCGCGATGCGGTTGGCCTCGACTGCGGTGATGTCGGACTCGAGCGCCGCCTCGGCCGCCTGCAGCTGGGACCAGGCCGTCACCACCTGTGCCTGCACCTCGGTGCGCGCCTGCTCGATCTCCTGCAGGCGCTGGATGTGGGTGTGCTTGGCCTGCCGCACGCGCGCCTGCACCTCGCCGCCGGTATAGAACGGCACCGTCACCCGGCCTGTGACCCGAGTGGTCTCCGTCTCGTCGATGGAGAGGGAGGGATCGAAGCGCTTGGTATAGTCGGCCTCGAGCTGAACGGTCGGCAGCAGCTCGCCGCGGATCAGGTCGATGGCGAACCGGGCCGACTGCTCGCGGTAGAGCGCCGCCACCACGTTGGGGCTCTCGCGGGCGGAGATGTCGACGCCTTCCTGCACGGACTTCGGCACCAGCCTGCTGGGCTTTGCCTCGACCACGTTGCTCGGGGGATGGCCGATCACGCGCTCGAAGGTGGCGCGGCTGGTCTTGAGGTTGGCGCGGGCGAGGTCGAGCGCGGCGACGGCGGCGGCACGGCGCGCTTGCGCCTGGGCCACGTCCGTGCGGGTGACCTCGCCGACGTTGAAGCGGTCCTGGGTCGCGCGCAGGTCGCGCGTAAGCACGGTCACGTTGTTCTCGCGCAGCTTTACGATTGCCGTGTCGCGCACCACGTCGCCGTAGGCGGTGACCGCCTCGAGCAGCACGGCTGCCTCCGTGATGCGCAGGGTCTCCCAGCCGGCCCTGACCGTCGCTTCCGCGGCATTGACCGCGCTTACGGTGCGGAAGCCGCGGAACAGCGGCTGCACCGCCCCCACCGTGTACCCGCGGGGATTGCCCTCGGTGTTGCTGCTGACAAGCGGCCCCTCGGTGATCTGCTTCTGGTAGCTCGTATCCGCCGAGCCGCTGACCTGCGGGCGGTAGCCCGAGAGCGCGCGGGGCACCTCCTCGTCGGTCGCCCGCTGCAGCGCCCGGCCGGCGTCCAGGCGCGGGTTGAACTTGTAGGCCGCCGCCAGGGCTTCGAGCAGTGTCTCGGCGCGGGCCAGGCTCGGCGCGGCGCAGGCCAACAGCGCGCTCAGGCCTGCGGCAAGGGTCACCGCCCTGGCCTTGGACGTGGAGCCGCGCAAAGCCGACTTTTCCAGCATCACCAGTATCTTCCCCCGATCCGACGCCGCCCCTACGCTGCTACCGACACGCATCTCCCAGCCCGCTTTGCGCGGGACTTTGCGCGTCTCTCCCCTATGGCGGCGGAACCTACCCTGCTGATTCGCATCTCCCCCTCGCTTATTTCATGCCCAACGTCTTGAAAGTGATAACCAATCGATAACCATTGGTGATTTTCCCGGCGAGTTGCCTGTTTTCAACACTCTGAACGGGTTTCGCGCGTATCCACAACTCAATGCGAATCGAGCACTTGTCTTTCTACCATGAGCCTGTTCCCGCACCTGCTGTCCTCTATCCGAATTGGCCCGCGCGCGGCCAAGAACCGCATCATGCGGGTGGCGACGACGGCCAACCTCGCCGATCACAATCGCGTGGGCGCGCGGGTGCTGGCGTTCTATCGCGCGCTCGCCAAGGGAGGCGCGGGCACCATCGTCACCGAGGCCTTGCGCACGCAACCGCAGGACCCCTTCGGGCCGGGTGCGCTCGCCATCTTCGATCGCGGCGGCATCGAAGGCCTGCGCCGCATCGCCGATGTATGCCACGCCGAGGACGCTCTGCTGATCGGCCAGCTCAACATGGGCGGGCGCCAGCACCTCGCCTCCCGCATCGTGCCCTTCATGATCGCGCCGTCGGCCATCGCCTGTCCCCGCTCGGGAGGCGTCCCGCACGAGCTCTCGACGCGCGAGGTGCGCGAGGTGATCGAGGTCTACGTGACGTGCGCCGTCAACTGCATGGAGGCGGGCATGGACGGCGTGGAGATCCACGGCGCGCAGGGGCATCTCATTCAGCAGTTTCTGTCGCCGTTCACCAACCGGCGCAGCGATGCGTACGGCGGCAGCGACGAGAACCGGATGCGGTTTGCCCGCGAGATCCTGGAGGGCGTGCGCGGTCGGCTCGGGCCCGGCGCCATCGTCGGCTACAGGATGGGCGTGGAGGAGTTCACGGATGGCGGGCTCGACATCGGGCGCACCGTCGAGATAGCGCGCCGGCTGTGCGCCGAGGGTCTGGTCGACTACCTCTCCCTCGCCCAGGGCAACTTCAACTCCATCGAGACGCATTTGCCCGATCGGCACTGGCCGATCCTCGCCTATCGCGGCTTGCACGCCCGCTTCAAGCCGGTGGCGAACGGCGTCCCCGTCGTTGCCTCGACCCGCATCCAGGGTCCGGAGCAGGCCGAGAGCGTGCTCGAGGCGGGCGAGGCCGACATGATAGGCTTGTGCCGCGCGCTCATTGTCGATCCCGAATGGCCGCTCAAGGCGCAGTCGGGGCGATCGGAGGACATCCGGCGCTGCATCGCCTGCAACCAGTGCTGGGCGACGATTGCCGCCGGCGAGCCGATCGCCTGCGTGTCGAACCCGATGACGGGCCGCGAGCATCTTTGGCCGCCGCCCGAGGAGGACCGCGCCGAGGTAGCGCGCAAGGTGATCGTCGTCGGCGGTGGACCGGCGGGCCTCGAAGCCGCCCGCGTCGCGGCCCTGCGGGGGCACTCCGTGACGCTGATCGAGAAGGACAGCCAGCTCGGCGGCCGCCTCAAGTCGGTGCACGTCGTGCGACACCACGAGGAGATGAAGAACCTGCTGGATTTCCTGCTTCCGCAAGCATATCGCGCCGGCGTTGCGATTCGCCTGGGCGAGGAGGCGACGGCCGCCACGATCGCCGCCGCGCAGCCCGATCATGTCATCGTCGCGGCGGGGGCCGAGGCCTATGCACCGGCGCTGCCCGGCGACGGCTCCGTGCCGGTGCTGTGTGCGGATGGCCCGGTGCCCATCGAGGGCCTGGCGGGACGGCACGTGGTCGTCATGGACGAGGACGGCTACTACTGGACCAGCGCCGTCACCGAGAGCGTCATCGAGCAGGGCCGGGTTCCGATCATCGCTGCGCGCCAGTTCGAGATTGCGCGCGAGCTGCCGATGGTGTCGCGCATCGCCTTCCTGCGCGAGGTCGACCGCAGCGGCGGCATCCTCAAGCCGAACGCCTACGTGGCGCGCGCCGCCGATGGCAGCGTCGTCATCCGCAACTACCTGTCGGGACGCGAGGAGATAGTCGAGGATGTGGCAGCCGTCGTCTGGGTCGGCGCCGCCCGGCCGCGCTCGGAGCTTGCCGAGGCGCTGAGGGCAGCCGGCTACGCCGGGCGCCAGATCGATCTCGTCGGCGATGCGTTCGCGCCGCGCCGGCTGGCCCATGCGCTGACCGAGGCACACGCCGCCGCCCGCGCCATCGGCAGGGCCATGCCGAGAGGAGCCGACGTCGCCTAGCCGCCGCTGCCGTCAGAAGGAGAACTCGGCTTTGCGCGCCATGCCCGGCAGCAGCTCGGCGCCGGCGTCGAACGCGGGGCGCGCGTCGAATGTCTTGCCCGTCCGCAGCCATACCTGGGCGCGGCCGACGGCGCCGACGGCGAGGATGCCCACGAGCCGTCCGCCGTCCTTGAGCTGGTCGAGCAGGCTCTGCGGCACCTCCTGGACGGCGCCTTCCAGGACAATGGCGTCGAAGGGGGCATGTTGGGGCGCGCCGGCCTCGAACGCCCCATGCAGCGCAGTCGCATTCTCGATCTGGAGCTGCCTCAGGGCATTCGCGGCGCGGGCCGCGAGTGCGGCGTCGGCCTCGATCGCGATCACCGACTTGGCGAGGCGCGCCAGCACCGCCGTCGAGTAGCCGGTGGCGCAACCCACATCCAGCACGACATCGTCGGCGTCGATCTCGGCGAGCTGCACGAGCTTGGCAAAGGTGCGCGGCGCCAGCAGCATACGCGGCGCCTTGCCGTCGGCGCGCGTCGTCACCGGCACGCCCTCGTCCATGTAGGCGAGCGCGCGGAAGCCATCCGGCACGAACATCTCGCGCGGTATCTCGAGCATCGCCCTGATGATTCGCCGGTCGGTGACGTCGCTGGGGCGCACCTGGCTTTCCACCATGTTGATGCGCTGCTCTTTACTGTCGATCATGGCAGGGGTTTCGCTGCAAGTGAGGAGCCGGCGAGGCGGCCGTGGCGGGCGCACCTTAGCCGGGGGGCGTCGGCTGGACCAGGGGTCGAAGGCGGGCAGGCGCTGCATCCAATCGCCGCAAATCCGGAGGCGGGACGTCCCAGGCGCCAATCTTGGGGCAAGGGCCGGCATTGCCACCGGGGAAAGCCGCGTGATACATGCTCGCCGTCCCCGCACAGAAGGCCACGTGGCGGAGTGGTGACGCAGCGGATTGCAAATCCGCGCACCCAGGTTCGATTCCGGGCGTGGCCTCCATCACCAGCAGAACAGTCTGCAAAATCAAGGGCCAGGCGAGCGGTTAGACAGTCAAGAACTCGAACGGTTAGACAATTCGTCCGCTATTTGGTCACCTTACGTGCCAATATGAGTGGCATCGCGTCAGCAGCTAGGAGCTTCTGTCGAGCTGCTTTTGTGTATCGCTGCGCCTGGCGGATATCCCGCCAACCGAACACGCTCATCAATTGCAAATCAGTCGCGCCAGCCTCGGCTAGGATCACCGCGCCAGCTTTTCTGAGGCCATGCGAAGTACACTCAGGCAGCCCAGCTTGATCGCACCACTTCCTCATTCGCGCGCCAAAGCCGGCTCGCGAGAACGGCTTGCCGTGCTCAGTCACAAGGAACGTTGACGGACCTGTAGGCGTCGCATCGATGATAGCCTGCAACGCCGGTAACATCGGCAGAGCAAGCGTCACTGGATTGCGCGCTGCATTTTTCTGCTGCGTAAAGCGGAGGGCGCCGTCGCTTACGTGCTGTGGCCCGAACACTACGATGTCCGACTTGCGCTGGCCCGTGAACATGAGCAAGGCAAAGGCGAGCCTTGCTTTTGTCCCGACCTGGTGTGTCGCTTCGAACCTCGCCACCTCTTCCGGCGACCAGGAATGGAAACCACCCGCGCGCGCTTTCGGATATTTGACGTCACGTGCAGGATTCCGCGTGACACCTGGTACGTGGGCCTCTATGGCCCAATCGAACACTCTTGACATTGCCTTCAGCCGGCCACGCGCGGCCTCTGGTTTGGCTGCCTTTCGATCGCGCAAGACCATCAG
>JBGGME010000005.1:0-13620 GCA_041288195.1 Hyphomicrobiaceae bacterium
AGCGAGGACGCCTCGTGGAAGACATCGCGGCGGTTGCGCCGGTAGTCGGCGATGTAGGCGTAGGCGACGCCGGGCGCGGTCGAGACGAAGTTGGGCCAGCGCGAGAAGGCATCGGCGATGGCGCCGTCGAGGATGGCAAAAGCGATGGCCCCGGGCTGGTCGGGCAGCGCGTCCTGTGGATTGTCGAGCTCGTCCGCGAAGCGTCGGCCCTCCGTGTTCACGAGGATGGCGCCGTGCTTGTAGAGACTGGCCTCGACGCCGAGCGCGGTCGTGACGAACCCCATCAGCACCGGGCGCAGCAGAAAGTCGGGCAGTCGCTCGGCCGCGAATTTGGCGGCGAGGCCGACGACGCGCCACGGCGGCAGCCGCCGCACCAGGCTGGCGCGCGCCGGCGGCACGAAGCGCAGCCTCGGCCCGTGCACGATGTCACCGTTGACGATGCGGGCGCCGACCGCCAATGCCAGCCTGTGACCGTCACCTGTGTTCAGCGCATTGACGGGCTCGGTCTTGGCGACCGTCGCCGAGGCATGCTCGGCCTTCATCTCGCGGTCGGCGCTGAAGTCGCCGGTGGCCAGCACCACGCCGCCCCTCGCCTTGAATGCAATCGTGGACCCTTCGTCGCCGCGCGCCGCCACGCCCTGTACGCGGCCGTCCTCCACCAGCAGCCGCTCCGCACGCAGCCCCAAGCGGATATCGACGCCAAGGCGCCGGCAGTGGCGCCCGAGCGCGGCCGGAAACGCGCGCGAGTTGGGCAGCACGTTGTGCATGCGCGGGGCTCGGTGCGGCGGCTCGGCGTTGGGCCCGGTAAAGACGAGGCCGGTCGACAGCAGCCAGTCGAACGCCTTGGGCGTTTCGTCGACGAGGATGCGGCGCAGCGCGAGGTTGTCGCGATTGGCTTTGTTGCCGGCGAGCAGGCCCAAATCCTCGAAGTGCGCGTCCGTGCTGTCCGCGATCCCGGCGCGGCGCTGGTGCGGCGTGCCCGTCGCCGTGATCGAGCCGACCGACCACGCCGTGCTGCCGCCGAGGCTCGCGCCCTTCTCGATCAGGACGACACGGGCCCCGAGCTCAGCCGCCGCGCTCGCCGCGGCAAGCCCCGCCCCGCCCCCGCCGACGACCACCACGTCGGGCTCGACCACGCGCTCGCCGTTGCTTCCCGTGACTCGTTTCTGCATGGCGCGACATTAGCAGCGCGCAGCATCGGCCGGCAGGCCGCCCTGCGCAGATCAGGGGAGCGATGCGCGCCGACTCCACCCTGCCTAGCCTTGCACGCGTCCGATCAAGTTGACCGCGTCTTCCATTTTCTTGGCGTCGGCGGCCCAGAAGCTCGCGAAAACGGGCTGATCCAAATAGGCGAGCTCCTGGCCGAGCTTGTCCAGCGTGCCAAGAAACTCCTTGCTGTGCGCCGCCGTGTTGATCGCCTGGCGCAACTTGGCGACGACGGGCTCGGGCGTGCCTTTGGGTGCGAACAGGCCGACCCAGAAATAGTATTCGAGATCGTAGCCTTGCTCCTTGAACGTCGGCACCTCGGGCATCGACTTCGGGCGCACCGCGCCGGACACCGCCAGGGGACGCACCTTGCCGGACTTGATATGGGGGAGCGCAATCGACGTCGGCGACATGAAGAAGCTGGCGTTGCCGCCGAGCACCGCGGTGACGGCCGGGCCGCCGCCGGTGGTCGGCAGATGCCGCATCTGCACGTTGCCGGCCGCCTTGGCAAGCAGCGCGGTCGGGATGTGCGAGGCGCCGTAGAGGCCCGACGAGCTGAAGATCAGCTTGTTGGGATTGGCTTTGGCATCCTCCATGAGCTCCTTGAGCGTCTTGTAGGGCAGCTCGGGGTTGATGATCATCACGATCGGATCGGCGATGATGCGCGCGAGCGGGATGAAATCGGCATTGGTGAACTTCGGCTCGCGGCCGAACAGCTTGTCCACCGCGGCGAAGCCGGAGATCGAGACCAGATGTGTCAGCAGGGTATACCCGTCAGGCTTTGCCGCCACGACGAACTGCGCACCGACCGCGCCTGCCGCACCGGGCTTGTTCTCGAGAATGAACGGCTGCTTGAGCACCACCTCCAGCGCGGCGTTGAGCGGCCGAGTTATGGTGTCGCTGACGCCGCCGGGCGGAAACGGATTGATGACGCTGACGGAACGAGATGGGTAGACATCCTGCGCGCCGATGCGTCCCGCCCATTGAGCACCTGCCACTACGCCTGTGCCGATGAGGAAGCTGCGTCTGTCCATGGCGTCTCCTCCCTAGATGACCAGCTTTGTGCCGGCTTGTTTATCGCGTGCGCCGCATGACTCGTCCGATATCATCGTAATCTCGGAATCTCTGCGATCAACCTGACGCTCGCCAAAGGGCCGTGCGCTGGGCCACATGCCGCTTCCCCTGCCTGCAGATGGGCGGCGAGGTCAGCCTAAGTGAGGGCGAGCAGCCTCGCCGCGGCGCCGCCGAGGATCGTTGGCTTGTCCGCTTCCGCAATCGACAGCGCCTCGACCTGCCGCGCGCATTCGAGCGTTCCCATGTCGAAGGGATAGTCGCTCCCCAGCAGCACGCGGCCGGCTCCGCACGAGGACACCAGAAATTCGAGTGCCGGCCGCCCGTGCACGATGGTGTCGAACAGGAGCCGGTCCACCGAGGCCTGGGGCGGCACTTTCAGCCTCACCCGTGGCTCGGCTCTGACCTGCCAGCCGTGATTGAAACGCCCCGCCTGGTAGGGCACGAAACCCCCGCCGTGCACCATCAGGAACTTGATCCTGGGATAGCGCTCGATCACGCCGCCGAACACCAGCGCTGCCGCCGCAATGGTCGTGTCGAGGGGATTGCCGATCAGGTTGACGAGGTAATAGGACTTGAGCCGCTCCGCGCCCGCGACCCCGGTGGGATGCACCATGATGAAGGCGTCGAGCTCGTTCGCCGCCGCCCACAACGGTTCCAGCGCCGGGTCATCGAGATTGCTGCCATTGATGTTGGAGCCGATCTGCGCGCCCTTCAGTCCGAGCGTTCCCATCGCCCGGCGCAACTCGGCGGCGGCCAGCTCCGGAGCTTGCATCGGCAGCGTCGCGATGCCTACGAGCCGCTTCGGATTGTCCGCGACGGCCTTGGCGATCTGCTCGTTCTGCAGGGCCGATAGTGCCGCGGCGAGCCCGCTCTCCTGGTTGTAGAGAAAGGTCTGCGGCGTATTCGAGACGACCTGCACGTCTACTCCGGCCGCATCCATGTCGCTCAATCGCCGCGACATGTCCCAGCCGCCCCGCGGAAACGGCCGGTAGGGGCTTCCCGCGACCTCGAGCACGGCGAAGTCGTCGTCAATACGCTCCAGCCGCGGCCCGATTTTCGGCGCCTCCTTGCGCATCAGGCTCATGGTCTCCTCTGAAAGGATGTGGGCATGCACGTCGATCTTTCGGAGCGCGGTCATGCGTTTCTCTCCCTGCAGAGCCAGGCCTTCGCGGGCTTGGTCGGACGTGGCTACCGACTTTCCTTGGGTCTCGAGCATCCATTGGGGCGCCAGGAGAGCACTGCGCGTCAAGCGTGGCCCCGCCCCCTCGTGCCGGCAAAGCCGTCGCATCGCTGGAAGTCGACAGTGCTCGCCTGTGCCAGGGCGCTACGCCCCGCGGCGGTGCTCCGAGAGGGCCTGGCCGAAGGCCTGGAAGAGGGCGCGGTTGACGGCGTTGCCGTGCGGGTCGTGCTCGGCATGCCATTGCACGCCGAGCGCAAAGCCCGGCGCATCGGCGATGCGAATCGCTTCCATCGTGCCGTCCTCGGCCACACCCTCCACCACGATCCGGGGGCCCGGCTCCAGGATGCCTTGCCCATGCAGCGAGTTGACGCGAATGGTCTCGCAGCCGAACAGCTTGGCGAAGGCGCCGCCGGGAACCAGCGTGACATCGTGGCGGTCGGCGAAGATGACGGCGGGGTCGGGATGGATCTCGCCGTTCTCGAGCCTGGGCATGCGGTGGTTCATGCGGCCGGGTATCTCGCGGATCTCGGGATGCAGCGTGCCGCCGAAGGCGACGTTCATCTCCTGGAAGCCGCGGCAGATGCCGAGGATCGGCACGCCGCGGGCGACGCACTCCTCGATCAGCCCCAGCGCCAGGGCGTCGCGCGCCTCGTCGTAGGGCTCGTGGCTCGGGTGCGGCTCGGTGCGGAAGCGGGTCGGATGCACGTTGGCGCGCGCCCCCGTCAGCACGATCCCGTCGACCACCTCCAGCAGCGTGCCGATGTCGGTGACGCCGGGCTCGGTCGCAAACATCAAGGGGAGCGCGCCCGCGACCTCCGCAATCGCCTTGAGGTTCCGCACCCCCACCGCCTGCAAATTGAAGCGCTTCTCGACGAAGTGCGCGTTGCCGATCACGCCGACGACGGGTCGCGACATCGCTGGAGCCCTCATCTGCCCTCTATCCGCATTCTATCTGCCCTCGCGCAAATCCGCGAACGCCTCGTCCAGCCGTCCCAGCGCCTCCTCGAGGATGGCGCGCGGCGTGGCGAAGTTGAAGCGCAGCCAGGTCTCCCCGCCCGGACCGAACTGCGGACCGGGGCTCGCGAAGATGCGGGCGCGGGTCTTGACCCTGGATGCGACCTCCTCCGCGGCGAGGCCGGTGCCCGAGAAGTCGACCCAGCCGAGATAGGTGGCCTGCAGACGCATGGAGCGGGCGCCGGGAGCGGCGGCCTCGATCCGTGCATCGAGGAGGTCGCGATTGCGGGCGAGGTAGGGGAGCAGCGCGTCGAGCCAGGCCGCGCCCGTGCGCCAGGCGGCCTCGGTCGCAACCATGCCGAAGCTGTTGTAGGAGCCGAGCCCGCTCGCCATCACGCGCGCGTCGATGCGGCGCTTGAAGTCGGCGTTGGAGGTGACGCAGGCGCCGACGTGGGCGCCGGCGAGGTTGAAGGTCTTAGTGGCGGCAAAGGTGCTGATCAGGCGGTCCTTGATCTCGGGCGCGGCAGCCAGCGTCGGCGTATGCCTGGCGCCCGCGAAGACGAGATCGCAGTGGATCTCGTCGGAGACGAGGATCAGGTCGTGCTCGGCGCAGAATTTGGCGAGCGCACGGATCTCCTCGGGCGTCCAAGCCGTGCCGCCGGGATTGTGCGGGCTGCAGAAGAAGACGATGCGGGTCTTGGGGGTGAGCCGCTTGGCGAGCCCGTCGAGGTCCATGGCATAGCGGCCGTTGGCATTCACGAGCTCAGCGTCGAGGATGCGGCGCTCGTTGGCGAGGATGATCCGGCGGAATGCGTGATAGGCGGGCGGGAACACTACCACCTCGTCGCCGGGGGAGGTGACCGCCTGCAGGATGAGGCCGAGCCCGGAGACGACGCCGGGCGTCGGCGTCACCCAGGCCGGGTCGATCGCGAGGTCGTGCCGGCGCGCCATCCAGTCGGCGAGCGCGCGCGCCCAGGTGCCCGTGTCGGCATAGTAGCCGTAGACGGCGCGCCTCGTCTCCGCCGCCAGCGCCTCGGTGACGCCGGGAGGGGCGGCGAAGTCCATGTCGGCGACCCACATGGGGATTGCGTCCGGCGCGGTGATGCCGGACAGCTTGGCCATGTTGTCCCACTTCGACGCGTGCGTGCCGCGACGCTCGATCACGCGGTCGAAGTCGAACATGGGGCCTGCTCCTCGCCGGGAATCCTTGCAACCGCCAATTGAAGCGGTGGGAAGCACGCCCGGTCAAGGGACGCAAAGTCACGGCGGGGTGGCGATCGAAGCTGGCCCAGGCTTCGGCTAGCGCCGCAGGAAGTCGAAATCGCAGCCCTCCGGCGCCTGCATCACGCTTTCGCGGAACAGCTTGTCGTAGCCGCGCATGGGGGTGTCAGACCCCGCGGGCCTGACACCCTGGGTCGCCCGCCGCTTGGCCAGCTCCGCCTCGTCCACCAGCAGGTCGAGCCGCCGCTCCTTCACGGAGAGGCGGATCTTGTCGCCCGTACGCACGAGGCCCAACGGCCCCCCGACGGCCGCCTCCGGCGCCACGTGCAGCACGATGGTGCCGTAGGCGGTGCCGGACATGCGCGCGTCCGAGATGCGCACCATGTCCTTGACGCCGGCGGCCAGCAGCTTCTTGGGGATCGGCAGGAAGCCCGCCTCCGGCATGGCGGCGGGACTGCGCGGGCCGGCATTCTGCAGGATGAGAATGTCGTCCGCCGTCACGTCGAGCTCGGGTGAATCGACCCGCGCCGCCATGTCCTCGAGCGAGGAGAATACCACCGCGCGCGCCGTCGTCTCGAACAGGGAGGGCGTCGCCGCCGAGCGCTTGATGATGGCGCCGTCCGGCGCGAGCGAGCCGAACAGGGCGACGAGGCCGCCGTGCGGCTCGAACGGCGCGGACGCCGACTTGATGACGCGGCGGTCGACGTAGGCGCTCTCCTCCTCGGCGAGCCTTTGCCCGAGCGTCTCACCCGTCACCGTCATGCACTCCAGATTCAGCAACGGTTTGAGCTCGCGCATCACCGCGCCGATGCCGCCGGCGGCGAAGAAGTCCTCCATGTAGAACTCGTTGCCGACCGGCTTGACGGCGGCCAGCACCGGCGTGGTGTCGGAGAGCTCGTTGAGCCGCTCGAGATCGAGCTTGAGGCCGAGGCGGCCGACGATGGCTGCCAAGTGGATCACGCCGTTGGTGGAGCCGCCCAGCGCCAGCAGCACGCGGGCCGCATTCTCCACGGACTGCGCGGTGATGATCTTGTCCGGCGTCAGCTCCGAGCGCGCCAGCGCGACGGCGCGCGCGCCCGTCGCCTCCGACGCGCGCAGCCGGTCGGCGTGCACGGCCGGTATGGCAGCCGTGCCGGGCAGCGTCATGCCGAGGGCCTCGGCAATGGCCGCCATGGTGGAGGCCGTGCCCATCACGGCGCAGGTCCCGGCCGTCGTCACGAGCCGGCCCTCGACCGCATCGATGTCGGCCTCGCCCAGCTTGCCCGCGCGATACTGGGTCCAGAACTTGCGGCAGTCGGTACAGGCGCCTACGCGGTCATCCTTGTAGCGCGAGGTCATCTGTGGCCCGCCGATCAGCTGGATCGCCGGCTTGCCGGCGCTCGCTGCGCCCATCAGCTGCGCCGGCACGGTCTTGTCGCAGCCGCCCATCAGCACGACCGAGTCCATCGGCTGCGCGCGGATCATCTCCTCGGTGTCCATCGCCATCAGATTGCGGAACTTCATGGAGTTGGGCGCCAGCGTCGACTCGTGCAGCGACGTCGTCGGGAACTCGAGGGCGAGCCCACCCGCCGCCGCCACGCCGCGCTTGATGGCCTCCAGCAGCTCAGGGAAATGGCGGTGGCAGGGGTTGAACTTGGAGTGCGTGTAGGCGATGCCGACCACGGGACGCTTGAGCTCCTCCCCCGTGTAGCCCATCGACTTGGCGAACGCGCGCCGCATGTAGATCGAGAAGTCGCGGTCCCCGTAGTTCTGCAACCCCCGCAGGAACCCGCGCTCTGGTTTGTCCTTGTCAGCCATGTTTCCTCGCCACGTGCAGTGCCGGGCGAAGACTAGCACGCGCGGTCCCGCAGGTGTCATCCCGGGCCTTGTGCCCGGGATCCACCCCTCAGATCGCTCTGGCGCAATTGGTTGGTTGGATCCCGGCGACAAGCGCCGGGATGACATCGCTCACTCGCCGTTGAACGGCTTGCAGACCATGTCCTCGGCAAAGCGCTTGTCGAAGCTCACCTTGCCGCCCGCCACCGGCACCGTCGTCGGCGGCAGCTTGCGCGTGTACTGGTTGACTACGACGCCCTTCTTGTCGGTCGTCAGGCTGACCCGCACGGGCTCCAGCGGCTTGCCTTTGCCGGCATCGCTGAGATCGAGCGCGTAGTAGCCCCTGGCGGGTCGCGCCAGGCGCACGTTGGCGATGCCGAGCCCCGAGACGATACTCTCGGGTAGATAGAGCTCGACGCGGGCGCCGTCGTTCTTGCATTCGAGCACGCGCCGGAAGGCGCCATCCTGGGCCGCGGCCGGCCCTGTTGCCGCCCATAGGATCATCGCCGTACCTGCCACCGCTGCCTTCATCGTCAGCTCCCGTACGCGTTTGCGCGCAAGTCCCAAAACCATTATGCGCCCGCGCTGAAGCTTCGAGGCTAGCCCTGCCTTCGAAGCGAAAGCGTTAATGCCGGTTCGCGGGCGGCTCGGGCCCGACCGCGTCGGCGCACTCCCCGTGCTCGATCTCGACGGTGGCGTGCGTGATGCCGTAGCGCGCCCGCAGATGCACCTTGATGGCGGCGGAGATGCGCGCGGCCTCGCCCGGACCGGCGGCTTCCGAGATGCGCGCGTGCAGCGTCACCATCGGCCGCTCCTGGGTCAGCGACCAGGCGTGCACGTGATGTACGTCTTCCACGCCCTCGACGTTGGCGGCGAGATCATTGCGCATGGCCTCCACGTCGAGCTCGCGCGGGGCGGCCTCGAGCAGGATATGGCCGGAGTCGCGGATCAGCATCCACGCGCTGCGCAGGATCAGCAGCGACACCACCACCGACAGCAGCGGGTCGATGGGCGACCAGCCCGTCACCAGGATCACGATCGCCGCGACGATGGCGGCAACCGAGCCGAGCAGATCGCCGACGACGTGGAGCAGCGCGCCCTTGATGTTGAGGTTGTCGCGGTCGGCGCCGTGCAGTGCGGCAAAGGCCAGCAGATTCACGACGATGCCGAGCACCGCCACCACCAGCATCGGCCCGCCGAGCACGGTGACGGGCTCGCGCAGGCGATGGACCGCCTCGACCACGATGGCGATGGTGACGAAGAACAGCGTGAGCCCGTTGGTGTAGGCGGCGAGCACGTGCACGCGGTGGAAGCCGTAGGTGCGCGTCCAGTCATGCGGACGCTCCGCCACGCGGAAGGCGATCCAGGCAAGCGAGAGGGAGGCCGCGTCGGCCAACATGTGGCCGGCATCCGCGATCAGCGCCAGCGAGCCCGAGAGCATGCCGGCCACCGCCTCGGCCACCATGAACGAGCCCGTCAGCACCGCGGCGATCCCCACCCGGCGGCGGTTGCGGGCGGGGTCGCCGCCCCGGCTCGCACCGTGCGCATGGCCGTGGCCATGCCCATGAGCGTGCGCGTGGCCGTGGTGATGCCCTGGTCCCATGCTCGTCATAGTGCGGCAGCCAGCCCCCGGTTGAACAGTCCGACGTCTTGACGCTGGCCGCCCATGGCCGTTTGCTCATCGCGCGGAGGTGATCATGGCTCCAGTCGCAACATTGCCCGCACGGGCAGCCGCGGACTGCGTGGAAGCGGCGCTGGTGGCGTCGCAGAGCACGTTTCGCTCACCCCGCATGTTCGATGCCGGCGACACCGACGCCGAGCGCGGTGTCGTGCGCTGGAAGCCCGCCAAGTCGCTGTGGATCACGGGGATGACGCTCGCCGCGCTGATCGGCGGGCCCATGCATTTCACCTGGGGCGCGTTCGCGCTGTTCCTCGCCACGACCGCCGTCACCGTCTGCCTCGGCCATTCGCTCGGCATGCATCGCCGGCTCATCCATCGCAGCTACGACTGCCCGCTGTGGCTCGAGCGCCTGTTCGTCTACCTCGGCACCCTGGTCGGCATGGCCGGTCCCTACGGCATGATCCGCCAGCACGACATCCGCGACTGGGCCCAGCGCAAACCCCGCTGCCATCCCTATCTGGCGCACCGATCCTCGCTCGCCCGCGACGGCTTTTGGCAGCTGCACTGCGAGCTCCATCTGCAGCATCCGCCCGCCCTCGTCATCGAGCGCCGCGTCGCCGAGGACCGCGTCTACCGTTTCATCGACCGCACCTGGATGGCGCAGCAGCTGCCCTGGGCCCTGCTCTTCTTCGCGCTCGGCGGCATGCCGTGGCTGGTGTGGGGCATCTGTGCCCGTGTCGCCGTCTCGGTCACGGGGCACTGGCTCGTCGGCTACTTCGCCCACAACCAGGGGCCCCGCTCCTGGCACATCGAGGGCGCCGGCGTGCAGGGCTACAACGTGCCCTGGTGCGGGCTCATCACCATGGGCGAGGCCTGGCACAACAACCACCACGCCTTCCCTGGCTCGGCGCGGCTCGGGCTGGAGGCCGGCGAGCGCGATCCGGGCTGGTGGGTGCTGATGGCGCTGGCGCGGGTGGGCCTGGCGTGGAACGTCAAGACGCCGGACGCCCTGCCGCATAGGCCGAACCTGGTCGCGTTGGATCACGCGCCTAATAGACGTTGCGCTTGAACTTGCGGAGCAGCGCCGCGCGCGCTGACGCGTCCTCGATGGGGCCGAGGATCCTGAGCCCCATGCCGGTCGTGGTGCGCCAGGCCACCTCCGCCTTGTGGATGATGCCGCGGTTGGCCTCGACCAGATAGAAATCCTCGGGCAGGCCGTGCGAGTTTTGCAGGCGGATGTGCGCGCCGCCTTCGGACTGGTTGTCGATGGTGCAGTCGATCACGGCTTGGGTTTGACCGAAGACGACCTTGCCCTCTTTCAGCACGCGACGCCTGGGGCTTTTCCTGTCTTCCTTGCGCCCCGGCGGCAGTTGCTTCGGCTTGCTGAGGTGCCCAGGTGGCGCTCCGGGGTTCTCTTGGGTCATGGGGTCCGCCTCCAGACCGACGTTCCAGCTTCCCCCCTTTGGCGAGGATGAACTCCAGCCGTAAACAATCTCTAAGACTGCGCAATGACGAGCTTGTATCCGCAGCTTCCGTATTGCTCGCGCTCGGGCGTCGTCATTCCCGCAAGCGCGGAGCGCGTCAGCGGGAATCCAGCCGCACGCTCCGCTCCGCACCGTTTTGGTTGGATTCCCGCGCTGCGCTTCGCTTGGCGGGAATGACGACGACGCCTCAGCCGTCGAGCCGCGGCAGGTCGAGCCGGTGCACGATGCCTTTCGTCTGGCTGTTGAGCGCGGGATAGCGCTGCAGCACCAGCGGGTCGTGGCCGGGCACGATATGGCGCGGCGAGGCGGCGAGCTTCTTGAGCTTGGTGTAGCCGTCGAGCACGTCGGCGATGTCGAGCGTGATGGGGAAGACTTTGCCCTTCTCGAAGTTCTCGTAGTAGTGCGAGCTGTCGGAAGCGAGCACGACTGGACCGCCCGCCGTCATCACCCGCACGCACTGCAGGCCGCGGCTGTGGCCGCCGATCTTGTGCACGGTGACGCCCGGCGCCACCTCCCCGTCGCCGTCGTGGAACTCGACGCGGCCCGAGTAGATGTTGCGCACCATCTCGCACACGTGGTCGGCGCTGAAGGGATAGCGGATGTGGTTGTGGCACATGCAGGGCCCGGTGGCGTAGGCCATCTCGGCCGCCTGCAGATGGAAGCGCGCCTTGGGGAAGGCCGACATGGTGCCGGCGTGGTCGTAGTGCAGGTGCGAGACGATCAATTGCTCGAGATTGCTGGCCGGCATGCCGATCATCTCCAGCGCCGCTGCCGGCGTGCGCGCAATCTTGCGGCCGCGCTTGGCGCCCTCGGCCTCGTCGAACCCGCAGTCGACGAGGATGGTGCGGTTGGCATTGCGGATCACCCACACGAAGTAGTCGATGGGATGGGGGCCATCGTGGTCGTCGGCGGCGATGAAGCTCTCGAAGCGCTTGCGGGCGGCGAACTCGCCGTACTTGATGGCCAGTATCTCGTAGGTCTCGGTTGTCATGGACGTCTCCCCAAGAGGCAGATGCCGCGAGAATGCGCAGGAAATGCTGCCCTGTCGACGGTCCCCTCTCCCTGCTTGCGGGGAGAGGGCTAGGGTGAGGGGCAGACAAAATCTCCCCGCCGGAGGATTGCCGCTGCCCCTCACCCCCAACCCTCTCCCCATCGTGAAGTACGATGGCGAGAGGGAGAATCGTTAAGCGCTGACGGTGACAGGGAACGCGCGGGTCGCGAAATTGTTGTATTTGAGCGTCAGCTTGACCGTCTTGGCCCGCCGCAGGTTTGGCCGCGAGATTGGGGATTGCACGTGAACACTTCTTTCCTGCAGGAGCTGCTGGGCAGCATTGCGGAGCAGGGCCGCCAACTCCTGCCGCGTTCCCTCGGCGGCGCCGAGCCGCAGGAGGAGATTCGCGAGCTTGCCGCCGCGCTGCTGTCGGGCCGCGGCGAGGCCTCGGGTGTCGCCATCGCCCGCGCCATCCTCGAGGACTACCGCCGGCTCGCGCCCGATGAGCGCCGCGCCTTTCTCGCCTACATTGCTGAAACCATGCAGCCCGATACCGACCGCGTGGCGCATGCCGCCAAGGCCTACCTCGCACATCCCGAGCCCAGCGCCGTAGCGGCCCTGCAGCGTGCGGTGGAGAGCCCGCGCCAGGAGTTCTTCCGCCGCCTCAACCTGGCCCCCGGCGCCACCGCCGAGATCGTGGCCATGCGGCGCGATCTGATCGAGGTCGGCGATCCCGCGCTCGCTCTCGTGGATCGCGACCTGATGCATCTGCTGGCCTCCTGGTTCAACCGCGGCTTCCTGGTGCTGCGGCGCATCGACTGGCAGACGCCGGCCGCTATCCTCGAGAAGATCATCGAGTACGAGGCGGTGCACGAGATCAAGGGCTGGGACGACCTGCGCCGGCGGCTCGATCCGGCGGACCGGCGCTGCTTTGCCTTCTTCCATCCCTCGCTGATCGACGAGCCGCTGATCTTCGTTGAGGTGGCGCTGACGACCGACATCCCCGACAGCATCCAGTCGCTGCTGTCCGAGGAGCTCAAGGACGGCGACGCCGAGGAAAGGCCGACGACGGCCGTGTTCTACTCGATCTCCAACTGCCAGGAGGGGCTGCGCGGCATCTCGTTCGGCAACTTCCTCATCAAGCAGGTGGTCGAGGACCTCCTGAAGGAGCGCGCGAGTCTGCGGACCTTCGTGACGCTCTCGCCGATCCCGGGCTTCGCCGACTGGCTCGAGCGTCTGCGCACGGGCGACGGCTCCGAGCTGCTGTCGCCTGTCGAGCACGACCGGCTTGCCGTGCTGGAGGACGCGGCGTGGGTGCACACCGCCGCGGCCGAGCCCCTGCGCCCCCTGCTGCTCAGGCTCGCGGCGCACTATTTCCTCAACGCCAAGACCGTGGACGGCCAACCCGTCGACCCGGTGGCGCGCTTCCATCTCGGCAACGGCGCGCGCCTCGAGCGCATCAACTGGCAGGGGGATATCTCAGCAAAGGGCTTGCGCGAGGCGCACGGACTGATGTGCAACTAC
Organism: Hyphomicrobiaceae bacterium; assembly: GCA_041288195.1. GTDB lineage: Bacteria > Pseudomonadota > Alphaproteobacteria > Rhizobiales > Hyphomicrobiaceae > AWTP1-13. The sequence continues at coordinate 13,071 of JBGGME010000005.1, forward strand.
CGCTACGAGCTCAAGGACATCGAGAAGAACCACGAGGCCTACGTCAACGAGGGGGTGGTCGCCGCCTCGCGGCAGGTGCATGCTCTGCTGCGATTCAAGTCGGACCGGGCACGGGCCGAGGCCGGCCGCTTTCTGGCCCTGCCCGGCTTGAGGACGGCACGGTCGGGACGGGCCGAAAGCGAATAGGCCCACGAGCTGGAGGATACCCCCGATGCGGTACGGCGAAGGCGACCGGGAAAGCGAGAACGTGGAGGATCGCCGCGGCGAGTCCGGCGGCGGCATGTTCCGGCGCGGCGGCGGCATACCACTCCCGATCGGCGGCGGGGGGCTGAGCATCACCTCGCTGATCGTCATCGGCGTCATCTGCCTGATGCTCGGTATCAATCCGCTCGAGCTGCTCTCGGGCGGCGGCGACGGCATCCCGCGCATGCCCGACGTCGGCCGGCCCGGCGGGAGCTCGCGCTCGCCGTTCGAGATACCCAATGCGCAGCAGCCGCGCGTTGCCCCGCAGAACGATGAGATGTCGCGCTTCGTGCGCCGCGTGCTGGCC
>JBGGME010000006.1:0-3578 GCA_041288195.1 Hyphomicrobiaceae bacterium
TACCTGCCGCTGCTCGGCTACGGCATTCTCTCAGTCGTCTTGCTCAATTTCCTCGCCCTCTTCATCGCCTTCTCCATCCCCTTCGTGCTCGGTGCCAGCTGGCCCCAGTTCCTGTCCGTGTTCATCTACGTGAACGCCAAGGACCAGGGAAATTGGCTCGCGGGGTACACTACCTCGGTCGTCTACATCTCAGTGGCACTTACCATCGCCTACTTCTACACGCGGGCTCTCGCGAGGGCGCGCAAGCATGCCTAACCGTCAACACAGCCGGCTTGTGAACTGGCTCGTGCTCGGGGTTGTCGCCTGGCTGATCCTGTTCCCGGTCCTCGTTGTCTTTCTCTACGCCTTCGCTACCAAGTGGTTCCCCTCGCATTGGTGGTGGCCGCAAGAGTTCGGGCTGCGCTGGTTCGAGAGAATCTTGACTTCGCCCAATATCTTGACCGCGATGATCAACAGCTACCTGATCGCGAGCTTCGCCACGCTCGCCACCCTCGCAATCACGTTCCCGGCGGCTTACGTGTTCGGAGCGCGCACACAGGGCGGCGGCGGCCGCTTCGTTCAGCTGGTCGAGGGCTTCTCCAATGTCCCTCTGGCCTTTCCGACCATTACGGTCGGCATTGCGCTCCTGCCTTTTTATTCTAAGCTCGGGTTGCTCTCATCGTTCATGGGGGTCGTCCTCGCACACATGATCATGGCGGTGCCCTATGCGCTGCGCGCCATGGTGAGCTCGTTCCTCATGGTGCCGCCCGAGTACGAGGAGGCCGCGCGCAATCTCGGCGCCAGCCGCGCCCTCATTCTGCGCAAGATCTACTTGCCGCTCGTCTGGCCCGGCATCATGGCTGGCGGCATCTTCGCTTTCAGCTGGTCCTTGAATGAGTTCGTGCTCATCCTGCTACTCGGTTATCCTAATATCGAAACCATTCCCGTGCAGGTGTACCAATTCGTTGGCGGCTACTACCTCCACCCTCAGCAGGCGGCAACGCTCGGCCTGTTCCTCCTCGTGCCAACGCTGGCGCTGATGTTGTTCGTCGAGCGCACCGTGAAGTCATCGGCTGTGGTGCCGGCGGGCGGCTGATCCTCATGCGGTGGAACCCTGCTCCATGACCGACCGCAAGCTGCAGCCGTTGACTGCATTCACTTTTTCCGCGCGCCGGGGCGTGTCCGCCGTGCTGACTGACATCGACGACACGCTGACTATGCACGGCAGACTGACGGCGAGTGCCTACGCGGCCATGGAGGCACTCGACACGGCCGGGATCGCCGTGGTGCCGGTGACCGGGCGGCCCGCAGGATGGTGCGACCTCATCGCGCGCCAGTGGCCGGTCAAGGGCGTCGTCGGCGAGAACGGCGCCTTCTATTTCACCTACGACGACAAAGGGCGCCGCGTAGTCAGGCGCTACTGGTATCCGGCTGACCGGCGCGCTGTTGACAGGAAGCGGCTCGACGCCCTGTGCGACCAAATCCTGAGAGAGGTGCCTCGTGCTGCCATCACCTCCGATCAGCCCTACCGGGAATGCGATCTTGCGATCGACTGGTGCGAGGACGTCGCCGCGCTGAGTGACACCGACGTCGGCCGCATCGTGAGGCTGGCCGAGGCGGCCGGTGCCACCGTGCGCGTTGCCTCGATCCACATCAACGTATGGTTCGGCGACTTCAGTAAGCTCGCCATGGCACGGCGCCTCGCCGCCGACATCCTTGGCATCGACACCACGACGGCCGCCGAGAGGGTGGTCTTCGTCGGTGACTCGCCGAACGATGTCTCCATGTTCAGTTATTTCCCGCACTCGCTCGGCGTCGCCAACGTTCTGAAGTTCCGCGATCGTCTCGAGGCGGAGCCAGCCTACGTGACTCCCAGCGAGGGCGGTGACGGTTTCGCCGAGCTCGCACGCGCCCTCCTCGCGGCGCGCGGCACGATCTGACGCCAACCCGGTAGGCTGCCACATGCCCCTGCTCACGACGACCATCGGTTCCTATCCGAAGCCAGCCGGCGTCCACGTGCCCAACTGGTTCGATGTGCGCCGCCGCCATGCACCAGACGAATGGCACCCTACCCAGGCCTACGACGCCTATCTGGCCGCGGTCCGCGGCTCGCAAGAAGAGGCGCTAGATCGGGGCACCGTGGTGGTCGTGCGCGAGCAAGTTGCGAACGGGGTTGACATTCCAACAGACGGCGAGATCCGCCGTGAGCACTACATCTACTACCAGTGCCGCAATTTCACCGGCTTCGATTTCGCCGGCCTGACGCGTAAATCGATGCGGCAGGGAAGCTGGAGCGCCGAGGTGCCGACAGTGCGCGGCTTAATCCGGTCGGAGCGCCCTATCCTCCAGCGTGACTGGAGCGTCGCTCAAGCGTCCACCGACCGGCCCGTGAAGATGACGCTGCCGGGCCCGATGACCGTTATCGACTCCACGGCTGACACGTACTACGGCGACGAGCACCGGCTTGCCGCCGATCTCAGCGACGCGCTCAACGCCGAGATCCGAGCGCTGGCGGAGGCGGGCTGCCGATGGGTCCAGATCGACGAGCCTGTTTTCGCGCGCGAGCCTCAGCGCGCGCTCGATTTCGGTGTCGAGATGTTGGACCGCTGCTTTCATAACGTGCCGGCCACCACCAAGCGGGCCGTGCACATTTGCTGTGGCTACCCTTCCTCGCTCGACATCGTGGACTATCCCAAGGCCGAGCCCGGCACGTACTTCCGTCTAGCACCCGCTCTCGAGGCGGCCGCGATCGACGCCGTCTCCATCGAGGACGCCCACCGGCACAATGATTTGGCACTCCTCGAGCATTTCCCCACAAAAACCGTGATGCTCGGCGTCGTCGGCATCGCGCGCACGCGCATCGAGACCGTCGAGGAGATCAGCACTCGGCTTAGGGCAGCCCTTGAGCACATCGATGCGCACCGCTTGATGGCAGCGCCCGACTGCGGCCTTATCATGCTTGATCGGCCGCGTGTCATCGCCAAGCTCGGCAATCTCTCAAAAGCGGCGCACGCGCTCTAATTCTTCATCACGCATGCCGTCGATCCACAATCACCGTCCAACGGCGCGCTCCGCAGCCGGCCGCAACAGCTCGTTCGACGCGCGGGTCATTCCTTCGGTGGCCTAGTCGGACCGATCGCCAAGACGATGCTGCGGGGCCTCGACCGCAATGGTGCCCAGTTCACGTTGACTATGGCTGCCTACAATCTCGCGCGGCTGCCGAGACTGCTTGCCGCCTGAGCGAGGGGAAAGCGCGGCACCGAACCGGGGCGAACGACGCACAGGCTTCAGTCGAGACTGCCGGCGCTCCTTCGGCCCGGTTTTTCAGCGACCCTGCTAGTCAAGGGGTGCACGGATTTTGAGACGTTGGGTTTCCATGAGGCTCACCGGAGATTCCAATGACCCAAGAGCGTTCAGCTGCCGCACAGCGTGGCTTCGCCAGCATGGATGTAGACAAACAGCGCGAGATCGCCAGAAAGGGCGGTGCCAACGTCCCCAATGAAAAACGAAGCTTCGCACAAGATCAAACCCTCGCCGCCGATGCGGGACGCAAAGGTGGCCGCGCAGTGGCCCCAGGGGCGCGTATTTTTTCGACTAAC
>JBGGME010000007.1:0-8014 GCA_041288195.1 Hyphomicrobiaceae bacterium
GTCGAGGGCTCGAGCACGTCGCAGAACACCGCCATGGTGGTCTGGGCGAAGAACGGATCGATGTGGGCGCTCGCTGGTTCCGGCATCAGCGTCATGTCGGAGGCCTCGATGCCCTTCCAGCCCGCGATCGAGGAGCCGTCGAAGGCGTAGCCTTCCGCAAACATCGCCTCGTTGACGCAACTGCCGTCGGCCGTCACGTGCTGCATCTTGCCCTTGGTGTCGGTGAAGCGAAGGTCGAGGAATTTCACCTCCTTGTCCTTCATCATCTTCAGCACGTCGCCAACGTTCTTCGGTCTGTCTGCCATTGCTGTTCCCCTGTCACCACTCACTCGCATCGACGAGGCGCGGCCGCCGGCCGGCTCGTCACAATTCCTGTCGCAGAGCCCTGGGGGGCGCCGCTGTCGCTCAGATCGCGTCCGCTCCGGTCTCGCCGGTGCGGATGCGGATGGCCTCCTCCACCGTCGACACGAAGATCTTGCCGTCGCCGATGCGTCCGGTCTTGGCGGCCCTCTGGATGGCCTCGAGCGCCTTGGGCAGCATGTCGTCGCCGAGCACGACCTCGAGCTTCACCTTGGGCAGGAAGTCGACGACGTATTCTGCGCCGCGATAGAGCTCGGTGTGCCCCTTCTGACGACCGAAGCCCTTGGCCTCGATCACGGTGATGCCCTGCAGGCCGATTTCCTGCAGTGCCTCCTTCACCTCGTCGAGCTTGAAGGGCTTGATGATGGCCTCGATCTTCTTCATGCGTGCCTTCACCTCCCGACCTCCAGAGCGAGGTCTCGCTGTCCTCTCAACGGCAGAATTAAGCACGCCGCATGCCAGCTTTACGGGGCGGCGAAACCCCAGGCAACCAAGGACTTTGCGTATCTACAGGGCAACTCGGGGCGCTTGCAAGCTGGCGATCAGCCTACCTGATGAGCAAATGCCTATTTTATGGACTCCAACTTCCGTGGTCAGGCCGTTTGGCGGCAGATGGGTCCCGAGGCATGATATGGACGCTGCTCAGAGGGCTTCCTCGAGGAGACTTTGCTTGGGCCACGAACTGCTCACGACCCTGGAGATGGCTCGCGCGGATCAAGGCGCCATCGCGGGCGGCGTGCCGGGGCTCGTGCTGATGGAGAACGCCGGTCGGGCCGTGGCCGAGGCCGCCGCCGAGCTTGCCGGGCGTCCCGGTGCGGCCGTCGCGGTCGTCTGTGGGCCGGGCAACAACGGCGGCGACGGTTTCGTGGCAGCGCGGTTGTTGCGCGAGCGCGGCTTCGAGGTCCGGCTGGGTTTGCTCGGAAGTCCGGGCGACCTCAGGGGTGACGCGGCCGAGATGGCGAGGCGCTGGGGCGGCACGATCGAGCCGCTCGCTGCCGCTGTCATCGCGGGGGCCGATCTCATCGTCGATGCCCTGTTCGGCGCTGGCTTGAAGCGCCCGCTCGAGGGTGTGGCGGCCGACGTGGTGGCGGCCATCAATGTGTCGGGAAAGCCGGTGGTCGCCGTCGACGTGCCGAGCGGTCTCGACGGCACGACGGGGACGGCTGGCGGGCCTGTCGTGCAGGCGACGCGCACCGTCACGTTCTTCCGGCTCAAGCCTGCGCATCTGCTGCTGCCGGGTCGCGCGCTGTGCGGCGAGCTGCGTCTCGCCGACATCGGCATTCCCGATGCCGTGCTGGGATCGATCGGCCCGCGCACGTTCGCCAACCGGCCCGCACTCTGGCAGGTAGCCTATCCCAGGCCTCGGCTCGAGGGACACAAGTACAGCCGCGGCCATGCCGTCGTGGTCTCGGGCCCGGCCGAGCAGACGGGAGCCGCCCGCCTCGGAGCGCGCGGTTGCCTCCGGATCGGTGCGGGGCTCGTCACCGTCGTCGGGCCGGCAACCGCCGCCGCCGTCAACGCCACGCAGCTCACCGCCATCATGGTCAAGGCCGTCGGCGCCGATGCCGCGCTCGCCGAGTTTCTCGCCGACAAACGCCACAACGCCGTGCTGATCGGGCCGGGCGCCGGCGTCGGCGCCGCCACCGCCGCCACGGTGCTGACTGTGCTCGCCTCAGCGGCTGCCGCCGTCCTCGATGCCGATGCCCTGACCTCCTTTGCTCCGGGCGAGGACGGCAAGCCGGTGCGGGCGGCGGGATTCGGCTTCGTCGTGCGTGGAGCCGAGCCCGGGCCTGCGCCGGACGGCCTGTTCACGGCCATCAAGGGGCGGCCCGCGCCGGTCGTGCTCACCCCGCACGAGGGCGAGTTCAAGCGCCTGTTCGGCGACCTCCCGGGATCGAAGCTCGACCGCGCGCGCAAGGCCGCCGAGCTTTCCGGCGCGGTGGTCGTCCTGAAGGGCGCCGACACCGTCATTGCAGCCCCCGACGGCCGCGCCGCCATCAACGACAATGCGCCGCCGTGGCTCGCAACGGCAGGGGCCGGCGACGTGCTGGCGGGCTTCGTGACGGGCCTGCTGGCGCAGCACACGCCGGCCTTCGAGGCCGCCTGCGCGGCCGTGTGGATGCACGGGGCCTGCGCGGCAGAGTTCGGCCCGGGTCTGATCGCGGAGGACTTGCCGGACACGCTGCCGCGGGTGCTCGGGCGCCTGATATCGTCATTCCCGCCAAGCGAAGCGCAGAGCGGGAATCCACCGGCAAACTCGGCCAGGAGTGCTTCGCGAGATTCCCGCTGACGCGCTTTGCGCTCGCGGGAATGACGAGGCAGCCGGGACTAGGCCCTGACGCGAACGATCTGCCAGCCGTTTCGCTGCAGGATTTGCGACAGCGTACGCTCGAACGTCTCCCGGTAGGAGGCGGAGACCTGCAGCCGGAAGGGGTCGACCCTTTGCGGCACCAGCTTGCGGCCTACGTCCAGGCGAGAGTTGGCGGCAAAGTCGGCAAGCAGCTGGCCGGTGTTGTCCTTCACAGTCCAGTCGGCATTCATGGGCGGCTCCCAAGCGCGCTACTTTGGCACTGGTGCTCTGGGACGATGCAAATGTCGTGCAACACGGACGCCACAGATGGTGCGCTTTTGCGTCACAGTGAAGGTTTCGTGGCTTGGTGCTGCAAGTCTTGACCCCGCAGGCATCCCCTCGAGACCGATTTGCGCCATCGCAGGTGCAGGCTAGGGTGCCGCGTGCTCCCGATCAGTGGGGCGCAGAGGGGAGACACACGCCCGTTGCCGGAAACATCCGCCCAACGTGAGACCGCCGCCGCGCGCGCCGGCAACGGCAACGCCGCGGCCGTACGCTTCCGCGGCGTGGAGATCGGCTTTCCTCTCCCCGATGGCGGCACCTATGCGGCGGTTGCTGCCACCGATCTGGCCGTCGGCGCGCACGAGTTCGTGGCCATCGTCGGCCCGACCGGCTGCGGGAAATCCACGCTGCTCAACGTGGCTGCGGGATTGCTCGCCCCATCGGCGGGCGAGACATTCGTGCTGGGCGAGCGCCTTGCCGGCCTCGATCGGCACGCCGGCTACCTCTTCCAGCAGGACGCGGTGATGCCCTGGAAGACGGCGCGCGACAATGTCGCCATCGCCCTCGAGGTGGCGGGCATTCCCCGCCCCGAGGCGCTGGAGCGCGCACAGGCCTGGCTCAAGCGCGTCGGCCTCGCCCCCTTCGGCGACCGCTATCCCCACCAGCTCTCGGGCGGGCAGAGGAAGCGCGTCGGCCTCGCCCAGGTGCTGATCCGCGACCCCCAGATACTCCTCATGGACGAGCCCTTCGGCCCCCTCGACGCCCAGACGCGGCAGATCATGGGCAACCTCCTGCTCGAATTGTGGGCCCAGAGCCGCAAGGCCGTCCTCTTCGTCACCCACGACCTCGAGGAGGCCATCGCCCTCGCCGACCGCGTCGTGATCATGTCGGCTGGCCCCTCCTCGCGCATCATCGGCGACCACGCCATCGACCTTCCCCGCCCCCGCGACGCCAGCGAGGTGCGCCTCCTTGCCCGCTTCCACGAGCTGCACAAGGCCATCTGGGGCCAACTGCGCGCCGAGGTGCTGAAGGCCTATGGCATGGAGGCGGCATGAGTGCCGGCAGTGGGCAAATCATCGGCGGCCTCAAGCTCCTCCTCCTTCAGGCCCTCGTTGCCGTCATTGCCATCCTCCTCTGGCACATCGGCTCCACCGTCCCCATCGGCGGCGTCTATCTCCTGCCCAAGTTCTTCTTCTCCACGCCCGCCGACGTCGCCTCCCGAGTCTTCTCCCTGTTCGCCGACGGCACCGCCAAGATCGTCACCTGCCAGGAGCCCTTCGACTTCACCCGTCTCCTCAGCATTTCCGCCCCTTGCTTCGGCAAGACCATCTGGCAGCACCTCCTCATTACCCTCACCGAGGGCATCCTTGCCTTCCTCATTGGCGCCATTGCCGGCATCGCGCTCGGCTTCTGGCTCGCCCGCAACGCGCTGCTCTCCGCCGTCTTCGACCCCTACATCAAGATGGCGAACGCGCTGCCCCGCGTCGTCCTTGCCCCCATCTTCATGCTCTGGCTGGGGCTAGGCATCTGGTCGAAGGTGGCGCTCGGCGTCACGCTCGTGTTCTTTATCGTCTTCTTCAACGTCTATCAGGGGGTAAGGGAGGTGAGCCCCGTTATCCTCGCCAACGCCCGCATGCTCGGTATGAGCGAGCGCCAGCTGCTGGCCCACGTCTACTGGCCGTCCGCGCTGTCCTGGGTGTTCTCATCCCTGCACACCTCCGTCGGCTTTGCCGTGATCGGCGCCGTGGTCGGCGAGTACCTGGGCTCCGCCGCCGGCCTCGGTCACCTGATCCAGCAGGCCGAGGGCAACCTCGACACCACGGGCGTGTTCGCCGGCATGGTGATCCTCGCCGTGTTCGTGCTCGCCATCGACTGGCTCGTCACCCTCGCCGAGCGCCGCCTCCTTGTCTGGCGCCCACCCTCCGCCGCGGGCCAGGGGTGATGTCATCCCGGAATTTCGCGAAGCGAAATATCCGGGACCCAGCACCGTCAGGGAGGGTGGAGACCTGGGCTCTGGATACCGGCTCTCGGGCGGCCGCCGTGCATTCCCTGCCCATGCAGGAATGCCACACGGTCCATGAGCGCTGCAGGGACAGCCCACCGCCAGCTTGTTTCGTTGCATTTCGCTGGCGTATCCATGTCGGGTCATCCGGCAGCTCGGGCATCGATTCGCCGACATGAGACTCTCCACCGCACTGCTTCCGGCGCTGATTGTCGCCATCGTCGCCGCAGCGGGACCTGCGCTCGCGCAAGGCCAGTGGTCGGGCTCGACCCCGAACTTCGACAGCGACGCCAGGAGGGTGGCCGAGGAGGCGGAGGCCGAGCGCGCCGCGCGGCGCGCAACTCAGAGCCCCGTCGCCTATCCCAAGCACATGGACGGCGGCGAGCGGCCCGACATCAAGCCCGCCGAGCCGCCGATCGTCTACTTCGACCAGAACGAAGAGCCGGGCTCCATCATCATCGATACGCAGGGCCGCACGCTCTACTTCGTGCTGCCGGGCAAGAAAGCCTACCAGTATCCGATCTCCGTCGGCCGCGACGGCTTCACGTGGTCGGGCACCGAGCGCATCAGCCGCATCGCCGCGTGGCCGGCGTGGACGCCGCCGCCGGAGATGCACAAGCGACAGCCCGGCCTGCCGATCACGGTGTCGGGCGGGCTCAAGAATCCGCAGGGCGCGCGCGCGCTCTATCTCGGCAACACCATCTATCGCATCCACGGCACCAACAACGACCGCACCGTGGGACGGGCGAACTCGTCGGGCTGCTTCCGCCTGACGAACGAGCACGTCGTGCACCTCGCCTCGATCGCGAAAGTCGGCGCCAAGGTGAGGGTGCTGCAGGCCTACGCGGGCGGCGTCAGCGAGAACGCGCCGCTGTCGTCCCTGTTCAGCTTCTGGCCAGGCAGCGAGCCCGCGAAGCCGGCAGCTCCCCGCAAGAAAGCCAAGGCGGCGGTGAAGAAGGCAACCCCAGCCGCTGCCAAGACCGCGCCGCTGTCACCGCCGACGACGGAGGCCAAGGCCGCCCCACCGGCCGACGCGAGCAAGGCCGCCCAGTAGGTTCAGAAATAACTTGCTGCGCATTAGCGAGCGCCAGCCGCTCGCCCACGTCTACTTGCCTTCCGCGCTCTCCTGGGTGTTCTACTCGCTGCACACCTCCGTGGCGCTTTCCACTTGATGCATCCCCGGCCGAAGCGCCCCCTCGGGGCGCGCAGAGCCGGGGCCCTGCCGCGTTGTTGCAGGACGAGCGCGTGACGCGCGACAGGGCGCCGACAATCTTCCACGTCCAACGGCGCATCTGATCGGGACCCCCGGTAAGGTCTCGCAAACCATCAGATCGATCGCATTGCCCCGCCACCCGAAAACCTCAATTCGGTCAATGTCCCGGCAAGGTTAAGCCCCGATCCTGGCGCAAGAGACGCAAGGGCATACGGGACAAGAGGGATGACGTTGAGTGTCGAGGGTCGGCGGGGGTCGTCATTTGGCATGGGGCTGTTGCGCATCGGCGCGGCCGCGCTCGCGCTGGCCGTCGCGCTCGCCGCAACCCCCTCGTCCGCCGAGCCCTTCGCCCGCCCCGCCGCCCAGGACACGCTCCTCATCAAGGACCGGCACCTCGACACCCCGCGCAAGGGCGCCGCCGCCGAGCTGCCGCGCAGCGAGGGCGACCAGGCCGTCGTCGACGGCTGGCCGCTCTACCGCACCGAGCGCGGCCAGGAAGCCTTCAACCACGCCATGGCCACATTGAGGGCCACCGACAGCGCCTCCCCGGCGCCCCGGGCCTTCGGCGGCTGCGTCGGCCTGGAGTGCAACCTCTCGCTGCCCGCCATCGGCGCCGACGGCTGGATCCCCGCCGGCCGCATCTGGGTCTCGCCCACCGACTACGTGCTGATCGTGCACAGCCCGCGCCTGCGCGATGGCGCGAGCTACCGCCGCCGCTCCCAGCGCGACATGCGCTACTTCGTGCTCCACGAGTTCCTCAACAGCACGCACAACACCGACCCCTACGACACCATCTCCGCCCACAGCGGCAGCGTGTTCGTGCCCCTCTACATGAGCAAGCAGTGGACCGACGCCCGCGGCCGGCGCTTCGTCATCGTCGTGCAGGTCGCCCCCTACGACGTCGTCAGCCTGCACGCCACCGACAAGGGCAGCGCCGGCCCCGGCATCGAGGTCGCCAAAAACACCTCCGACGAGCTGCAGCCGCTGCAGGCGCTGGCGGGCATCCTGATCACCACCATCGCCAAGGTCGCCTCGCCCCAGCTCGCCGTCGTGCACCACCGCGGCGTCGAGGGCCTGCCCATGCTCAACGCCTACAAGCGCCGCCTGGCGATATTGCGCGAGCAGCCTGGCGCGCCCACCGTCGCCCTCCCGTTCATGCCAGCGCACCCCGAGCGCGTCGCCAGGGCCAACGCCAGCCTGCATGACCTGATCGCGCCCCGCGACGGTTCGGGCGCAATCCCGGTCGCCAGTCGCGCCTTCCTGCCGCCCCGCGACACCATCGTGTCGGCGACGGAGCCCATGCGGGCGACCTCGGCCGGCGCCGATCCCGTGCCCGTGCTCATCGCACCCTTGCGGCTCGCTACGCGCCCCGCGCCGCCAATGCTCGTCGAGCCGCTCCGCCCCGTGGCGCGGCCTGCCCGCGCTCCCGCCGCCGAGCCCGCCTCGGCGCGCTGATTGCTTCGCAAGTGGGGGCCAGCCCCCACGCCCCCAGCTGGCGGGACACCCGCCAGACCGCCCGCTTTTGAATCTCAAAAAAGAGGGGAGATCGAGGGGTATCCCCTCGAGCGGGGCGTGGGGCGGCAGCCCCGATCGCGTAGCGACTTTGTCTGCGGCCGAGTATCATTCGCCGGAATCCAAACACGCATGTCCAGGGAGACGCCCCCGATGAAACTCTGCAAGACCCTAGCGTTCGTCGCGGCCGTCGCGCTCGCTTCCGCAACGGCGCATGCCCAGGCCCCCGAGAGGAAGGACGTCAAGCTCGGCGTCGGCGGCGGTGCGGCCCTCTACTATCTGCCGCTCGCACTCACCGAGAAGCTCGGCCACTTAGGGAGCAGGGCCTCAACGTCGAGGTCAGCGACTTCAAGGG
>JBGGME010000008.1:0-7496 GCA_041288195.1 Hyphomicrobiaceae bacterium
GGCAAACCGGAGGGAGATTCGCTCGCCCGCTACGGCGCCAACCTGCTGCCCGTGGATGGGCGCGGCGGCTCGTTCACCTCGCCGATCTTCAACTATCCCTACGCCCGCACGCGCGAGGCGCTGGCGCAGCTCGCGCGTGCGGGCGATCCCGATCCTTGCCACGGCATCAAGATGCGCTACACCAACCCCAGAAACGGCGACCACGCCATGCCGACCATGGGCACCTTCATCCAGCTCCTCCCCAAGGGCTTCAAGACCAGCCGCTATCGCTCGACGGATGCCACGGTCTTCGCTGCCGTCGAAGGGCGCGGACGCACGCGCGTGGGCGAGGAGGTGCTGGACTGGGGGCCGAAGGACATCTTCGTCGTGCCGAGCTGGAAGCCCGTCGTGCACGAGGCGCTGGAGGGCGAGTGCCTGCTGTTCTCCTTCTCCGACCGGCCCGTGCAGGAGAAGATTGGCGTCTGGCGCGAGGACCGCGGCAACGCGTGATCGCATCGGCGGCGCCGGCGCGCCGAGGCAGGGCCGTTCCTGCTGCCGCCGCCAGCTACAGCACCCGACAGGGCTTGGCGCTGACGGTGCAAAGCTTGGATTTCGCGGTCCCGCTGCATTCGACCTGCTTGTCGTCGGCACGCAGCCAGAAGCGATAGGCCCAGCCGTGGGTCTCGCGTGCCACCTGGCTCCATTTGAGAATCGCCCTGTCCCGGGCGCGCTGCTCACGGCCGGAATCGGACGTCTGCGCGCTGGAGCGCGATTTCATGGTGATGGCGTCCTTGCAGGTCTTCGCCTGCGCCGGCGCGGCGGCGAGCAGGGCGCCGGCAGCAGCCGCAATCGCGACAAATCCAAATCCACGATGCATGGCTCGCTCCTCCCGATTCGATGCGCGCCGCTGCCGCGCTCTACTGCGCTGCGATCGTCGAGGCAAGACCCTGCGGCGGCAGGTTCCCCGCCGACGGCCTGGCACTTTCACCGCGCGACAATGTCACTATCGCCGTCTGCTCGGGTCCAGCTCGCAACCCCACCTCTTCTCCATCAAGGCAATCATGGAGCAGAGCGATGAATCGATATGTGATCGAGCGAGAGATCCCGGGCGTTGGCAGCCTCAACGGCGAACAGCTGAAGGGCGCCGCCTGCAAGTCCAACGAAGCGCTCGCCAAGCTCGCCGGCAAGGTGCAGTGGGTGCACTCCTACGTGGCCGACAACAAGACCTTCTGCATCTACCTCGCCGAGAACGAGGCTGCCGTACAGGAGCACGCGCGCATCAGCGGCTTTCCGGCCAACAAGATCACCAAGATCTCCGGCATCATCGAGCCGATGACGGGAAGTTGATGAGGATTGGATGCACCTCCCGGTTGACCGGGCGGTGCGCCGATGCTCAGCACTCTGCGAGCCTTGCGCGGGGGCGCAAAGGATCACGCATGATCGACGTCACGGTCTTGCTTCTGAACGACAACTACGCCTCGACCGCCATCGGCCCCATCGAGGTGTTCCACAGCGCGGGCCTGCTCTGGCATCAGCTGCGAGGCGAGCCCGGAGCCCCGCGCTTCCGCGTCACGATCGCCTCGCTCGACGGCGAGGGCGTGGGCACGCCTTACGCGCTGTGGCTTGCGCCGCAGGTGGCAATCCGCGACGTGAAGACCGCCGATCTCGTCATCGTCCCCTCCTCGGGCCTCGATTTCGACGAGCAATTCGCCAAGCACGCCGCACTGTTCCCATGGTTGCGCGAGAAGGCCACGCAAGGCGCGCTCATCGCCGGCGTCTGCACGGGCGCCGCCTATCTCGCGGAGGCCGGGCTACTGGACAGTCGCGAGGCCACCTCGCACTGGTCGGTCGTCGGCGCCTTCCGCCAGCGCTACCCCAGGGTCGACTGGCACCCTGAAAGGCTGATCACCGAGGACCGCCGCATGCTCTGCAGCGGCGGCGTCAACTCCTCCTTCGATCTGAGCCTCTACCTGGTCGAGAAGTTCTGCGGGCACGAGGTGGCCCTGCACACGGCCAAGGCGCTGCTCATCAACATGCCCCGCGCCAGTCAGTCGGGCTACGCCGTCCTGCCGCTGTCGCGATCGCACGGCGACGACAAGATCAGGAAGGCGGAGGCTTACCTCGAGAGGCACTACCAGCGCGACGTCTCGATCGAGCAGCTCGCGCAGCACGCCCACATGAGCCCGCGCAACTTCATTCGCCGCTTCAAGGCCGCCACCGGCCGCCTGCCGGGCAACTATCTGAAGGCCGTGCGTGTCGGCATCGCCAAGGAGATGCTGGAGGGCGGCGCACGCTCGGTGCAGACCGTGAGCAGCGCGGTCGGCTACGAGGACCCGGCCTTCTTCCGGGAGGTCTTCAAGCGCTGCACGGGCATGACGCCGACCGAGTACCGCCACGCGTTCGCCGGCGCGGCGAGGCTGCCGGCCAATAGCGCGGGCGCACGCGGGTTTCTCAGACTGCCAGCCTCCGCCAACGGCAACCGTCCGCTGCGGCCGTCAGGCGGGGATGCGCAGCACGAAGCGCGTGGCCTCGGGGGTCGAGGTCGCGGTTAGCGTGCCGCCGTGGGCGCGGGCGATCTCGGAGGCGATGTAGAGTCCGAGCCCCAGGCCCTGGTTGCGGCTGTCCGTGGGGCCCCGGTAGAAGGGCTCGAACAGGCGCGCCAGGACGTCGGGCGGGATCGCGTCGCCCTGGTTCTCGACGGAAAGCTCGAGCGCATTGCCATCCAGGGACGCGCGCACTTTGATGGGCGCGTCGGCGCCGTGGGTGAGGGCGTTCGCCACCAAATTCGACAGCAGCTGGGCGATGCGGGCGCGATCGCAGTCGACGGGCCGCGGCAGGTCGAGGTCGACGTCGATCTGCCGATCCGGCCAAGTCGTTCGCAACTCGGCGATCACATGCTCCAGGGCGGGCGCCAGCGGCTGATCCGCGCTCCGCGCCAGGGTCAGTCCGCCGCCCAGGCGGCCCCGGGCAAGGTCGAGCACATTGTCGATCAGGCCCAGCATGCGCCCAACGCTCTCGCGGATGAGGGAGACGATGGTCTTGGCCCTGTCATCGAGCGCCGTGTTCGCCAACAGCCTCGTGCCGGAGTCGATGGCGGCTAGCGGGTTCTTCAGATCGTGGCCGAGCACGGCGATGAACTGCTCGCGCAGCTCCGCGCCCCGGCGCTCGTCGAGCAGCGCCTCCTCGCTGCGGACCAGGCGGTCCTGGGCTTCCAGGTGGAAGGCGATCAGGTCCGCGAACATCCGGAACATGCCGATCGTCTGCGGCGTCCTCAAGATCGCGGGCTTGGGGTCTATGGCACAGAGCGTGCCGAAGAAGGTGCCGTTCTTGCGCACGATCGGCATCGAGATGTAGCTCTGAAAGCCGTACATCGCGGGTGTCGGGTGGCCGCAGAAATCCTTGTCCGCGGCGGCGTGATCGATAACGACGGCCTGGCCGCTGTCGCGGATCTCGTCGCAGATCGTGGTCCTCACCTCGAGCTCGCCGCCGGGCAACAGGCCGAAGCTGATGTCGTCGCGGACGGCGCAGGCGACCCAGCGGTCCTCGGTCACTCTCGCGACCGCGGCAAAGCCCATGCCCGTTGCGAGGCAGACGACTTCCAGGATGGTCGGCACCACGTCGATGCGCGCGATCGCCTCGACGTCTTTCTGCAAGTCCCGCATGCACCTACCGGATTTGCCTCGGTCCAGGGATCAGTACATCGGGCGCGCGGAGGCTCCAACCCATACTTGCCCCTGCGCCCAATCATTGCAGCGCAAGCTTAACCGCGCCGCTATTGCGGGGAGAGCTTCCAGGTGCCCATGGCGGCCTTGTCGATCTCGGCCCGCTTGGTCGCAATCTCGATGTACTCGACCTTGGACCAGCGCTCCGCGAACGAGCGGTAGAAGGGCGAGAACGGATTGCCGGACTGCCCGGTCGTGTGGATGTAGAGGGAGCGGTCGAGGTCGGAGAGATCGTAGATGGCGCGGTAGCTGGACGCGTGGCGGTTGGCGAAGGGCGCCTCCTCGCCGAACTCTTCCTTGCCGCGGTTCAGCGTGTACGCGCCGCCGGGGCTTGGCACCGAGACATTGAAGTAGCGGCCGATGCCGGCGAAGGCACCGAACGGCCTGTGCTCGCTGAAAGCATAGTGCGCGGTGCCCCACCACCACTTCGAGCGGTCGGTGCCGTAGCGCCGCTCGAGGTCCTTGAGGGCGGTGGCGAGGGCGGCAGACAGCACGTCGCCGCAGCTCTCGCGGGAAGGCGTCGTGCGGTCGTCGCACCAGTCGCGGGATTTGGCTCGCCCCTCCAGCAGGCGCGTGAGGGCGAGCGCGCGTGTGTCCCAGTAGCGCGGGAAGGCGGCGCCCAGGTCGTCTGCGTAGATCGCGCGCACCGCCTCGCGCACCCAGGCGGTGAAGATCAGCGGCTCGGGCGCCTCGGCCCGCATCACGCCGTCCCAGGCGGTCAGCTGATCGAGCACGGCGGTCTCCGTCGAGCCGCCGGCCTGTGCGGCAACGACCATCAGGATCTGCAGGCGCGGGGCGGGCGGCGAGAAAGCGTCGGCCTGCGCGGCGCGCATGCTCGCGATGTCGTGGCCGTCCTTGTCGATGATGAGCTCCTGGACGCGGCGCTGGCGATACTCGGGGTCCCAGTCGTAGGTGAGGAAATGCGGGTAGTCGGGGCCGACGATCTTGGCGTTGGCGGTGCCGATGGCGCCGGCGGGAGGATCGACCACGCGCGGGACGTCCTGGAAGGCCAGATACCCTTTCCAATCATATGCGGCATCCCAGCCGGGCACGGGAGCGCGTCCCGCCATCTTGTTGGCGGGATCGCGCACTGGGACCCGCCCCGGCGCGATCATGCCGATCTTGCCGGCCGAGTCCGCGACTACCATGCTCTGCATCGGCACGATGTACTGGCGCATGCGCTCCATGTAGTCGCCGACGCCGCGCACGCCGGTCGTGAACATGCCGGCGGCAATCGTGGTGTCGTCATCCTCGAGCGCGGTCCACCTCAGGGCGGCGACGTGGCCGGGTGCCAGCAGCGTCTCGATGTTGCGGTAGAAGCCCGGCAGCACCGGGCCGTGCCGCGTGCGGCGGCGCTCGACCTTGCGCTCGCCCGCGCCCTTGACCGCGATCGTCATCTCGTCGGTCTCGAAGGGCTTCCAGCCGTCCGGCGTCAGATATTCACGCGGATTGTCGGGATTGGTCTTCTCGATGAAGAGGTCCTGCACGTCGGGCCCGGTGTTGGTGAAACCCCAGGCCAAAGTGTCGCCGCGCCCGAGCACGATCAGCGGTACGCCGGCGAGCGTGGCGCCGACGGAGTTGGCAGGACTGGAGCCGTCGCGCGGCTGCAGCGCCAGGTGCGCCAGGTACCAGATCGACGGCGCCGCCAGCCGCAGGTGCGGATCGTTGGCGAGCAGCGGCTTGCCCGAGCGGGTGCGGGCACCCGACACCACCCAGTTGTTGGAGGCGCCGCCGCCCACGATATCGTCGATGTCGGAGTGCGCGGCATGGGCATGGCGCTGCGGCGCGGCCGGCCGGCGCAGAGGATAGAGCTGGGCAATCTCCGGCAGCGGCGGCGTCGGAACATCCGCGTCATGCGGCATCAGGTCCTCAATCTCCGCGGAGCTGAGGCCCTGTGCGGCAAGCTCGAGCCGCATCATCTCGAAGCCGAGGTTGGTCGAGAGGTTGAGCGCCATCAGCTTGACGGCGACCACGCTGTCGGCCGGACGCCAGGGCTCCGGCTTGTGGCGCAAGACCAGGAACTCGGGCGGCAGGCGCGGCTCGAGCCAGCCGGTCGGTCGCGTGAGGTAGGCATTGACCCCGCGTGCGTAGGCCTCGAGGTTCCAGCGCGCGGCCGGGGGCAGCACCTCGAGGGCGCGCTCGGCATGGCCGTAGAGGTCGAGCGTGCGCAGGAAGACGTCGGTGGTGTAGGTGCGCTCGCCGAAGATCTCGGAGAGGCGGCCCTGGCCGGTGCGGCGCGTCAGCTCCATCTGCCACAGGCGGTCCTGGGCGTGCAGGAAGCCGAGCGCTGCGAACAGGTCGCCCATGCTCTCGGCGAAGATGTGGGGCACGCCTTCCTTGTCGCGCACGATCTCGACTGGCGCGGAGAGCCCCGCGAGGGCGAGCGAACCCGAAGCCGACGGCACCGTGTTGCGCAGCAAGGCGTAGCCGGCGCCCGCGGCGACGAGCGCCAGCACGACGACGCCGGCGAGGGCGATGCCGACCCATTTCAGGATACGCTTCATGCGCGGCTCATCCCTGCGCCATCCACGCGGACCGCGCCTCGCTCAAAACAGCACCACGCTGCGGATGCTCTTGCCGGCGTGCATGAGGTCGAAGCCCTTGTTGATGTCGCCGAGCGGCATGGTGTGGGTGATCATCGGGTCGATCTCGATCTTCTTCTCCATGTACCAGTCGACGATCTTGGGGACATCCGTGCGGCCGCGCGCACCCCCGAAGGCCGTGCCCTTCCAGACACGCCCCGTGACGAGCTGGAAGGGCCGCGTGGCGATCTCCTGGCCGGCGCCGGCCACACCGATGATGACGCTGACGCCCCAGCCGCGATGGCAGGCCTCGAGCGCCTGGCGCATCACCGTCACGTTGCCGGTGCAGTCGAAGGTGTAGTCGGCGCCGCCGATCTGGTCGGCCCCCTTCTTGGTCATGTTGACGAGGTGGGCGACGAGGTCCTTGCCCGCCTCGCTGGCGTTGACAAAGTGGGTCATGCCGAAACGCTCGCCCCAGGCCTTCTTGTCGTTGTTGATGTCGACGCCGATGATCATGTCGGCGCCCGCGAGCTTGAGGCCCTGGATGACGTTGAGGCCGATGCCGCCGAGACCGAAGACGATGGCCTTGGCGCCGGGCTCCACCTTGGCCGTGTTGAGGACGGCGCCGACACCGGTCGTCACGCCGCAGCCGATGTAGCAGATCTTGTCGAAGGGGGCGTCCTCGCGGACCCTGGCGACCGCGATCTCCGGCAGCACCGTGAAGTTGGAGAATGTCGAGGTGCCCATGTAGTGGAAGAGCTTCTTGCCGCCGAGCGAGAAGCGCGAGCTTCCGTCGGGCATGACGCCCTGGCCCTGGGTGGCGCGGATCGCCGTGCACAGGTTGGTCTTGCGCGAGAGGCAGGACGGGCACTGGCGGCACTCGGGCGTGTAAAGCGGGATGACGTGGTCGCCCTTCCTGACGCTGGTGACGCCCGGGCCTACGTCGACGACAATGCCGGCGCCCTCATGCCCCAGGATCGACGGGAACAGACCCTCGGGGTCGGCGCCCGAGAGCGTGAACTCGTCGGTGTGGCAGATGCCTGTCGCCTTGATCTCGACCAGCACCTCGCCGTCCCTCGGGCCTTCGAGATCGACCTCCATGACCTCGAGGGGCTTTGCCTTGTCGACGGCAACGGCGGCGCGGGTCTTCATGATGGTCCTCTTCGCGTATGTGTCGGGCCTCGGGCTCGAGCCATCATGAAACGCGCGCCAACCCTGCGCAACCACGCCTGCACGGGATGACGCAAGTAGGGCGGTGCGCCTAACGCCGATA
>JBGGME010000009.1:0-7177 GCA_041288195.1 Hyphomicrobiaceae bacterium
GTGCCCGGCATCACCACGAAGATCTTGAAGAGGATCCAGATATCAACGCCGGTGAACACGCGGTTGAGCGCATAGATGTGCGCATCGGCAAAGCCCAGCCGCACCGCCTCATTGAGGATGGCCGTGCCCAGGAAGAAGAACGCCACGTTGCGCGTGAGCTTGGTCCAACCCTCCTCCGTATAGTGGAAGGTGTTGCCGAACACGAAGCGGAAGAAGTTCTTGCCCGTCCGCATGCCGATCCAGAGCAGCAGCGCGACCAGCGAGTTGAACAGGGTGACCTTGATCTGCACCCACATGGCATCGCCGGTGACGAGAGTGAGCGTACCGAAGGTGATGCTCACCGCGCCGGCGATGAACGGCATGATCGGTGGACGACCGAGCATCCACAACGTCACGATCAGCGAAAGGATGGTCGAGAAGATCAGGGCCCACGTGCCGGCAGCAATGCCATAGACGCCGTTCACGAGAAACATCGCGAACAGCGGCCCGATCTCGCCGAGGATGTTGACGGTCTGCGCGGCATTAAACGGAAAATGCCGCCGTCGCCAGCTTACAGTTTCGACTGCCACTTCGTTACGTATCAGGCGGCTCTTTGCGAGACCCGGCCTCTCCCTTTCAGTCCTTTAGCTCAGAGCGATCGCGCGCGCAAACTCAGCAGCGTCGAAAGCGGCCAGATCCTCGACTCCCTCGCCTACACCTATAGCATGCACAGGGAGGCCGAACTTGGCCGAAATTGCGACGAGAATTCCGCCTCTCGCCGTGCCGTCTAGCTTGGTCATGATAAGACCCGTCACGCCGGCCTTATCCTTGAAGACTTCCACCTGGTTAAGCGCATTCTGGCCGGTGGTGGCGTCGAGCACCAGAAGCACCTGATGCGGCGCGGTTTGATCGACTTTGCGCAGTACGCGAATCACCTTCTCGAGCTCATCCATCAACGCCTGCTTGTTCTGCAGACGTCCGGCGGTGTCGATCAGCAACACATCGCTATTATTTTCGCGCGCGCGCGTGAGTGCATCAAAAGCGAGCCCTGCGGCGTCAGCGCCTACATTGCGGGCAATTAACTCGGCACCCGTGCGCTCGCCCCAGATCTTGAGCTGGTCGATCGCGGCCGCGCGGAAGGTGTCGCCGGCGGCGAGTGTGACCTTCTTGCCCTCGCCAGCCATGCGATGCGCCAGCTTACCGATGGTTGTGGTCTTGCCGGTACCGTTGACCCCCACCACGAGGATCACGTGCGGGCGATGGTCGCCTTGGAGCGTCAAGGGTTTGGCCACGGGGACTAGCGCGCGCTCCACCTCGGAGGCAAGGACGCGGCGCACCTCCTCGGGGGCGATCTCCTTGTTGTAGCGGCCCTTCGCCAGGGCCTCGGTGATGCGCATGGCCGTCTCGACGCCCAGGTCCGCCTGGATCAAGAGATCTTCGAGCTCTTGCAGCGTATCAGCGTCGAGCTTCCGCTTCGTGAAGATGCCGGCGATGTCTTCCGACAGACGCGCCGACGTCTTGGTTAGCCCGGCCTTAAGACGTTGGAACCAGCCCAATTTTTTCGGCGGCTCGGCGGCGATCTCGGGCTCGGCGGCCGGGGACTGCTCTGGTTGCGGCGTCGGTTTTTCTTCGGGCGCCGCAGGCGCAGGAGCTGGCGTCACCTCGGAACGGCGGAACAGGCCCATCAGGCCGCGGGATTTGGCAGGCTTGTCGCTCACGGGGCCAACTTGGGGGCGATCGGCTCACCCCGCAAGCGTTTGCCGTCGGACGCGGTGACGCGGACGCTGAGGATCTCTCCGGCAGCTGCCGATTGCGTCAGCGCCACCTCCACGAATTGCCGCGTGCGCGCGAGGTGCGGCTGCTCGACCAGCACGTCGACCTCGCTGCCGACCTTGCGACCAAGGTATGAGGCGAGTGCGGCATCGCCCTTCTCCCGCAACCGCGCCGCGCGATCCTTTACCGCGCCGCGCGCGACCTGCGGCATGCGGGCGGCCGGCGTGCCGGGTCGCGGCGAATAGGGAAAGACGTGCAGGAACGTCAGGCCGCAGTCGTCGACGAGCCGCATGGAGCCCTCGAACATGGCCTCCGTCTCGGTCGGGAAGCCCGCGATCAGGTCGGCGCCGAACACGATGTCGGGCCGCAGCCGTCGCGCCTCCCGGCAGAAGCGCACCGCGTCGGCGCGCGCGTGCCGCCGCTTCATGCGCTTGAGGATCATGTCGTCGCCCGCCTGCAGCGAGAGGTGCAGGTGGGGCATCAGCCGCGGCTCCTCGGCGATGGCCATCATCAGGTGATCGTCAGCCTCGACTTGGTCGATCGACGACAGCCGCAGGCGCTCGAGCTCCGGCACCTGCCGCAGGATATGGCGCACGAGCTTGCCGAGACTCATGTCGCCGGGCAGGCCGGCGCCGTAGTCGGTGATGTCGACGCCAGTCAGCACGACCTCGGCGCAACCGCCTTCCACCAGCCTGCGCACCTGCGCCACCACCTCCCCCGCCGGCACCGAGCGCGACGGCCCGCGGCCGTAGGGGATGATGCAGAAGGTGCAGCGATGATCGCAGCCGTTCTGCACCTCGACGTAGGCGCGCGCCTTGCTGCCGAAACCACCGACGAAGGCGTGCGCCGTCTCGCGCACCGACATGATGTCATTCACGGCAACGCGCGGGCTGTCGGCGATGCCCAAACCGCGGAAGGTCTCGGGCCGCATCTTCTCCGCGTTGCCGATCACGTGGTCGATCTCGGCCATATCGGCGAACCGCTCCGGCTCGATCTGGGCGGCGCAGCCGGTGACGATGAGGCGTGCTGCAGGGTTCTCGCGCCGCAACTTGCGGATCGTCTGCGAGGCCTGCCGCACGGCCTCGGCGGTCACTGCGCAGGTATTGACGATGATGGCGTCGCCGAGCCCGGCCGCGGCGGCATTGGCGCGCATCACCTCCGACTCGTAGGCATTGAGCCGACAGCCCAGCGTGACGACTCGGACGGTGGCTTCCCCTCCCCCTTGTGGGGAGGGGTTAGGGGTGGGGGGAATCCTGACGGCAATTGATGGCGTGCAATCCCCCCCTCCCTGGCCCTCCCCCACAAGGGGGGAGGGAGGGCCCCACAAGAGGGCAGGGGATAGGCGCGCCGTTCGCGGATCGCTCATGGCTGGATCAGGCGGTCTCCGCGGGCTCGAGCGCGCCTTCGTGCTCCAGCTCGACCGGCCCCGTCATGAGTATGTGGTCGTCGGCGCGCCACTCGATCTCGAGCGGGCCGCCCGGCAGCGTCACGGTCACCTTGCGTCCCGTGAGCTTCTTGCGCGCCGCGCACACCGCCGTGGCGCAGGCCGCGCTGCCGCACGCCTTGGTGAGGCCGGCGCCGCGCTCCCACACGCGTAGCGTGATGGCATCGGGCGCGGTGACGTGGGCGAGCGAGATATTGGCGCGCTCGGGAAAGATCGGATGGTTCTCGAGCATGGGGCCGATGCGGCCGAGGTCGTAGGCGGCGACATCCTCGACCCAGAACACGGCGTGCGGGTTGCCGACATTGACCACGGACGGCGAGTGCAGGATCGGCTTGTCGATCGGTCCGATCTGCAGCTCGATGGTGCGCGTGTCGTGGAACGGCTCGGCGAGCGGGATGTCCTGCCAGCCGAACCTGGGCCGCCCCATGTCGACGGTGATGCGCGCGATGCTGGCGACAGTGACGTCGAGCACGCCGGCCCTGGTCTCGAACACGAGGTCCTTGCGCCCGGTCTGCTGCGACACGCGCCAGCCGACGCACCGCATGCCGTTGCCGCAGGCTTCCGCCTCCGAGCCGTCGGTATTGTAGATGCGAACGTAGGCCTCGGTGCCGGCGGACCTGGGATCGTGCAGCACCATCATCTGGTCGAAGCGCGACTGCGGCCGCGCGGCGATCGCTCGGGCCTCGCCGGCCGTGAACACGTGGGTGGAGCCGCGCAGGTCCACCAGCACGATCTCGTTGCCGAGGCCGTTCATCTTGGCGAAGGGGATGTCGCGTGACATGCCCCCTTATATGGGGCTGCCCGGCGCAACACAACGAACGCCCCGATGGCGGAAAATTGAGACGAATTGGCCCTTGAAGCGTTTCTGCAACACGCCCATCAATTTGCCAAACAACGCGGAGACCCCGATCCCAATGCACGCCAGAGCCCTGCCGGCCCTCGTCCTCTCCCTCTGCATATCCACGCCGCTTGCGGCCGAGATCACCAAAGCCCCGGCGCAGAAGACCAGGCAGGCGATCAAGGTCGAGGCCTTCGCCAAGGGCCTCGTGCACCCCTGGGGCATGGCGTTCCTGCCGGACGGGCGGCTGCTGGTCACCGAGCGCCCCGGACGGCTGCGCATCGTCGGCAAGGACGGCAAGCTGTCGTCGCCCGTGGCGGGCGTGCCCAAGGTCTATGCCAGCGGCCAGGGTGGACTGCTGGATGTGCAGGTCGGCCCCGACTTCGCGTCCTCCGGCGCCGTCTATCTCTCGTATGCCGACCCGCGCGACGGCGGCCGCAACGGCACCAGCGTCGCGCGGGGCAGGCTCGTCATGGATGGCGACGGCGGCCGGCTCGAGGACGTCAAGGTCATCTTCAGGCAGGAGCCGTCCTATTCCTCGGGCAACCATTTCGGCTCGCGCATCGTCTTCGCCCGCGACGGCTCGATGTTCGTGACGCTGGGCGACCGCTACTCGGCGCGCGACGAGGCGCAGAATCCGGCCAACCATCTGGGCAAGCTCGTGCGCATCATGGCCGACGGCAGCCCCTATGCCGGCAACCCCAAGAAGCCGAGCTGGCGGCCGGAGATCTGGTCGATCGGCCACCGCAACGTGCAGGGCGCCGCCCTCAACCCCGAGACGGGCAAGCTGTGGACGGCGGAGCACGGCGCGCGCGGCGGCGACGAGATCAACATCCCCGAGGCCGGCAAGAACTACGGCTGGCCCGTCATTACCTACGGCCGAGACTACTCCTACATGAAGATCGGCGAGGGCACCGCCAAGCCGGGCCTCGAGCAGCCGGTCTACTATTGGGACCCGTCCATCGCCCCATCCGGCGCGGCGTTCTACACCGGCATCCTGTTCCCGGAATGGAAGGGCAACCTGTTCGTCGGCGCGCTTGCCGGCACGGCGCTGCACCGGCTCGTGCTCGACGGCGACAAAGTGGTGGGCGAGGAGAAGCTCCTTACCGATCTCGGCGAGCGCATCCGCGACGTGCGCAACGGCCCCGACGGCGCCATCTGGCTGCTGACCGACCATCCCGAAGGCCGCGTGCTGCGCGTTGTGCCGGCGCGCTGACCTGCGTTACTTCCGCTGCCGGCCGCTGGGCGGAGGGACGGCCTGCCCTGGCGACTCCGAGCGCGCGATCACGGGCTGCAGGCGCTCGTCGGACGCGATCACGCAGTCGCCGTTCTTGTCGAGCAGCGCAAAGGCGGGGTTGGGCTTGTCGACCATCTCGCTGAGGCTCAGGCGCCCGTCCGCATTGGCGTCGAAGTAGTTCATGCCGACGGTCTCGAACAGCTTGTCGCGGCGCGTGAGCTGGGCGTACTCCTCGCGCGTCAGGATGCCGTCGCGGTTGGTGTCCGCCTCGCGGAAGAGGCCCGACACGTACTGCTTCCACTCCTCGCAGGTGACGTTGCCGTCCTTGTTGAGGTCCCAGGTGACGGCGGCAAGCGCGAACTCGCGCTCCACGGGAGGCGCCGAGGCGAACAGAGACGGAGCGCTCGTGCCGCTGCAGCCGGCCGCGGCAATGGCGGCGAAGCAAGCGACGACCGCCAGCATCGGTCCGACCCTGTTGCGCGACTGCGGCCAGCTCGCCATGCGTGGCTCCCCCCGGCGCTACTCGGCACCGGCATTGTGGCGTCTCTGGTGTGTAGGCCCGCGCCACGCCGATTTCCACCCCCGCATCCACAAGCTGGCACGCTAGCTGCAACCAGATGGGGGAAACAGCCGCCTTGACAGATTGTGGGACACTCGCCGTCGACCACGTCTCAAGACGACCGCCAAGCATCGGATTAGTGCGCATAGTCTTCCGTGGGGGAAGAAGCGGGGAAACTGGCCCTGGCCTCAATGGCCGGGGCCTTTTTCGTTGACTTTGAGGCGCCCCTCCCCCACTTTCCCGGCAAATTCCGACGGCCCGTGAGAGACGAGCCGCCGCCCTGCACATGGTCCGGCCTCAATTGGCCGGGATCGGGAGGCAGGGAGGTGAACGCCCGCCAGCGCGTAGCGCCCGCGGGCGCGATGTCCCGTTCTCGCACGCAAGGGAGCGCCGAGTGTTTCAAAGTCTGTCAGATCGCCTTTCCGGCATCCTCGACAAGCTGACCCGCCGCGGCTCGCTCACCGACAGCGACGTGGCGGAAGCCATGCGCGAAGTGCGCCGCGCGCTGCTCGAGGCCGATGTGGCGCTGGAGGTGGTGCGCGACTTCACCGACAAGGTGAAGGCCAAGGCCGTCGGCCAGGACGTGGTCAAGTCGGTCACGCCGGGCCAGATGGTGGTCAAGATCGTCAACGACGAGCTGGTCGCCATGCTGGGCTCGGACGCCGAGCCGATCGATCTTGTGGCCCAGCCCCCCGTCGCAATCCTGCTCGTCGGCCTGCAGGGCTCGGGCAAGACCACCACCTGCGCCAAGATCGGCTACCGGCTCACCAACCGCTATAAGAAGAAGGTGCTGATGGCCTCGCTCGACGTGCGCCGGCCGGCGGCGCAGGAGCAGCTCAGGGTTCTGGGCGAGCAGGCCAAGGTCGACACACTGCCGGTTGTTCCCGGCCAGGTGCCGCAGCAGATCACGGCCCGCGCCATCGAGGCGGCGAGGCTCGGCGGCTATGACGTCGTGCTGCTCGATACCGCCGGCCGCACCCACATCGACGACGAGCTGATGCGCGAGGCGGCCGAGGTGCGCGACATCGCCCATCCGCACGAGACGCTGCTGGTCGCCGATGCGCTGACCGGCCAGGACGCCGTGAAGCTGGCGAAGAGCTTCAGCGACAAGGTCGGCATCACCGGCATCGTGCTGACCCGCGTCGACGGCGACGGCCGCGGCGGTGCTGCGCTCTCCATGCGCGCGGTGACCGGCAAGCCCATCAAGCTGATCGGCGTCGGCGAGAAGTGGGACGCGCTCGAGGACTTCCACCCCGGCCGCATCGCTGGGCGCATCCTCGGCATGGGCGACGTGGTGAGCCTGGTCGAGAAGGCCGCGCAGACCCTCGACATGGAGAAGGCGCAGGC
>JBGGME010000010.1:0-3074 GCA_041288195.1 Hyphomicrobiaceae bacterium
CGCTTGCCCAGGAGAACTCGCCGCAGGTGCCGACGGCGGCCGAGATCGCCCATCGCGCCGGCTACTCCGTGCGCTCGGTGTTCGAGCGCTTTCCCGACATCCGCACCTTGCAGGTCGCGGCGGTTGACTACGCCCTGGTCCAGGTCGCTGCTCTCGCGCCGGCGCGCGACAGCCACGGCGATCGGGCGACGCGCATCAAGACCCAGGTCGAGACGCGCGGCCAGAGCTGTGAACGCTGGCTGCCGCTGTGGCGGTCGCTGGTCGCCAACCAGGGCGATTCGCCCGAGCTCAGGCAGCGGATCGTCCTGTCGCGCGAACGTGTCGTGACCCGGCTGGAGTTCATGTACGCGCCGGAGCTGTCGACGCTGCCCGAGACCGAGCGGCGCCACGTCCTGATCGTGCTGGAATCCCTGACCGACGTCGAAAGCTGGGCGCGGATGAGGGAGTTCTTCGGTTTGTCCTTCGAGGAGGCCTGTTTGGCTTGGCGGCAGGCGATTGATCGGCTGCTCCCGCCGACTCCGAGCGCCACTTAGTTACTATATGTAACGTCTGGCATCTTCTTGCAGTAACGGCTAAAATTTGCAGCGCCACTTTCACAATTTGCAGCGTTGGGTTTCATTGCCGGACCGTCCGGTTGCCGACCTAATCGTGACTTGAAAGCCCTTGTCCTCCCCAACCGCTTCTAAGCCTCCTCGGATCGACGGTCGTCGCCTGCGCAGCGCGCGCACAAAGCAGTTGATAATCGAGGCCTATCTGACGCTGCTGCGCGAAAGCCCGCATATACCAACGGCTGCGACCATCGCCGAGCGCGCGGGCTATTCCGTGCGCTCCGTGTTCGAGCGTTTTCCCGACCTGCATGCGCTGCGCGTGGCGGCCACGGACTACGCCTTCACCCAGGGCACGGCGCAGGCCGTGGCGCGCGACTTTTCCGGCAATCGCCTGACCCGCCTCAAATCCCACGTCGAGACGCGCAGCTGGATCTGCGAGCAGTGGCTGCCGCTGTGGCGCGCGCTCAATGCCAATCAGGGCGATTCGAGCGAGCTCAAGTCGAGGATCCTGCTGATACGCCAGGCGATCCTGAAGCGTATCGAGCTGATGTACGAGCCCGAGCTGTCGACCCTGAACCAAACCGAGCGCCTGCAGACCCTGATCGCCATCGAGAGCCTGATCGACTTCGAGAGCTGGGCGCGCATGCGGGACTTTGCCGGCATGTCGATCGAGGAGGCGCGCGAGGTGTGGGTCAAGACGATCGACCGGCTTCTGCCGCCTACGCCCGTTTCTTGACGCTTTGTGCCGGCAAGCGTAGGAAGGCGCCGCTTCGCGGGAGCGACCACGGTGGCGGCCGTAGCTCAGGTGGTTAGAGCGCCAGATTGTGATTCTGGATGTCGCCGGTTCAAGTCCGGTCGGCCGCCCCAGTCGCTCGCACACCACGGCTATTGAGCCCCTGGTGCGTGACCTAGAACCCCGCGACGACCTCGCCCTCCTGACCTGCGCCGAGATGGCCCGAGCCGACGCCGCCGCGATCGCGGCCGGCGTGCCGGGCATCGACCTCATGGAGGCCGCGGGGCGGGCGGTGGCCGATGCCGTCACGGCGCACCATGCGCGCCGACCGGTCGTCGTGCTGTGCGGCCCCGGCAACAATGGCGGCGACGGCTTCGTGGCGGCGCGACATCTCGAGGCGAAGCGCTGGCCGGTACGGCTGGGCCTGCTCGGCGAGCGTGGCGCGTTGAAGGGCGATGCAGCCTGGGCGGCCGGCACTTGGGCCGGCGAGGTGGCGCCGTTGTCGCTCGATCTTCTCGACGGCCATCCGTTGGTGATCGACGCGCTGTTCGGTGCGGGGCTGGCACGGCCCATCGACGGTATCGTCGGGCAGCTCATCGATCGCATCAATCGTGAGGCGCTCACGACTATAGCCGTCGACGTGCCGAGCGGACTGCATGGTGACAGCGGCGAGATCATGGGCCGCGCGCCGATGGCGATGCGGACGGTGACGTTCTTTCGCGCCAAGCCCGGCCATTATTCACTCGAGGGATTGCGCCGCTGCGGCGCGCTCGAAGTGGCCGACATCGGCATCAAGCCGGTCGTGCTGCACGAGATCGCACCGCGCCTTTGGCTGAACGCGCCGGCGTTGTGGCAATGGCATTTTCTGCGCGCAGACCGCGGCGACCACAAGTACGCGCGCGGCCATGCCACTATCCTGGCAGGCGAGATCGCGACGGGCGCGGCTCGGCTCGCTGCACTTGGTGCGCGCCGTGCCGGAGCAGGGCTCGTCACCCTCGCCACGCCGCCGGCGGCGCTCGCTGTCTATCAGTCGACCGAACCGGGCAACCTCGTCACGGTCTGCGAGGACGGCGGTGCCTTCGGCCGCCTGCTCGAGGATGAGCGGCGCAATGCCATCCTGGTCGGACCCGGCTCCGGCGTCGGTGAGCGCACGCGCGCCGCCGCGTTGGCTGCGTTGGCGACGCGCCGCCCGGTCGTGCTCGACGCCGACGCCATCACCGTCTTCGGCCAATCGCCGGCCGAGTTGTTCGCTGCCATCCAGGGCCCGGCTTTACTCACGCCCCATGAGGGTGAATTCCGACGCCTGTTTCCCGACCTGACGGGGACCTCCGCGAAGGTCGAACGCGCTCGCCAGGCGGCGCACCGCAGCGGCGCCACGGTACTCCTGAAGGGGCCTGACACCGTGATCGCTGCGCCCGACGGGCGCGCCGTCATCAACGTTCATGCCTCGCCTGGCCTCGCCACGGCAGGGGCGGGCGACGTCCTTGCCGGCATCGCCGTCGGCCTGATGGCGCAGGGCTTGTCGGCGTTCTCGGCCGCTGCGGCGGCAGCCTGGCTCCACGGCGACTGCGCGCTGCGCTTCGCCCGCCCGGGCCTCATCGCCGAGGATCTCGTCGGGCAAATTCCGGCTGCGCTGCAGGCCGCAGCAGCGGCGAATTGACCGTGTGCCCGGCGCGGGCTAAGAGGCCCGCGATTCGGCCCTGCGGCATGGCTCGAAGGCCCTCGCTCGTGATGGGCGGCAGTCGGGCGGGCGTGGTGGAATTGGCAGACACGCGAGATTTAGGTTCTCGTGC
>JBGGME010000011.1:0-40295 GCA_041288195.1 Hyphomicrobiaceae bacterium
CTACCTCACGGGCCGCCAGCCCGGCGAGCCGCCGCCGACGCTGTTCGAGTACCTGCCCGACAACGCGCTCGTGTTCGTCGACGAGAGCCACGTCACCGTGCCGCAGATCGGCGGCATGTTCCGCGGCGACTACCGGCGCAAGGCCACGCTCGCCGAATACGGCTTCCGCCTGCCCTCCTGCATGGACAACCGCCCGCTCCGCTTCGAGGAGTGGGACGCCATGCGGCCGATGACGGTCTACGTCTCCGCCACCCCCGGCGGCTGGGAGCTGGAGCAGACCGGCGGCGCCTTCGTCGAGCAGGTGATCCGCCCCACCGGCCTGATCGATCCGCCGGTCGAGATCCGCCCCGCCAAGACCCAGGTCGACGATCTCCTCGACGAGGTGCGGCAGGTCGCCCGCAAGGGCTACCGCTCGCTGGTGACGACCTTGACCAAGCGCATGGCCGAGGACCTCACCGAGTACATGCACGAGCAGGGCATCCGCGTGCGCTACATGCACTCCGACATCGAGACGCTGGAGCGCATCGAGATCATCCGCGACTTGCGGCTGGGCGCCTTCGACGTGCTGATCGGCATCAATCTCCTGCGCGAGGGCCTCGACATCCCCGAGTGCGCGCTGGTCGCCATCCTCGACGCCGACAAGGAAGGCTTCCTGCGCAGCGAGACCAGCCTCATCCAGACCATCGGCCGCGCCGCCCGCAACGTCGATGGCAAGGTCGTCCTCTACGCCGACCACATCACCGGCTCGATGCAGCGCGCCATCGCCGAGACCGAGCGCCGCCGCGAAAAGCAGACCGCCTACAACATCGCCAACGGCATCACCCCCGAGAGCATCAAGCGCAACATCCACGACGTGATGTCGAGCGTCTACGAGCAGGATCACGTGACCGTCGATGCCGGCCTCGCCGAGACCAATGCCACGCTGGTCGGCCACAACCTCAAGGCCGTCATCGACAACATGGAAAAGAAGATGCGCGAGGCCGCCGCCGACCTCGAGTTCGAGACCGCCGCGCGCCTGCGCGACGAGGTCAAGCGCCTGCGCGAGACCGAGCTCGCCATCGCCGACGACCCCCTCGCCCGCCAGTCCGACGTCGAGGACCGCGCCGGCGCCTTCGCCGGCTCCCGCAAGTACGGCGGCGCTCCGCGTGAGAAGGGGTCAGACCCCAAACACCGCAAGTTTCCCAAAGCATCGTCCGGAGACATGGGGTCTGACCCCACCTCCCCAGGCTCCCGCATCCAGCGCGACTACCAGCCCGTCCAGCCGACCTACGCACAGACCTCCGCCGTCCCCGGCACCCGCATCCGCAAGCCCGACCTCGACGAGATGGGCTCGGCCCGCAATCGCCCCGTCCCCGCGCGCGCGCCCGACGTCGACCCCCGCACCAAGGCCGGCGCCTACGGCGAGCAGATCAGCGGCCCGCACAAGCCCACCCTCGACGAGATGGGCCCCCACGCCGAGCGCGGCCTCCCCGTTGCCGACAAGCCCGTGCCGCTCAAGCCGCAAGCTCGACCGAATTCCCCTCCCCCTGGCGGGGAGGGGTTAGGGGTGGGGGGAATCCCGCCCGAAAAGAAAAAGCATCGCCACGGCCGCGCCCGCAAGACCGGCCGCCCGGGGGCGTAGAACCATAATCGCCGCCTGATCAGGGCTTCCCGCGCGGCAATCTCGGTAGAACACCTGATGGAGCAGGCCGGCTCTATTGGCCCATAGCAGACAGCGGACAAGCCGTTGCCGGCTCGAGCGCGCAGGCTCGATCTCACGAGGGCCAGGGGATAGATCTTTCGTTCGACACCAAGTCGTGGCGTGGATGGTTCGAAATCATCGTCACGGTCGGCGCCGCCTATTTCCTCGCTGCTCGCCTGGGCCTGATCCTCCGCGCCAAGCCGGGCAATGTAGCTGTCTTCTGGCCCGCGGCTGGCGTTGCGATCGGTGCGCTGGTCGCGCTCGGGGCCAAGGCGCGCGTGCCAGTGGTGGCGGCCGTGGCGATCGCAACCATAGCCTCCAAGCTCATCCTCACCGGCAACCCCTGGCTCGCAGTCGCGTTCGCCGTCGTCTGCGCCGGCCAGACCGTGCTCACGCCGTGGCTCCTCGAGTACTGGTTCGGTCGTGCGTTCAAGCTGGATGACGTGCGGCAAGTGCTGGGGTTCGTCGTGGCGAGCACGGCGGGGGCGGCCTTCGCCGCCCTGGGGGTTGTCGTGGCTGTCAGCCTCACCCCCTTCGCGCCTTCCCCCATCTATGTGTGGCAGATCTGGTTCGTGTCGTGCCTGTTGGGAACGATCACGGTCGCCCCTCTCGTGGTTGGCTTGGGTGCAGCCCTGCGCGACCCGCCGACACGTCGCGAGCTGATCGAGGGGACGACAGGCCTGGCGACGCTGGCCGTCCTCAACGTGCTCTTGATTTCGCTGCCGCAGGAGACCTGGGCCACCGCCTTGCCCGTCGGCGTCGTCTTTCCCGTCCTGCTTTGGATTGCGGTGCGCTGCCGGCCGGTGTTCGCGGCCGCTGCGGCATTCGTCGTAGCCCTGACCGTAGTCTGGTCGGCAACTTTTCCCGTCGGGCACTTTGCAGACGTGAGCCTGCCCGTTTCGGATCGCATCCTCGCTGCGCAAACGCTCGCCATGACCGGCGCATTGATCGTCCTGATCCTCGCGGCCCTGTTCTCCGAAAGAAATCGCAGCGAGGCCGCGCTGCAAATGAGCAACGAGGAGCTCAAGCTGGCGTTGGGTGGCGCCAACCTCGGTGCGTTCAACATGGACATTGCGACCGGTCGCCTCGAATGCGATGCGCGTGCCGCGCTCATTCATGGCCACCACGCGCTGCCCAGGACGATCCGCGAAGGACGACGCTTCATCCATTCGGAGGATTTGAAGCTCGTGGATGCTGCCTTTGCAAAAGCTAGGCGCGGCGGTGGAGTCTGGAACGCGGAATACCGGGTGATACATCCGCCCGGCCATCCACACGCCGGTGAGACGCGTTGGGTCGCGATCGAGGGGTCTGTCCTGCGCAACCCTCAGGGCGTTGCCGAGCGTTTGCTCGGCATCACCCACGACATCACGGATCGGAAGCTGGCGGAGCGGGCCTTGGTCGAGCGCAATGCACAGCTTGCCCTGGCAGGAAAAGCCGCCCTCGTGGGGAGCTTCACGTACGACGTCGGCTCGGGGCGCATGGAAGTCTCGCCTGGATATGTCGCCATTCACGGTCTGTCCGAGGGAACCGAGGAGACCATGCGGCTCGACTGGAGAGCCCGGGTTCACCCGGAGGATTTGCCTCGCCTGGAGGCGAGCTTCCGCAGCGATGTCGAGGCCAAGCGTACCGAGCATCATTGCGATTACCGGATCGTCCGGTCGCGCGGCGAGGTGAGATGGATCGAGGCCCGCAGCGTCATTTCCTACGACCAGGACGGTCATCCTCTGCGGCTTGTCGGCGCCAACATCGACGTCACCGAGCGCAAGAACGCGGACCTGACCTTGGCCGAGCGCAACATGCAGCTCGCCCTTGCGGGCAAGTCCGCGCTGGTCGGCAGCTTCGCTTACGATGCCGACACCGAGCGGATGCAGATATCCGACGGCTACGCCGCCATTCATGGCTTCCCCGACGGAACCACGGAGATTGCGCGCAGCGAATGGGAGCGTGGCGTGGTGCCCGAGGATCTGCTCGCATGGGAAAAGAGCCGAAGCCGCGCCTTGCGAGAGCGGCGGGAAGAGTACAACGGGGAATACCGCATCGTTCGGCCAGGTGGCGACATCCGATCGATCGAGGCGCGTGTCTTCGTTTCGTACAACGGCGACGGTCGTCCGCAGCGCGTGGTCGGCGTCGACATCGATGTCACCGAGCGCAAGCGCACCGAGGACCATCAACGCATGCTGGCGGCGGAGCTCGATCATCGCGTCAAGAACGTGCTTGCAGTCGTCAGCGCCGTGGCCGCGCAGACCCGCGATGCAAGCTCCTCGATGGATCACTTCGTGGCGGCATTCCACGGGCGCATTCAGGCAATGGCATCGACACACGAGCTGCTGAGCGGTCGCCGGTGGCAAGGCATACCGCTCAAAGAGCTGTTTCGGCGCCAGCTGGCGCCATACTCCACCTATGACAACATGAGCATCGGCGGCCCCGAGGTGCTCCTGCTCGCCGAGGCCGGCCAGGCCCTCGCGCTGGTGATCCATGAGCTGACGACCAATGCCGCCAAGCACGGGGCGCTATCGACCCGCGCGGGGCTCGTGACGGTGCGCTGGCGCTTTGCGGATGCATCCGGCAGGCTGATCATCGAATGGCAGGAAGCTGGCCGATCCGCTTCCGGCACTCCGGGCAGGCCCGGCTACGGGACCAGTGTCATAAGGCAGCTATTGCCCTACGAGCTGGATGGCGTTGTCGAGTTCGCCATCACGGCAACGGAAGTCAGGTGCCGGATCGAGATTCCCGTTAGATGGATTGCGGCCGACCGCCGGTTGAATGGCAGCGCGAAGCGACCATTGACGATGCAGCGACCCATCCAAGAGCAGGTCGAATAACCGCAATCGCCACCGGGCCGCTACTGCATTCCACCCCCGCCCCCTACGACGCCCGCCGCACACGCCCGCCGCGCTCGGTTTTGCCGCTCCTGCGGCAGCGCCCGCCCTCAGAACGCGAACCGCAGCGCGCCGCCGTCCACCGGGATCGTCGTCCCGGTGATGTAGCCCGCCTGCGTCGAGGCCAGGAACGCGGCCAGCGCCGCCAGCTCCTCCGGCTCCCCGAACCGGCCGGCCGGGATGTTGCGCTCGATGTAGGTCCGGCGCGAGGCATCCGTGGGGTGCAGGCGGTTGAGGATCTGCACGCTGTTGATCCGTCCCGGCGAGATGCAGTTGACGGTGATGCCGTGCGGCGCGAACTCGGCCGCCGCCGCCTTCGACCAGCTCTCGAGCGCCGCCTTCGCCGGCGATGCCGCGTTCATCGCCTTGGCGACGATGGCGCCCGTCACGTTGATGACGCGTCCCCACCGCGCCGCCTTCATGGCCGGCGACAGCAGCTCCGCGAGATGCCGCGCCGAGTTGAAGTTGAGCGCCATCGACTCCACCCAGGCCTCCTCGCCCGCGTCCGCCGCCAGCGGCCGCGAGCCGCCCGCATTGTTGACGAGCACCTCGATGCCGCCGAGCGCGCGCTCGGCAGCGGTGGCGAGCGCACGCGGTCCCTCCGGCGTTGCGAGGTCGGCGGTCGCGATCACAGGCGCCGCCCCACCCTTGCCGACGATCTCTTCCGCCAGCGTCTCGAGCGGCGGCCGCGACCGCGCCGAGATCACCAGCCGCGCGCCCTCGCCCGCCAGCGCCAGCGCGATGCCGCGCCCGAGGCCCGTGCTCGCCCCCGTCACCAGGCACCGCCGTCCAGCCAATCCAAGGTCCATCCATCCGCTCCAGGGGTTCGAGCGCGCCGCGTGTCCGCCCGCGCAACCATCCGCCACCATGGCAGCCGCCCAACCGCGCGCGCAAGCCGCCGCAACCGCGACCCGTCGCGCCGGCAAGATCATTTTGAGCCCCGCAATCGCCACGGTTAGGATTTCTCCCTTCGCCGGACCGCCACTTCGAGGAACACCCCGCCCATGCCCCCCACCGAGATCGACGCGATCCGCGCGCTGCTCACCTCCAAGCCGCGCCCCGTGGGCTGGGCCGAGCGGCGCCAGCGCATCGAGGAGGTCGGCTCGGCCTGGCCGGTTGCCGCCGACATCGCGCTCGAGCCCGTCGACCTCGGCGGCATCCCCGGCGAGTGGTCGCTGGCGCCGGGCAGCGACGCCTCCCGCGTGCTCGTCTTCTTCCATGGCGGCGGCTTCTGCTCGGGCTCGATCGTGAGCCACCGCCGGATGGTGACCGAGGCCGGCCGCGCCGCCGGCGCCCGCACGCTCGCGGTCGGCTACCGGCTGGCGCCCGAGCACCCCTTCCCCGCCGCGCCCGACGATGCGCTGGCCGCCTGGCGCTTCGTGCGCGGCGCCGGCGTGCCCGCCAGGCACATCGCCATCGGCGGCGACAGCGCCGGCGGCGGGCTCACCGTCGCGCTGATCAACCGGCTGAAAGCGGCCGGCGAGGCGCTGCCCGCCTGCGCCTGGCTGGTGTCGCCCTGGACCGACCTCGCCATGTCCGGCGCCACGCTCGCCACCAAGGACAGCGTCGACCCGCTCATCCACAAGGCCTACCTCGAGGAGCTCGCCGCCGCCTACGTCCCGGCCGGCATGGACCGCAAGGACCCGCGCATCTCCGTGCTCTACGCCGACCTCGCCGGCCTGCCGCAGACGCTGATCCAGGTCGGCTCCGCCGAGACCCTGCTCGACGACGCGGTGCGCTTCGCGCGCGCGGCCGGCATGCAGGACGTGGCCGTGACGCTGGAGGTGTGGCCGCACATGATCCACGCCTGGCACCTGTGGAACGCCGAACTGGAGCCCGCGCGCCGGGCCCTCGCCGCCGCCGGCGAATTCCTCAGCCGCCACCTCTGAGCGCCGCCCGCACGCCCCACGGACCATGGACGCCACCGACATCCTCCTGCGCCTCGTCGGCGCCTTCTACGCCTTCGCCGGCGTCGTTGCCTCGCGCGTGGCAGTGACCTCGCATTTCCTCGATCGCGCCATCGCCGCCATCGGCGGCAAGCCGACGCCGCGCGCGGAGACGCTGCAGTTCCACTGGCTGCTGGGCTCGGCGATCCTGGTGCTCGCGAGCGGCGCGGCGCTGGTGCTGCGCATCGACATTGCCGCGTGGCTGTTCCTGGCCTCCGCGCTCGGCCAGGCCGCCTACATCCTCGTGCTCGCGCCGCGCTACTTCGACCTGCACGACCCGCCCGACGCGCGCGGCCGCCGCCAGACCATCAACGCCTTCGTCATCTACTCCGCCGCCACCGCCTTCGTGCTGTGGGCGCTCGCCACCGGCCGCCTGCTCTCCTGGCGCGATCTGCCCTGGCCGGTCGCGGCCATCGCCGCCGCAGCCTTCGTAGGCTGGCTCGCCTACGTCGCCCATCTGCTGTACGGCAAGCCGCAGCCCGCCTCGCCGCTCGCGGGCTTCGCCGATATGGCCGACAGCGAGCCGCCGCCCGACCGATCGCAGGCAAAACGCGTCAAGGTCATGGCCGACTACGACTGCCACCCCCTGTGGGCGCTCGACGACGGCCTCTACGGCGACATCCCGCCCGGGGACATGGGCCTCTCCGGCGAGCTGACGCGCGACCTCGATGCCTGGGCCGAGGCCTACACGTCCTCGCTCGATCGCGACGACCCCGCCGTCAGCCGCTGGAGCGACGAGCAGCACCGCGCCCATGCCGCCGCCGCCCGCCCCCTCGCCGCCCGCCTCGCCCGCGAGCGCCCCGACCTCGAGGTCTACGTCCTCGATGGCGAAACCGGCGTCGTCCAGGTCCACCCCGACGACCACATCTGACTGTCGATTGCTCTCCTCGGGGAGGCGCCTGCCGCGACGAATCGCCCTACAAGCGACCCATGTTCGGCATCGACCCCTGGCTCGCCCTCGGCGTCATCGTCGCGACAGCGGCCACCGACGCCGTCTACGTCATGTTCACCTCGGCCGTGGTGGCGCGCAAGCGCGTGCCCGCCGCCACCTGGAGCAGCATCTGGTACGTGCTCTCCTCGTTCGCGGTCATCTCCTACACCAACAACTGGGTGTACGTGGTATTCGCCGGCGCCGGCTCCTGGATCGGCGCCTACGTCACCATGACCTTCCTGCACGGGCCGCCGAGCCATCCCCCGGCCCCGTTGCGGCCCTCGCCCGCCGGCGAGACCGAGCCGAGCCCGGGCCGCCCGCCGGCGTGATGGGCAACCTCGGTTCGCGGCCGGCGGCGCCACCGCCTACCGGGAAAAGCCGCGCCGCATTCGCCGTTCACGGAAACGTGACCCGCGCCCAGCCCGTCCGGCGGGCAAATCCCTTCACGATCATGAGCGAGCGACGTTTCCACCCCACCCGCGGATCGCCTATCCTCGTCTCCGCTGCAGCACGTGGGGGTGCGGGAATGCATGCGCGGAATGCCCGTCTCGTCATCAACAGTGCGTGCGCGCTGTGGTCGGCGAGCGAAGTGGGAGGGCTGCTGCCCCATTTTGTCGAGGACGTGTTCTTTGCCGTGCACGCGCGTCCG
Source organism: Hyphomicrobiaceae bacterium (assembly GCA_041288195.1). Taxonomy (GTDB): domain Bacteria; phylum Pseudomonadota; class Alphaproteobacteria; order Rhizobiales; family Hyphomicrobiaceae; genus AWTP1-13. The sequence goes on from JBGGME010000011.1 coordinate 8,087, forward strand.
AGCGCACCCTCGATGCTCGGCGAAGGGCTGGGCAAGGTGCTCCTGGAGAGTCGCCTCGAAGCCTTGCTCGACGAGGTCGAGGTGCAGTCCTACCGCATGCTCACGCACAGTTTCATGACGGACGGCTTCTGGTATTTCAGCCGCGTCCACTACCGCTATCGCCATCGCGTGAGCGGCCTCGTCATCGACGGCACCATGCGCCAGAAGTGGGGCTTCGTCGGCACCAAGATCGCGCACTTCGAGATTTTCCACGACTCCGACCGCATGCGCGCCTTCTACGACGTGGCGGGGCTGACGGCCTGCAACGCCTGATCCCGCGCAAAAATTGCGAGGAGATGGTTCATGCCGACCCAAATCGCTGCCATGCTGCAGTCGCTATATGTTGCCTATCGCGAAAAGCGTCTCGCCGACGTGGCGGCGCAGCTCGCCGACGACTTCCGCTTCACCATGCATCTGCCCGCCGACGCCCTGCCCGGCGCCGCCACGCCGCACGGCAAGGCCGCGACGCTGCAGCTGTTCGAGGGCATCCTCGCCGCTTACGACATCCTCATGTACGAGCCGGGCCCGATCATGGTCACGGGCGACCAGGCGGCCGTGCGCGTGCGCATCCGCTATCGCCACAAGGCCACCGACGCGGTGATCGAGACCACCATTGGCCATTTCTGGCGCGTGCGCGACGGCAAGGTGGTGCAGCTCGACGAGTACCACAACGTCCAGCACGTGCTGGCCTTCCTGCACAAAGTCGCTTCCGGCGGCTGAGCCCCTTCTCGACTTCGGCGCCGCGATAACCCAACCTACTGCGCCCCGCAGCAAGGAGCCTCTCATGCCGCTGTCGCCCATGCCCTACGCCGCCAAGCAGTTCGCCGACATCGACGGCTCGCGCATGTCCTGCATCGATGCCGGCACCGGCGCGGCGATCGTCTTCCAGCACGGCAACCCCACCTCGTCCTACCTGTGGCGCAACATCATGCCCCACTGCGACGGCCTCGGCCGGCTCGTGGCCTGCGACCTGATCGGCATGGGCGACAGCGACAAGCTCTCCCCCTCCGGCCCCGACCGCTACACCTATGCCGAGCAGCGCCGCTACCTGTGGGCGCTGTGGGACAAGCTCGCGCTCGGCGACAAAATCGTGCTCGTCCTGCACGACTGGGGCTCGGCGCTCGGCTTCGAGTGGGCGCGCCGCAATCCCGATCGCGTCGCCGGCATCGTCTACATGGAGGCGATCGTGGCGCCGGTGACCTGGGCCGACTGGCCCGAGAACGCACGCCGTGCCTTCCAGGGCTTCCGCTCCGAGGCCGGCGACGACATGATCCTCGCCAAGAACATGTTCGTGGAGCGCATCCTGCCGGGCTCGGTCCTGCGCAAGCTCGCCGAGGAGGAGATGGCCGAGTACCGCCGTCCCTTCGCCAACGCAGGCGAGGACCGCCGCCCCACGCTGACCTGGCCGCGCCAGATCCCCATCGAGGGCGAGCCCGCCGACGTGGTGGCCGTGGTGGAGGACTATTCCCGCTGGCTCGCCGCCAGCCCGGTGCCGAAGCTGTTCATCAACGCCGACCCCGGCTCGATCCTGATCGGCCGCCAGCGCGAGCTCTGCCGCACCTGGCCCAACCAGACCGAGATCACCGTCAAAGGCCTCCACTTCCTCCAGGAGGACAGCCCCGACGACATCGGCCGCGCCCTCGCCGCCTTCGTCCGCCGCATCCGCGGTTGATCCCCTCTCCCCGTCTTCACGGGGAGAGTGCTAGGGCCTGCACCGGCGGAGGCCGGTGGTGAGGGGCGGCGCCTTGCGCTGCACAAACCGCCCCACAAACGTCACCCCGGCGCAGGCCGGGGCCCAGGCCAGGTCTCGACACCGGCCCTGTCGCGACCGTAGTCTCGAGGCCTGCAGCCATTTTGCTATTCAAGAATTTGGAGAGGATGATGATTGGAGCTCGCTTCCTATTTCGCGGCCTGCTGATAGTGGTGGGCATAGGCATGGCCTCGCTTGGCGTCTCAGCACAGGCGTGCCTGCAAAGCTCCGATTGTCACCAGTTGAAGGATGCAGTCGATAAAGTCGCGTTGGAGTTGAGGCTCGCCTGGCGACACGCTGGCACCGTGGGCTTGGACGATGCGCAGCGACTGAGGTTCCCGCCTGTAGACATCAAGCCTGGCCTATATCGTTTCGAAATGCGTGATGGAGATGAGGTAACCCTCTACGTGGGAGAATCCGAAAATCTGCATCGGCGCCTCCTCCAATATCGTTCGCCTGGACGCAAGGAAGGCACAAACCATCGCGTTTGCGTTGAGCTGCGCCGCACATTGTTGTCCGGCGGTTCAGTCACCTTGTCGATCGTTACCGAGGATGCTTGGCTTTGCCCGCAGACCGGTTGCGTCCGGGCGACACTTGAGTCGGCAAACCAGCGCAAACTGATGGAACAGCTAGCAATATTTTCTATTGCGCCGGGTGTGCGGGTTATGAACCGGGAGAAGGTAGTTCCGCGCGTGGCGAAATCTGCAGCTGTCCGCCGGTTCTACGTTTGTTCTTGATTAGTTCGCGCGCCTGCGGCATATTCTGCGCCCACCCCCATCCAGGAGGCGCCCATGTCGCAAGCCTACGACCAATCGCAGGAGCCGGTGAGCTGGGACCGCGTCGAGTGGCGCCAGGGCGATGGCCACTACACCTTCCAGCTCGCGAGCGGCGGGCTGCTGGCCACGCTCACCGCCCCGCACGGCGCCAAGCTTACGCTGCCGATGGTGGCCTGGGAGGGTCTGCTCGATGCGCTCGCCGCCCAGCGCAAGACGCGCACCCGCACCGAGAGCAAGTTCCCCGCGCGCTCGGGCGCCCGCTGGTACGACGGCGAGACCGGCGATCTCGCCGCCGCCTTCAAGGCCGGCCGCAGCATCCGCCAGCTCGCCCGCGCCCACAGCCGCAGCGAGCAGGCCGTCGAAGCCGAGCTCGCCCGCCAGGGCCTGTGGGACCGCGTCGAGCGCCGGCCCATGCAACCCGGCGAGCCGCCGCGCGCGGTCGACGACGCCATGGACACCGTCGGTGACGTCATCCCCGCGAAGGCGGGGATCCAGACAACCTTCCGCGACTGATCGGGCTGGTATCGTGAGTGCCCGCCGCCATGCCGAAGGTGCGTCTCCGGCATGACGTGCGCATGCCACTCAAGGTGTCACGACCGGGTTCCGCCGTTACGCCGGACTTCCAGCGGGCGGCGCGGAAGGCTAGGCTTCGCAGCTGCACAATCCCGACAACGACACAGCGCAGCCCTCCATGTCCCTCACCACGCCCGGCCCGACCTCGCGCATCTACTTCTCGCAGCGCCTGCGCCTGCACTACGTCGACTGGGGCAACCCATCGGCTCCGCCGCTGCTGCTGGTCCACGGCGGCCGCGACCATTGCCGCAACTGGGACTGGGTGGCCGAGGAGCTGCGCCGCGACTGGCACATCATCGCGCCCGACCTGCGCGGCCACGGCGACAGCGAGTGGTCGCGCACCGGCACCTATACGACCGCCGGCTACATCTATGATCTGGCCCAGCTCATCCATCAGCTCGGCACCGCCCCGGTCACCATCGTCGCCCACTCGCTCGGCGGCAACATCGCGCTGCGCTATGCCGGCCTCTACCCCGAGAACGTCGCCAGGCTGGTCGCCATCGAGGGGTTGGGGCCATCGCCGCGCAGGATGACCGAGCAGCTCAAGAAGAGCTTCCCCGACCGCATGCGCACCTGGATTGAGGAGCAGCGCGGCCTCTCGGGACGCCTGCCGCGCCGCTATGCCTCCATCGAGGACGCCTTCAAGCGCATGCAGGGGGAGAACAAGCATTTGACGCCCGAGCAGGCGCGCCACCTCACGGTCCACGGCGTCAACCAGAACGAGGACGGCACCTACAGCTGGAAGTTCGACAACTACGTGCGCTCCTGGCCGCCCTACGACATGACCAACGCCGACGTGGAGGCGCTGTTGGGCCGCATCGCCTGCCCGACGCTGCTCGTCTACGGCCGCGAAAGCTGGGCTTCCAACCCCGAGCAGGACGGCCGCGCCCGGCACTTTGGGGATGCCAAGGTCGTCTCCGTCGACGGCGCCGGCCACTGGGTGCACCACGACCGACTCGCCGAGTTCCTCTCCCTCACCCGCGCCTTCCTGCGCGGCTGACGCACAGCACAGCACCCCGGGAGGCCCGCGACTGCCAACGGCACCGTGGCGGTGAACATGGTTTGAATGCGAGGACCGGACACTCTTGTCATCGGCAGCATTGCGTGGCATCTGCCGTTGGCGCTACCTAAGCACCGCTGGCTCATGAGAGGACGTCCTATGGAAACTGGCACTGTCAAGTTTTACAACGATCAAAAGGGCTTCGGCTTCATCCAGCCCGATAACGGTGGCAAGGACGTTTTCGTCCACGCAACTGCACTCGAGCGTGCGGGGATGCGCGGTTTGGCCGAGGGACAGAAGGTGCGCTTCGACACCCAGCCTGATCGCCGAACCGGTAAGATCGCCGTGGCTAACATTGAGGCTGCGTAAGGTCCGCCCCAAAGAAGGGGCTCAGCTCACTGGTCAGTCCGGTGAGCACCATCTTGCTGTTGCCCTCCCACACGATGACTTGCCGTTGCGTGAGCGCTGCCGTCCGAACCCATTGCCGTATTTCCGAAAAGAACGGCTCCTGGCGCCAGGCATTGGGTCGGGCGGGATCGACATGGATCACCAGCGCATTTGCGTAGTCTTCTGACACGACCACCATCTTGCACTTTGACGGCCTCCAATGGTCACCCAGGGCCCGGTCGAGCAGATACTCGCAATAGAACTGCCGGCACTCCGTCGGTCTGTGCTCATAGATCGTGCAGCCTGTCTTGGCATCGCAGTGCGGGCACCAGTGCAAGGGCGGGGTGTTCAGTTCTTCGACGCCCAAGAGCTTGCAGCACAGAGTACAGCCGCTGCAGCCACGACCCCGCACGACATCCATCTGTTGTGTCATTCGATCTCGCCTCGAGGGGTTGAGCACAGCTGACAAGGCGCGGAGGTTCGCTTCGGACCGAACCCAAGCCGTGGCTGCCGTCGGGTGAACCGGCGCTGCGTGCCGGCTCGCCTCGCCCCGCCGCCTACCACGTAGCAGCCCATCGTGGTAGCGGGCTCGGCGGGCATGGGCTCTCGACAGCAAGCGTGAGCGTGGCTTCGTCGCCGTGCCCGTGGCGCGTTCGCGCATCTCGTAGGCCGAGCCGGTCCCGTGCACGTCTTCCCCGTCTTCGACGACGAGAATACGCGGGCCACGCGGAGGCGGCTCGTGTGGGAATCGAGTCTCCCCCGGAAAGGGGATGACGAGCAATCACGCCTCTGAGCCAATGCCGCCTTCGAATGAGCTCGGAACACAGCCTGTTCCATCGCACTTCCCGAGGCGGCAACGCGCGAACGAAGCGCGTTCCGCGCTAACGACTCGAGATCAGAAGTCCCTTGGCAGCAAAGCGCCGGAAAACCCCGAGCGATCTCGGCAATCTGATCCTCGGGGCGATGCCTTCCGAAGCTCGCGTGCGTCTTGCCGCGCGTCTGAAGATAGTCGACGTGGCGGGGGGATCGGTGATCTGCGACGCCGGTGCGCTCGTGCGAGAAATCTACTTTCCGCGCACCTGTGTGCTCTCGCTGCTGGGACTCTCCCGAGCCGGCGACGCCGTGGAGACCGCCTTCATCGGCCGTGAGGGCGCGTTCGGGCTCGTCGCTGGCATGCGCGGTCGCGAGACACATGCGAGATGCCAGGTGAAGATTGGCGGCACCGCGTACCGCCTCCCCGCGGCTGACTTCAAGAGGGAGTTCGATCGCAGCGCAACCGTGCGCGCTGTCGTTCTCGACTACCTCGCAGCGCTGACCGCGCTGACCCAGCAAACGGTGGTCTGCAACACGTTTCATTCCGCCAAGGCCCGTCTTGCGCGCTCGCTTCTCATGATGCGCGACGGAACTGGCGCCGACCTCCTGGGCATCACGCAGGAACTTCTCGCGGGCGTTCTGGGTCTCAGCCGCACGACTGTGACCGAGGCCGCACGCGCACTGCAGTCCGCAGGGGCGATCAGCTACCGCCGTGGCGTTGTTCAAATCGTCAACTCCGATCGCTTGGCGGACGCCTCCTGTGAGTGCTACGAAACCGTCCGAAGCCTTGTCAAAGAGCCGGCCAAAGCGTGACGCACTGCTGTGTCGGCAAGGCGACAGACAGTGCGCCCACATCGATCCATACTGAAAGCTGCGGCCACGCGACTCCGGATTGTGCGTCGGGCGGGACAGGCGCTCTTCTCGGTAGTGATGCACCCGCGCGGCGGAGGTGCCGCATCGTCGCGCGGCGTGTCTCTTTGAGCCTGCCGCGTCTCCACCTGAACCGCTGGAGCCTTATCGCCGCCGCGAGCGGAGTGAGCGCCATGCCGCCGGTCACGAATGGAGGGATTTCCGAACATGCGGCCAATGAGCTCGAATGCGCACGCCTGCGACTGGCAAGCGATGATCGCGTATTCCGGCTTCATCGTCGCCATCTGCATGAGGGGCGCATCCATCTCGTCGAGGACGTGACAATGCCGGTCGCCTTGTTCCCGGCGCTGGTAGACGAGAAGAGCTCTGCGCCCTCGATCATAGATCTCGCCGCACGCCACGGCATCCTGCTCGGCAAGGCCGAGGAACGCGTCTCGACCAGCAGCGCGACGCGCGAGGTCGCCGACGCGCTGGGCATTGCCGTCGGAGCACCCGTCCGTATTCTCGATCGAGTGGTCTTCGCCATCGACGGTAGAGCGGTCGAATGGCGGGTGGCTTGGTGCCGCCTCTCCGGCGGCTGTTGCTTCGCTGGGATGACATGATGCTTCGCGGAGCAAACGACATGTTCCCAATTCAACTTGCCGAAGAAGCCCGCGGCCCGGAGCGCCGCAGCATATGAGCACCACGCTCGCGTGCCCCCATTGCAAGCTGAGCCTGACAATCCAGGACGGCGCCGGGGGCTCTGTCCTCGTGTACGACCAGGATGAAAGGACGCGGCGATGCAAATTTCCCCAACATCCCAGTCCTGCCTGGTGTCTTGGCGAGCGTACGGCAGACCACCGATAGCCAATTAGGTCGTGTACTCAACTGAGCCGCCTGGCCGTGTCATGCCAACGGCTTCGGCACAGTCGATCTACCCCCAAGAGTGGACATTCCAATCTTCGCCCGGGACGGTAAGCAAGTGCCATAACCGGGCGCCGCGCGATTGGTGACCTACGGCCTGAGCCGCCTGAGTTCTGCGACGGCCGCGGCGTACTCGACCGAATTCTTCGGGCAGGTCTCGACAGCGACCTTGAGCGCGGTCTCGGCCTCTGCCTTGCTCGCCTTCAGGACGTGCCACTGGCCGATGTAGAACTGCGCCTCGCAGCGATCGCCCGGCGTGACCGCGGCATCCAGCGTGGCGGTCGGCGATCGCTTGCCGAGGCAAAGCTCGATCACGGCATAGGGCCATTCCCTGGTCTTCAGTCGACCCGCGTTCGCCTCCAGCTCCGCCTCGCCCGCCTCGCCCGCGCGTGCCTTGGCCAGGTGTCGGAACAGCATGGCGTAAACGTCGTCGTTCCGCAGTTCGAGGCTGCGCAGCAGATCTATGGAAGCACCCTTGAAATCGCCCCTATTGTATCGCGCCAGACCAAGAGAACGCGCGTAGCCGGAGTTCCTCGGATCGAGCTCGATGGCCTTGGTGATGTCGGCAATCGCGCGGTCGAGGTCGCCCTTGGAGCGGTAGGTGTTGCCGCGGTTGTGGTGGGCGAGCGCGTATTTCGGATCGAGCGAGATGGCCTTGGAGTAGTCGGCAATCGCCCGGTCGAGGTCGCCCTTGGCGCGGTAGGCGTTGCCGCGGTTGAGGTAGGCAGCGACATCTCTCGGATTGAGCGAGATGGCCTTGGAGAAGTCGGCAATCGCGCGGTCGAGGTCGCCCTTGGCCGCGTAGCTGTTGCCGCGGTTGAAGTAGGCAATAGTGTATTTCGGATCGAGCTCGATGGTCTTGGTGAAATCGGCGATCGCGCGGTCGAGGTCGCGCTTGGCTGCGTAGGTGTTGCCGCGGTTGTAGTAGGTGACGATCAAATTCAGATCGAGTTCGATGGCCTTTGTGTAGTCGGCAATCGCACGGTCGTAGTCGCCCTTGGCGCGGTAGGCGAGGGCGCGGTTGCCGTAGGCGATGGCGTATTTCGGATCGAGCTCGATGCTCTTGGTGAAATCGGCAATCGCGCGGTCGAGGTCGCGCTTGGCGCGGTAGGAGTCGCCGCGGTTGTGATAGGCGATGACGTGTTTCGGATCGAGCGCGATGGCCTTGGTGTACTCGGCAATCGCGCGGTCGTGGTCACCCCTGTCGTAGTAGGCGTTGCCACGGTCGTAGTAGGCGCTGGCGTCGTTGCCCTGGGCCAAGGCCGCACAGGGCATCAACAGAATGAACAGTGCAATAAATACTTCCTTCGACATCGGCGCCCCCCTCGACGTGATCATTTACTCGATGGTTGTCGGCGCGCCCGCTGCACGATCGCTCCGACGGCATTCTTGCCGAGCTCGACCTTGCGGCCGATCAGGCGGGAGCTCACCCCCCGTTTGCTTGCCGGCTCCCCTCGCCCGCCGCATCAGCCCTTGAGGAAGTTGAACACGTAGTAGCCCACCGTGGTGGCGGGCACGAGCACCTTGAGCACGATGCTCTTGGCCTCCACGCGGCCGAGGTCGGAGTGCAGCCGCTCGAGGTAGGAGATGCGCAGCATGACGAGCGCCTCGGCCATATGTTCCTCGACGCCGCGCTCGGTCTGCGGCGCCCCCGCATCGGTGGCGGCGAGCGCCGCCTCGCTCGAGGCGAGCCGCCGGCGCAGCACCGACATCTCCGCCTTGACCGCGCGATCGACCTTGGCGGTCAGCTGCATCCACGGCGGCACGAAGCCGACGATCAGCAGCAGCAGCGTGATGGCGACGCCCACGTAGTCGGAGGCCTCCGCGCCCGTGTAGAGCACGTACACCGCATTCACCAGGAAGAAGCCGAGCACGATCGAGGCGCCCTGCGCGCTCATCTGCAGGAACGGCCGGTACTGCTTCTCCAGCAGCACCACCTCGATGGGCGCCCGGAAGTCGTGCTCGCCGACCGCCCAGCGCGTCAGGAACAGGAAGCCCAGCATCTGCACCCAGATGAACGCCATCATGAACCATTCCAGGCACCAGATGCCGAACAGCAGCCGGTCGACGTCGAGCCCGAGCTCGCCCGCACCCCGCACCTGGTAGTCGTAGACGCAGAACGGCGCGGCGATCAGGACCGCAACGATCGCCCCGATCGGCCCGAGCACGATGCGGATGCCGCGCCGCGCGTCGGTGGGCGGCATGTCGAGATGCACGATGCCGGCCAGGAAGTTGCGCGAGAACATGGTGGCGAACAGGCGCAGCGTGATGAAGTGCGCGGCAAGATAGATGGGCTGCAGCTGCCATTCGCGGCTGGCGAGGAAGGCCCAGGGGTTGGTTGCCAGCGCCAGGCCCAGCGCCCAGCAGCCGATCGCCACCGCCGCCACCGCGATCAGGAAGCCGCGGGGGTAGCGCGGCAGCACCCGGTCGATCAGTGCCCGCCCCTCGCTCTCGAGCGAGATCGCCGGCAGCTCGTCCTCCCAGCCCGCGACCTTGGCGTGCAGGTCATCCGGCCCGCGCTCGCTGTGCTCGAGGAGCCGTTGCCGGAGCGTCAAATTGCGCATCGACGTGGCGATCAGCGCCAGCAGCAGCAGCAGTGCCACAAGCGTCGAGGCGGTCCCCAGCCACTTCGGGTGGGGAATGCGCTCGACATGCTCGATGAGGCTCGTGAGTGGGTGACGCCAGTCCATCTACGCCCGTCCCTGCGCGGAGCGTGCCGCCGGCAGGCGCACCTGCTGGACGGCCGGTGCCCGTTTGAATGTCCCCCCGCCGGCGCCCCTAAGCTCGCTTGGAACTGCGCCAACCGCAAGGCGCCGTTCCTGATCTGGGTTGACGCGGCGAGGGCCCCGTATAGAAGCGGCGGGGCGCTCTCTCGATTGGCCGATGTCGGGCCGCAGGCGCGCCGAGGTAGGACCCCTTGAGCTTCAGCGACAGGTTCTGGCCCCCCGTCTGGCCGCCATCTTGGCCCCAATCCCGGTCTCGCCCTCGTGCGCAGGGCAGCGCCGGCGAGCAGCCTGTTCCCGCCCACGGAGGCCGCGCGGCAGGAACCATCGCCGCGCGCCTCACCTTCGAAGGGGTGGAGCGCCGCTACGGCGCTTCCCTGGCGCTCGCCGGCCTCTCCCTCGACATCGCGCCTGCCGAGGTCGTGTGCCTGCTGGGGCCGTCGGGCTGCGGCAAGACCACGCTGCTGCGCGTCGCCGCCGGCATCGAGCGCCCGACCGCTGGCCGCGTGCTCATCAACGACCAGGAGGTGGCGGGCCCGGACCGCTTCGTTGCCCCCGAGAAGCGCAACGTCGGCCTGATGTTCCAGGACTTCGCGCTCTTCCCCCACCTCACCATCCTCGCCAACGTCGCCTTCGGCCTCAGGTCGCTGCCCCGGGAGGATGCGCGCCGCGAGGCGCTGGCCGTGCTCGCCCGCGTCGGCCTCGAGCGCTACGCCAACGACTACCCCCACATCCTCTCGGGCGGCGAGCAGCAGCGCGTGGCGCTGGCCCGCGCCATCGTGCCCCGCCCGGCGGTCATGCTGATGGACGAGCCGTTCTCCGGCCTCGACGTGCAGCTGCGCGAGCGCCTGCAGGAGGAGACCATCGGCCTGCTGCGCGAGACCCGCGCCACCTGCCTGATCGTCACGCACGCGCCCGCCGAGGCGATCCGGCTCGGCGACCGCATCGCCGTCATGCGCGCCGGGCGGCTGATCCAGGCCGGCAAGGCGGAGGCGCTCTACCGCAACCCGGCCGACCTGTTCGTCGCCCGCCTGTTCTCCGAGATCAACGAGATCCCCTTGAGCGTGGAGGGGGGAGCGTTGCGCACGCCGATCGGCACCTTCGCCGTGCCCGGCCTCGACGAGGGCGACGCGGCCATCCTGTGCATCCGCCGCCGCTCCATCAGGGTCGGCCCGGCCGGGAAGGGCCTGCCCGGCCGCGTGCTGCAGGCCCGTTTCCAGGGCGATCTCGCCGTCCTCGAGATCGCCGCGCAGGGCTTCGAGCGCCCATTGCAGACGCTGGTGCGCGAGTCGGAGGTCCCCGAGAGCGGCCGCGAGGTGGGCCTGACCGTCGATCCCGAGAGCGTGCTCGTGTTTCCCGCCGAGCGGCAGCGCGACGATGCCGCAAGATTGATGGCCAAATCCTAGAAAATCCTGAAATTCAATCGTTTAGACCGCGCTAAAGAAGGTGTGGCAAACTTGCCCCTGAAGACCCTTTCTGCGATAGTGCGCGAAACGTGAGCAAGCGGCCTCTGCCGCATATGGAGCAAGGGTGAAATGGGTGGCTTGAGCGTCTGGCACTGGCTCATTTTCCTGGCCGTGGCGCTGCTGCTGTTCGGCGGCAGCGGCAAGATCTCCTCGATCATGGGCGACGTGGCCAAGGGCATTAAGAGCTTCAAGAAGGGCATGGCCGAGGACGAGGATACGGCCAAGAAGGACGAGCCGCCCAAGGCCGTCGAGAGCGCCGCCGCCAAGCCCATCCAGCCTGCCGCGGAGACCAACAAGTCCGGCTGGAGCCCCAAGGCCTGAGCTTTCTCCTCCGAGGACGTTTGCGGGCAGACCGGCCGCAGGACCGCATGCGGGTCGGCCGCCGGCGCCACGGGGCCGTTTGCAGTGACGACGCCGTCGGATTGAGCCGATGATCGACATCACCTCCAGCAAGCTGTTGATCCTGGGGATCGTGGCGCTGCTCGTCATCGGTCCCAAGGACCTGCCGGCATTGCTGCGCACCATCGGCAAGTACATGGGCATCATCAAGCGGCACGCCGCCGACTTCCGCGCCCAGTTCGACGACGCCATGCGCGAGAGCGAGCTCGCCGAGCTCAAGAAGGAGGTCGAGAAGGTCGGCAGCGAGGCCGAGGCCACCATGCGCGCCGCCGAGCATTCCGTCGATCAGGAGATTTCCGCCGCCCGCCAGGACGTCGAAGGGGTGATGGTGGACGAGCCCAAGCCCGCCGTGACGGCCGACACCTTCGCCCACGACGCCAACCTCCTGCCGGCGCCGGGCATGGAATCGACGGCAGGCGCCCAGCCTGTGCTCAACGGGTCGGGTCAGGAGCCCGGCCACGCAACTGGGCACGCGTCCGACACGGCCCCCGCCGAGCCCGCCAAGCCCGAGACCGCGTCCTCCCAGGCTGCCCAGGCCGCCGACACCAAGACCGGCGTGTAGGGGGCGGGGCTGATGCAGGACGTGCCGACCGACAAGCGCGAGGGCTTCGACGAGATCGAGGCCTCCAAGGCGCCGCTGATGGATCACCTGATCGAGCTGCGCCAGCGGCTGATCTACGCGCTGATCGGCATCGGCATCGGCTTCATCATCTGCTTTGCGTTCGCCACCCAGATCTACAACGTGCTGGTGTGGCCCTACCAGGTGGCGCGCGGCGCGGGGCAGAAGATCGAGATGATCTACACGGCCCCGCACGAGTTCTTCTTCACCAAGCTCAAGCTGGCGCTGTTTGGCGCGGTGTTCCTGGCCTTTCCGATCATCGCCTTGCAGATCTACAAGTTCGTCGCGCCCGGCCTCTACAGGAACGAGCGCGCGGCCTTCCGCCCCTACCTGCTGTGGACCTTCCTGCTCTTCATCACGGGCGCGCTCGTCGTCTATTTCATCGTCATGCCGCTTGCCATGATCTTCTTCCTGTCGATGGAGCAGACGGGCGGCCAGGTCGAGATCCACCTGCAGGCCAAGGTCAGCGAGTACCTCTCGCTCATCATGACGCTGATCCTGGGCTTCGGCATCATGTTCCAGCTGCCCGTGGTGCTGAGCCTGCTGGCCCAGGCCGGCATCGTCACCGCGCAGGGCCTGCGCGGCTTCCGCCGCTACGCCATCGTCGCCATCACCGCGGTGGCCGGCGTGCTCTCCCCGCCCGACCCCTTCAGCATGATCGCCATGGCGCTCCCCACCATCCTCCTCTACGAGGCCGGCATCCTGCGCGTCGACTGGGTGGAGAAGCAGAAGGCCGCCAAGGCGGCCGCCGAAGCCGCCGGCACGCCCGCCCCGAGCTGACGTCAGCTCGCCTGCGCGAGCGATCGCAGCTTGGAGATATCGACGTCGCGCTCGGCGTGCCAGAGGTCGTACGCCGTCTGCATCCTGAGCCACGACGCGGCCGAGGTCTCGAATACGGCGCCCAGTCTCACGGCCATCGCGGGCGTCACCGGCTGCCTCTCAGCCAAAATGTCGTAGAGCGTCTGGCGCGACACGCCCAGCGCCTCCGCGATCCGGGTCTTGTTGATGGCCATCGCCGGCAGGACCATCTCGCGCAGAAACGCGCCCGGATGCGTCGGACACCGCTCAGCGCTGCGCTTTGTGTCACGTGCCATTGGATAGGGCCAACTGGACCAATCTTGTTCGGCGCCTTATAGCACAGCGCAACAATTCGGAACGTCATCCTGGCGAAGGCCGGGACCCAGTACACCGGCCGATGCGTGCCGTGTGTCGCATCCACTGCGGAGACGCGGCCTGGGTTCCGGCCTCCGCCGGAATGACGCCAGCGGATAGCGTCAGAGCGAGAGAACGGCCGTGTTCGACATCAGGTGGATACGCGAGAACGCGGAAGCGTTCGATGCGGGGTTGAGGAAGCGGGGGCTCGAGCCCGGCGGCGAGGTGAAGTTCGCGGCCGAGCTGATCGCCCTCGACGAGACGCGGCGCAAGGTCGTCACGCACCTGCAGGAGGCGCAGGCGCGGCGCAACGCGGCATCCAAGGAGATCGGCGGCGCCAAGAAGGCGAAGGACGAGGCCAAGGCAGCCGCGCTCCTGAAGGAGGTCGCCGACCTCAAGGAGACAATTGCCACCGGCGAGACCGAGGAGCGCGCGGCCGACAAGGCTTTGCACGACGCGCTCTCCGTCATCCCCAACCTGCCGGCCGACGACGTGCCCCTCGGCAAGGACGAGAAGGACAACAGGGAGGTGCGCCGCGTCGGCGATCCGCCGAAGTTCTCGTGGACCAACAAGCCCAAGCAGCACTTCGAGATCGGCGAGGCGCTGGGCCTCATGGACTTCGAGACCGCGGCCAAGCTCTCCGGCTCCCGCTTCGTCGTCCTCAAGGGCCAGCTCGCCAAGCTCGAGCGCGCCCTCGCCCAGCTCATGCTCGACATCCACACCGCACCCGAGAGCAACGGCATCGGCGGCTACACCGAGATCATGCCGCCCTACCTCGTGCGCGACGACGTGATGTACGGCACCGCTCAACTGCCGAAGTTCGTAGACGACCAGTTTCTCACGTCGCGCACCATAACGCGCACGGAGCTTCTGCACGATGCGCTGAGGCACGCATCAGGAGAGGACCAAAGCGCCTTTCGCGCCGGCGCGATCGACCTGGAAACCCTCGTTGATCGCACCTTGTTGAGAGCGCCACTTAAGGAGGACTTCTGGCTCATCCCCACCGCCGAGGTTCCCCTCACCAACCTCGTCCGCGAGTCGATCCGCAGCGAGGACGAGCTCCCCTTGCGCGTGACGGCCTACTCTCCCTGCTTCCGCGCGGAAGCCGGCGCCGCGGGCAAGGACACGCGCGGCATGATCCGCCAGCACCAGTTCTCCAAGGTCGAGCTCGTCTCCATCACCACGCCCGCGCAGAGCAAGGCCGAGCACGAGCGCATGACCGCCTGCGCCGAGGAAATCCTCAAGCGCCTCGGCCTCGCCTACCGCACGATGCTCCTGTGCACGGGCGACATGGGCTTCGCCTCGCAGAAGACCTACGACATCGAGGTCTGGCTGCCCGGCCAGGACACCTACCGCGAGATCTCCTCCTGCTCGGTGTGCGGCGACTTCCAGGCCCGCCGCATGGACGCCCGCTACCGTCCCAAGGGCGGCGGGAGACCAGAGTTCGTGCACACGCTCAACGGCTCCGGCCTCGCCGTCGGCCGCACGCTGATCGCCATCCTCGAGAACTACCAGCAGGCCGACGGCTCCGTCGCCATCCCCGACGCGCTCCAGCAGTACATGGGCGGCGCCACCCGCATCGAGAAAGCTGCGCATTGAACCCGCGCGCGAACAGTGCGACTCTTCTCCGATGAGCGAGCAAGCATTCGGCTGGATCGTCGAGGTTGTCAGCCAGTCTGGCACCAAGCGCTACCACGTGGCCGTGCGCAACCGAGTCGAGGCCGCCAACGCCGTGCGGCGGCGCGTCTCCGGCGCCAAGGAGGCGCGCGTGGAAGCGGTGAGCATGCTCTCCAAGCGCGCCGTCAGCATCCAGCTTCGCCTCAAGCCCGGCGAGGTCGCCGAGATCGCGTGAGCCGCGCGTCGCGCGCCCGCGCGCCCGCGCTTCCCCTCCCCCTCGAGGGGGGAGGACGGAACGCCACGGGCTTAGCTCGCTGAGGTGACCCTGATTGCAAACGCCGGCAGGCGAGCTAAGTCCGATGGCGTTCCTGGTGGGGGTGATATGCGCGCGAGACACCCCCACCCGGCGCGCCGAATGAGTTAGCGCCGCACGTTGCCCAGGTTGAAATGGTAGGAGCCAGCGACGCGTCGCTAACTCATGGCGCGCCGCCCTCCCCCCTCAAGGGGGAGGCGCAGCCAGCAGCGCGTCGAGCTTGCCCGCGCGTTCCAGCGCCGCAAGCTCGTCGGACCCGCCCACGTGCGTCTCGCCGATCCAGATCTGCGGCACGGTGGTGCGGCCTCCCGCCTTCTCCGTCAGGCGGTCGCGTGCCTCCCAGTCGCCCGTCACGTCGATCTCCTCGAAGGCCGCGCCCTTCTGCTGCAGCAGCCGCTTGGCGCGGAAGCAGTAGGGACAGAACAGCGTCGTGTAGATGGTGATCTTGGGCATGAAGATGAGGGGGCAGGGAACAGGGATCAGGGGCTAGAAGCCAACTTCAGACCCTAGCCCTAGCCCCTGACCCCTAGCCCCTACTCCCTTCCATTGCAACGGCGTCGATCTTGTCCGATACAGTGCCCCCATGCGCATCCTCCTCACCAACGACGACGGTATCGACTCGCCCGGCCTGCACGCTCTGCGCGAGATCGCCCAACAGCTCTCCGACGATGTCTGGGTGGTGGCGCCCGAGACCAACCAGTCCGGCGCCAGCCACTCGCTCACCCTGCACGAGCCGCTGCGCATGCGCGCCATCGACGAGCGCGCCTTCGCCGTGCGCGGTACGCCCACCGACAGCGTCATCATGGGCGTGCGCCACCTCCTCAAGGACAAGCCGCCCGACCTCGTGCTGTCGGGCATCAACCGCGGCGCCAACATGGCCGAGGACGTCACCTACTCCGGCACCATCGCCGGCGCGTTCGAGGGCACCATCCTCGGCGTCCGCTCCATGGCCCTGTCGCAGTCCTACGGCGACGCCGGCGTCAAGGCCATCAAGTGGCAGACGGCGCTCGCGCACGGGCCCGCGCTCATCCGCAAGCTGCTGGCGGTGGAGTGGGCGCCCTCGACCTGCATGAACATCAACTTCCCCGACCGCGAGCCCGACGACGTGGTGGGCACCGTCGTCACCACGCAGGGCCGCCGCGATCCGGGCCTGCTCGCCATCGACGAGCGCCACGACACCTGGGGCAATCCCTACTACTGGCTGGCCTTCGCGCGCCGCCGCTCCGCCACCGAGGAAGGCACCGACCTGTGGGCCATATACTCGGGCCGCATCTCCGTGACGCCGCTCTACCTCGACCTCACGCATCAGCCGATGCGCGCCAAGCTGAAAGAGATATTGGGCCAGTAGGGCGCAATAGGCGGCAGCCGTATTGCGCCGATCTGCTGCGAGGCGGCGCAATACGCCCGGATCAAAGTCCGGGCTATTGCCCCCTACCGCCGTCCCAAATCCCGCCCACATCGCGCCCCGATCCCCACACAATCGCCGCCTACACCCTCAGCACGGGGACGATGCGGGACGCGCCCCAACGCGCCTCGCCTTGGGCCAGCCACGACCGGGGACGTCACGCTCTTAACGGCTCCTTAACCTCTTAACCGTTAATGAAACGTGGCGAGTACGAGGTGTGCCCTATGTTGAGTAGCAAGCGTATCTGCACCGCCTCTGCCGACGTTCGCGTCGCGCACGGGATGGTTATTGCGTTGACCGTTTTGGTCGCCGGCTGCAGCGCCGACGTCACGCGGTTCGACTTCCCCTCCTTCGGACTGACCGGCAAAGGCGACGAGACGGGCTCGATTGCGAACCCGCCCGAGTCGGTTGCCCGCCGCGACCGGGGCTACGAGGACGCGCCCGGCACGCCGCCGCGGCGCGCAGGCGTCGGCGATCCCGGCCGCGGCGACCAGGGTCGCGGTGATCCCGGCCCCTCCTACGCACGGCCCAACGACAGGGTGGCGAGCGCCCCCGACTACGGCCCGCCGCCCAGCGCCGGCTACAACCCGAGCCAGGATCGCGCCCAGGATCGCGCGAACGCGAAGCGGTACGATCGCCCCCAGACCGCCCGCGCGCCCGCCACCGGCGAGAGCATCGAGGTGCAGCAGGGCGACACGCTCTACGGCATCGCCAAGCGCTACGGCGTCTCGATCTCGGCGCTGATCGAGGTCAACGCCCTGAAGAACGGCCAGCAGATCAAGCCGGGCCAGCAGCTCTACCTGCCGGCCGGCGTGCCTGCCTCCAAGATCGCCCGCGAGAGCCAGCGCGAGCAGCCGCGCGAGGCCCAGCGCATGGCCCCGCCCGCCTCTACCGCGTCGCTCAAGGGCGGAGCCCCCGCGCCCGCCTCTCCCGCGCTCGCCTCCAAGCCCGGCTGGGGTGGGCAGCACACCATGAAGCAGGGCGAGTCGCTCTACGGCATCGCCCGCAAGCACAACGTGTCGCTGGCCGAGCTGCAGCGCGTCAACGGCATCACCTCGCCGACCTCGGTGCGCGCCGGCACGGTGCTGTCCGTTCCCGGCAGCGCCGGCGCCGACGCGGCACCCACGCGCGCCGCTACCGCGCCCAGCGCTCCGCCGCGCGCGGCGCAGGCCGTGCTGCCGGCGAACCAGCCGCGGGTGATCAACGCCACCGGTGAGCAGAAGACGGCAGCGATCGGCACCCAGCGCAACGACGCCGGCGAGCCCGCACCGACAGCGTCGCCGGCGCCCCAGGCAACCGCAGCCGCCACGCCCGGCAAGTTCCGCTGGCCGGCCAGGGGCCGCGTCATCGCCTCCTTCGGCAAGCGGCCCGACGGCACCCACAACGACGGCATCAACATCGCCATCCCCCAGGGCACGGACGTGCATGCCGCCGAGGGGGGCCGCGTCGCCTACGCCGGCAACGAGCTCAAGGGCTACGGCAACCTGGTGCTGATCCGTCACGACAACGGCTGGGTGTCGGCCTACGCCCACGCCGACCAGGTCCTGGTCAAGCGCGACGACATCGTGCGCCGTGGCCAGGTGATCGCCAAGGCCGGCAAGACCGGCACCGTCGACCAGCCGCAGCTGCACTTCGAGCTGCGCCAGGGCGCCAAGCCCGTCGACCCCATGCCCCACATGGAGAGGTAGGATAGGTGTCAGACCCTCCGGGTCTGACACCATAGCTCCAGCCGCTGCGTCACGGTGTCAGACCCGGAGGGTCTGACACCGTCCTTTCCGCGTGAGGCAGAACCGCTGCCTAGCCTTACAGTCGCTGCCCAATCCGCCCCGCCAGGTCCTGGATGAACTGCCAGGCGACGCGGCCCGAGCGCGCCCCGCGCGTCATCGACCACTCGAGCGCGTCGCGCACCAGCGCCTCGTCCTTGATCTTGAGCTTGTGGTGGGCGGCGTAGCTTCGGACCATGTCGAGGAACTCGTCCTGCGTGGCGTTGTGGAAGCCGAGCCAAAGCCCGAACCGGTCCGACAGCGACACCTTCTCCTCCACCGCCTCCGACGGGTTGATGGCCGTGGAGCGCTCGTTCTCCATCATGTCGCGCGGCATCAGGTGGCGGCGGTTGGAGGTGGCGTAGAACACCACGTTCTCGGGCCGGCCCTCGATGCCGCCTTCGAGCACCGCCTTCAGCGACTTGTAGGAGGTGTCGTCCTTGTCGAAGGAGAGGTCGTCGCAGAACACGATGAAGCGGCAGTCGTCCTGGCGCAGGTGCATGAGGCAGGAGGGGAGCGAGGCGATGTCCTCGCGGTGGATCTCGACCAGCTTGAGGTCCGGCTTGCCTTTCGCCGTGCCGAGCCCGAGCTCGCGGCGCACCTCGGCGTGCGCGGCCTTCACCAGCGACGACTTGCCCATGCCGCGCGCGCCCCACAGCAGGGCGTTGTTGGCGGGCAGCCCTTGCGCGAAGCGGCGCGTATTGTCGAGCAGCTGCTCGGCGGCGCGGTCGATGCCCTTGAGCAGGCCGAGCGGCTGGCGGTTGACGTGCGCCACCGCCAGGAAGGCCTCCGGCGAGGCCTGCCACACGTACGCCTCGCCCTGCTTGAAGTCCGTCTTGGGCGGCGGCGGCGGCGCCAGCCGGTCGAGCGCGGCGGCAAGGCGCTCGAGGCGCTCGAGAATGGCCTTCTGGTCGCTCATTGTTCGGCAGGTCGCCCCTGGAAATCGGCGGATCGCCCCGCCGGGTGCGTTCTATAGACGAGCCCGGCGCCCCCGTCACCGCGACCCGTTCGGCTGGCGACAAGCCCCCCAGCGCCGTCATCATTCCCGCCACCATTGTCATTCCCGCAAGCGCGAAGCGCGCAAGCGGGAATCCAGCCGCAAACTCCGACCCAGCATGCCGCTGGATGCCCGCTCTGCGCTGCGCTTGGCGGGCATGACGCCGGCATGCCGGATCGAGCCCTGAATCGGGGCCGGGAAGTGGTTGCAATCGGGTGCCGGCGCACTATAGTCCGCCCCAATCCGGGGCCCGGACTCGGGCCCAATCTCGGGCTTGGATAGCCTCGCGGGCGGCGTGCCGCCTGTGCGGCGCAACCTCATCTTCAGGACACGACGGATGCTGATCTCGCCCGCCTATGCGCAGGGAACTGGTGGAAGCGGTGATTTCCTCATCCAGCTCGTCCCTATCCTGCTGATGTTCGTCATCTTCTACCTTCTGCTGCTGCGCCCGCAGCAGCAGAAGCTCAAGGCGCATCGCGAGCTGGTCGCCAACCTGCGCCGCGGCGACACCGTCGTCACCTCGGGCGGCATCATCGGCAAGGTCACCAAGGTGCGCGACGACAACGAGATCGAGGTCGAGATCGCCGACAATACGCGCGTGCGGGTCGTCAAGGGCACCGTGTCGGAGGTGCGCGCCAAGGGCGAGCCCGTCAAGGAAAGCGCGTGAGCGCCATTGCCGGCTCGGGCGCCCGTTCTGCCGCCGGCGCGCCGCGGCTCGCTTGAGAAGCTTTAGAGGCCGGCAGGCGGAGAGCCCATGCTGCATTTCTCGACGTGGAAGCAGGTCGCCATCATCCTCACCTGTCTGCTCGGCGTCCTGCTGGTGATCCCCAATTTCGTGTCCAAGGAGACGCTCGCGACCTGGCCGCGCTGGGTGCCGAAGACGCAGCTCACCCTCGGCCTCGACCTGCGCGGCGGCGCGCATCTGCTCCTCGCCATGGAGGTCGCCGATGTGCGCAAGGATTGGCTGAACACGTTGCGCGATGATGCCCGCAAGCGGCTGCGCGAGGCCAAGATCCCCGTCACCGCGGTCGGCATCACCAACAACGCCGTGCAAGTCAGGCTCGTCAAGCCCGAGGACACGGACGCCGCCTTCAAGTCCCTGAGCGGCCTCATCCAGCAGACCGGCAACCTCATCCTGGGCACCACCGTCACCGATCTCGAGGTGACCAAGGCGGACGGCGGCGTGATCCGCATCGCCCCGACCGAGGCCGGCCTGCAGCATCGCATCTCCAGCGCCATCAGCGCCGCCATCGAGACGGTGCGCCGGCGCGTCGACGCCATGGGCACCACCGAGCCAAACATCGTGCGCCAGGGCAGCGCGCGCATCCTCGTGCAGGTGCCGGGCCTGCAGGATACCGCCCAGCTCAAGGAGCTGATCGGCAAGACCGCGCGGCTGAGCTTCCACGAGGTGCATCCGGCGATGTCCGCCGAGGAGGGGCGCCAGCGCCCGCCCACCGGCTACAAGGTCTACGAGTCCGACGACCGCGAGGAGGGCGCCCAGCTCCTCAACGAGACGCCCGTCGTCCGCGGCGACGAGCTCGTCGACGCCCAGCCCGCCTTCGACCAGCGCACCAACGAGCCGATCATCACCTTCCGCTTCAACAACGCGGGCGCGCGCAAGTTCGGCAACTTCACCAAGGACCACGTCAACCGCCCGTTCGCCATCCTGCTCGACGACAAGATCATCTCCGCCCCGGTCATCCGCGAGCCGATCCTTGGCGGCACTGGCCAGATCAGCGGCAGCTTCACCGTCGAGACCGCCAATCAGCTTTCCATCCAGCTGCGTTCCGGCGCGCTGCCCGCCAAGCTCACCATCGTCGAGGAGCGCACCGTCGGTCCCTCGCTCGGCGCCGACTCCATCGATGCCGGCTCGCGCGCCGGCATCATCGGCGCCATCGCCACCATCGTCCTGACGATCCTCGCCTACGGCACCTTCGGCATCTTCGCCTGCATCGGCCTCATCACGCACGGCGTGCTCACCGTCGCCCTAATGGGCCTGGCCGGCTCCGCACTGACGCTGCCCGGCATCGCCGGCCTGGTGCTCGGCATTGCCATGGCGGTCGACGCCAACGTGCTGATCTACGAGCGCATCCGCGAGGAGGTCCGCGCCGGCCGGACGCCGATCGCGGCCATCGATGCCGGCTTCACCCGCGCCTTCATCACGATTGCCGACTCCCAGCTCACCACGCTCGCCTGCGCCCTGGTGATGTTCTGGCTGGGGTCGGGTCCCATCCGCGGCTTCGCCGTGACGCTCACCATCGGCATCTGCACCTCGATCTTCGCCTCCGTCACCGTCGTGCGGCTGCTGATCTACTACTGGCTCAACGCGAACAAGCGCGGGCGCCTTACCGAGCTGCCGGTCTAACAAGGGCACCAGCCATGCGGTTTCTCCCCAATCCCTTGCGGTTCATCCCCAACTTCAAGGGCTTCGACTTTTTCCCGCACGATCTGCGGCTGCCTTTCATGAGCTACAAGGGGCTGTGTCTCGGGCTGTCGATCGTGGGCATTGTGCTGTCGCTGCTGATCATCGGCGTGCGGGGCTTCAACTACGGCGTCGACTTCAAGGGTGGGTCGATGCTGGAGGTGCAGTCGAAGTCGGGCCCGGCCGACATCGCGGCGCTGCGCGAGAAGCTCGGCAAGCTGGGGCTCGGCGCCGTCCAGATCCAGGGCTTCGGCGCACCGAGCGACGTGCTGATCCGCGTCGAGGAGCAGCCGGGCGGCGAGGCCGCCCAGCAGGCCGCGCTCGCCAAGGTCATGACTGCGCTGGCGGACCAGTATACGCAACGGCGCATCGAGGTCGTGGGGCCGGCAGTATCGAGCGAGCTCAGGCTGACGGGCATCATCGCGGTCGTGGTCGGCATGCTCGCGATCAGCGCCTACGTCTGGTTCCGATTTGAATGGCAGTTCGCTGTCGGCGTGGTGCTGTCGCTGGCGCACGACGTGCTGCTGGTGGCGGGCATCTTCTCCCTCTTCCATCTCGAGTTCGATCTTTCCATCGTCGCCGCGCTGCTCACCATCCTCGGCTACTCCGTCAACGATTCGGTGGTGGTGTCCGACCGCATCCGCGAGAACCTGCGCAAGTACAAGCGCATGGACCTCGACGAGCTCCTCAACCTGTCGATCAACGAGACGCTCTCGCGCACCATCCTCACGGGCGTCACCGCCATCGTCGTGCTGATCTCGCTCTACATCTTCGGCGGCGAGGTGATCCGCAACTTCAATCTCGCCATGCTGCTCGGCGTCGTCATCGGCACCTACTCGTCGATCTTCATCGCCGCGCCGCTGCTGGGCTACCTCGGCGTCAAGCGCGAGTGGGTGGGCGCAGCGGTCAAGCCGGCCGCCGGCAGCGCTGCCCGCAAGGCCCGGCGCGAGAACATGGCGTTCAAATGAAGGAGCCGTCGGCGCGCTATCCGGGGCGGGCGCCGATCGATGCCTACGGCAACGGCGGCTTCCGCTTCGCCGACATGAGCCACCGCGGCTCCATCCTGTGCCTGCCGAGCGGCATCTATGCCTGGCCGCCGTCCAGTGTCGCCGATCTGGGACCCGAAGCCTTTGCGCCGGCGCTGGCGGAGGGGGGCGCGCTCGGCCTGCTGCTCCTGGGCACCGGGCCCAGCCAGCACATGCCGGCGGCCGACGTGCGCCGCGCCTTCGCCGAGGCCGGCGTGACGCTCGAGGCGATGAGCACCGGCGCTGCCTGCCGCACCTACAACGTGCTGCTGGCCGAGGCTCGGCCGGTCGGGGCGGCGTTGCTGGCCGTCGAATGAGAGGCAGGAGGGGTCCATGCAGTCGATTTTCGCCAATCCGCGAGCAAGCCTGGGCGTCGGGGTCGCGGTTGCGCTGGCGGTGCTCGTCGTCTGGGTGGTGACCGCCGGAGTCGACGGCTTCGGCCTCCTCTCCTTCCTGGTGCGGCTCGTGCACGTGCTCGCCGCCATGGTCTGGATCGGCCTCGTCGTGTTCGTCAACTTCGTGCAGCTCGTCGCCCTGCAGTCGACCGACGACCAGGGCCGCGAGTTCCTGCACAAGGCCATCGTGCCCAACGTGGCGTGGTGGTTCCGCCATGCCTCGACGCTGGCGGTCGTATCCGGCGCGCTCCTGCTTGTGACGACCGGCTACCTCCTGCCCAATCTCGTCTACGGCGCCGGCGTCTACGTGCCGCCCTCGCGCGCCTGGCTGATCGGCGCGGGCGTGCTCGGTGGGCTGGCCATGTGGATGTTCGTGCACATGTACATCTGGCCCAGCATGCAGGTGGTGCTCGGCGTGCGCCCCGGCGATGCCGACGCCAAGGCACGGGCCCGTACGCGCGTCGTCACCTTCGCCAGGCTCAATCTCATTCTCGCCGTGCCGGTCACGCTCGCCATGGCGGCGGCGGCCCACCTCTACTGACGTGGCGGAGAAGAGCGCCACCGCCGACGACCCCATCCCAGGCAATGCCGAGACCATTGCTGCCGCCGCCCGCGCGGGCGAGCCCGACCGCTACCTCGCCGCGCTGCTGAGCCCGGCGCCCGCGCGGCCCGCGCTTCTCGCATTGGCGGCGTTCTCGGCCGAGATCGGCCGCGTGCCTTTCGTCGCCGCCAACGAGCCCGCCATCGGCGAGATCCGCCTGCAGTGGTGGCGCGAGGCGCTGGACCCGGCTCGGCCCCCCGCGCTCACCGGATCGCCGATTGCCGACGCGCTGCAAGCCGCGGCCGAGCGGTACGGCCTTTCCCGCGGCCGGCTCGAAGACATGATCGATGCGCGCTCCCTGGACGTCTGCGGCGAGGTGCCGGCCGACGACGCGGCTCTGCGCGACTACCTGTGGAAAAGCGAGGGCGTGCCGTTCGCCCTTGCTGCCCGCGTCGTGGCGCCCGCCGTTCCTGCGGAGGAGACGGACCCTGCCGCAGCGGAGTGCGGCCACGCCTACGGTTTGGCGCGCCTGCTGCTGGGGTTGCCGCGGGCCTTGTCGCAGGGGCACATGCCGTTGCCGCGCTCGCGGCTCGGTCTGGCCGGGGTCGGCCAAGAAGACCTGCTGGCCGGCAACGCCGGCGTCGGCGTTGCCGGGTTGCTCGCCGACCTGCGCGGCGAATGCCGCGCCGCCCTAGTCACGAGCCGGCGACATGTGGCTAATCTGCCGCGCGAGATTCGCGCCGCTTTCCTTCCTTTGGCCTTGGTCGAACCCTATTTGCGGGCATTGGAACGGCCGGGCCGCGACCTTTTGCGCGGCGCGGTCGAGATCGTGCCACTCGTGCGGGTCTACAGGATTGCGATGGCTCACTGGCGCGGGCGCGTATGAGGCGCGCTGACCGCGGGAGCCGGGACCCCGACGGGGCGAGCGGCGGCTTGAGGGATGAGCCGATGCGGATCGATTTTGGCCGAAGCCTGTGCCTCGCGCTTGCCGTCGTGCTGGCCGCCACGCTGGCGCAGCTGTCGGCCGCCATTGCCGAGCCGCGCATCGTGTGGCACGTCGAGAACCCCTTCCGGTTCTTCCTCGACGCGGCCGACACGCATGTGCACCGCGCCACCTGGGCGAGCCTCTCGGAGGCCGATCGCCGCCGTCCCGTGTCGGCGGCGGAGCGCGTGCTGGGCGAGCGCCATCCCGACGGCTGGGCGGCGACCGTGTTCGCCAACACCTGCTGGAACTACGCGGCCAATCGCTATTCCTGCCAGGACCGCCGCGACTACCTCAATCCCAAGAGCCACACCATCCTGGTGCGCATCGAGGGGCTCGACGACTCCCAGACCGTGGACTGCTCCTGGTTCACCTCGCCGCGCGGGAAGGGCCAGCGCGGCAAGGCTGTCACGCTCCCCTGCGACACGCCGGTGCAGCTCGAGATCCCCTATCCCGCCGGCGCCTGGGTCAGCGTCGAGATCGGCGGCCGGCAGGTGGCGGAGGCGGCGGCCCGCGTCACGGACCTGTTCGTCGTCGGCATGGGCGACAGCTTCGCATCCGGCGAAGGCAACCCGGACGTGCCCGTGCGCTTCTCGCCCGACCGCACGACCGACTACGGCGTCGGCTCCAACGGCATGGCGCTCTCCGGCTATCCCGCCCGCATCGGCGACTGGCGCGACATCGGCGACCGCAAGTTCATCGAGGAGAACGCCCGATGGCAGGACCAGGCCTGCCATCGCTCGCTCTATTCCCACCAGCTGCGGACCGCGCTGCAGCTCGCCGTGGAGGACCCGCACCGCGCCGTGACGTTCGTGGGCGTGGCCTGCTCGGGCGCCGAGACCACCTTCGGGCTGTTCCTCGAGTACAAGGGCAACGAGTGGGTGCCCAACCCGCCGGACCTGCCGCAGATCTCGGCCGTGGCCGAGGCCCAGTGCGGCGGCACCGGCGCGCGCGACTACGACCTGCCCGAGGCCTATCACATCAACAACAGGATCCCCGAGCTCAAGGGCGGCCTCGTGCTCAAGAAGTGCGATCCCGAGAAGGCGCGCAAGATCGATTTGCTGCTCCTCTCCCTCGGCGGCAACGACATCGGCTTCTCGCGGCTGCTGGCCAACTCGGTGCTGGCCGACAAATCGATCCTGCGGCGGCTCGGCGGCTGGTTCGGCCACGTGCACGGCATGGCGGAGGCCACCGACCAGCTCGATGCCCTGGACGATCGCCTGAAGTCCGTGAACCGCGCGCTGCACTACCTGCTGCATGTGCCCTGGCCGGAGTCGGACCGCATCATCCTTGCGGGCTATCCGCCGATGGCGGTGCTCGACGACGGCAAGACGGTGTGCCCCGACGGGTCGGCGGGCATGACCGTGCTGCCGGAGTTCGCGCTGAGCGAGGTCAAGGCGCGCGAGGGCGTCACGGCGGCGGAAAGGCTCAACGCCATCATGCGCGACAGCGCGCGCCAGCATTCCTGGTCGTTCGTCGACGCCCATCGCGCGGTCTTCGGCGGACGCGGCCTGTGCGCGGGCCAGGGCAACGGTCCCTGGACCATGGCCGACGAGCTGCGCATCCCCCGCAAGGGCAACGGCGAGTGGGAGCCGTTCACTCCCTCCAATTGGCGTGCCTATGCGCCGCGCCAGCGCCTGTTCCGCACGCCCAACGATGCCTTCATGACCGGCAACTTCCACGTCGCCCAGTCGGTGATGCAGAAGGTGCTCAACGCGCAGGGCTACGCCTGGATCCAGCTGCTGCTGGCGAGCGTCTACTCCGGTGCCTTCCACCCCTCGGCCGAGGGGCAGGCCGTCATCGCCGACGCCATCGTCGACAGGGCGCGCGCGGTGCTCGCCAAGTACGAGGCGCGCGCCCGCGCCTCCAAGCGCGTCGACTTGGGCTCCTCCGATCAGGACGGGCAGTGAGTCGATCCCCTCTCCCCATCATGATGGGGAGAGGGAGCATCGCCCGCGAATCCGTGCTAACCCTTGTACGCACACGAGGTGTCGACTGGTCGCGGCCCGAATGTACAATTGCAAGAAGTGCCCGGGGTACTGCTGCTCCTATCCGCTGATCGCGCTCAACAAGCGCGACGTGGAGCGTCTTGCCAGGCATTTCGGCATCTCCTTCCGCAAGGCCAGGGCCAAGTTCACGGTGGAGCGCTGGGGCGCCAAGTACTCCATGCGCCGCAAGAAGGACGAGATCTTCGGCGGCGTGTGCCGCTTCTTCGACACCGAGAAGCGCTGCTGCACCATCTACGAGGCGCGTCCCTCGCTGTGCCGCAGCTTCCCCGGCGGCCGCTGCGGCTACTACGACTTCCTGGCCTTCGAGCGCCGCGCCCAGGAGGACGACGAGTTCATCGCCACCACCAACAACAAATGACCCGTCCGCCCTTCAAACGCTTGGTTACTGAGCGTCGCGTTGCAGAAGAAGCGGCGTGCGCCGAAGTTGACGCCGCCGACCTGTCGTGGGCCGGGGCATACATCGCAAGGGGGCTTGCCGATGCTGAGGCCGGGCGAACGGTTCCGGCCGACATCGTGCATGCCGAACTGCGCGCCCGTTTCGGCACCAAACGAGGTTGATTGGCGACGGCGCGTCCCCAGGCGTTTCATCGGTATTGTCGTCGTCTCGTTGACTTGGGCACGCTCGCGCGTATCATCGCGGCGGTCCATACGACACTTGCGGAAGAGACTCCGCCGTTTTGCCAGGCGAAACGGTGGGGCGCCGAAGGAGCAACCGCCCCGGAACCTCTCAGGCAAATGGACCGCAAGTTGATGGCACTCTGGAAAGCAGCCGGCCCACCCGCCGGCTCACCGAAGGGGTAAGGCGGCTGGGCAGTAGACCCTGACGCTGAAATCTCTCAGGTCCCGCGACAGAGGGGGCTTGAACTCGCGCCATCCCGGCGCGGGGTGCAAGCCCTGTGGGACTTCGAGGGGTTCGACCAGATGAGCGCCGATCCGGCTTCCGACGCGCCCCTGAAGCGCACGCCCCTCTACGCGGAGCACGTCGCGCTCGGCGCCAAGATGGTGCCGTTCGCGGGTTACGAGATGCCCGTTCAGTACCCCCTCGGCATCCTCAAGGAGCATCTGGCAACGCGCGCGCAAGCCGGCCTGTTCGACGTCTCGCACATGGGCCAGGCAATGCTCACCGGCCCCGATCATGCATCGACGGCCGCCGCGCTCGAGGCCCTCATTCCCGCCGACATCGTCAATCTCGCCACCGGCCGCCAGCGCTACAGCCAGCTCCTCACCGATGCGGGCGGCATCATCGACGACCTGATGGTGACGCGGCCCGCCGGCCTCGGCAGCGACGGCCGCCTGATGCTCGTCGTCAACGCCTCGCGCAAGGACGTCGACTACGCGCACATCGCCAGCCGCCTTCCGGCGAGCGTGAAGCTTCTGCCCGCGCCCGAGCGCGCGCTCCTCGCCGTGCAGGGTCCCGCCGCCGCGCGCATTGTCGGTGCGCTTTGCCCCGAGGCGCCGCAGCTCGCCTTCATGCAGGCGGTCAGCGCCCGCGTTGGCGGCTTCGACTGTCACATCTCGCGCACGGGCTACACCGGCGAGGATGGCTTCGAGATCTCGGTTGCCGCCGCCGACGCGGTCGGCCTGTGGCGGCAGCTGTTGAAGGACGATGCGCTCGCGCCCGTCGGCCTCGGCGCGCGCGACTCGCTGCGGCTGGAAGCCGGCCTGTGCCTCTATGGCCACGACATCGACGAGACCACGAGCCCCATCGAGGCGGGTCTCGCGTGGTCGATCCAGAAGCGGCGCCGCGTCGAGGGCGGTTTCCCCGGCGCCAGGCGCATCCAGGACGAGCTCGCCAACGGCCCCAAGCGCCGCCGCGTCGGCATCAGGCCCGAGGGCCGCGCCCCCGCGCGCGAGCGTACCGACATCCAGTCGCCGAAGGGTGAGCGCATCGGCGTCGTCACCTCGGGCGGCTTCGGCCCGAGCGTGAACGGCCCCGTCGCCATGGGCTATGTCGAGGCCGCCCACGCCAAGCTCGGCACCCCGCTCAGCCTCATGGTACGCGGCAAGGCGCTTCCCGCCGCCGTCGCCCCGCTGCCGTTCGCCCCGCATCGCTACGCCCGCAAGACCTGACCGAGGGAGACTTCATGGCCACCGAGCGCTTCACCAAGGACCACGAGTGGATCCGCATCGACGGCGGCATCGCCACCGTCGGCATCACCGCGCACGCGCAGACGCAGCTGGGCGACGTCGTGTTCGTCGAGCTGCCCGACGTCGCGCGCAAGGTGGCGCAAGGCGATGCGGTGGCCGTCGTGGAGAGCGTCAAGGCGGCGAGCGACGTGTTCGCGCCCATCACCGGCGAGGTCGTCGAGACCAACAACGACATCGTCGGCCAGCCGGCTCTCGTCAACGAGGACGCCGAGGGCAAGGCGTGGTTCTTCAAGCTCAAGGTCGCCAACGCCGCGGAGCTCGACGCCCTCATGGACCGCGCCGCCTACGAGGCCTTCGTCAAGGAATCGTCCTGATGCGCTATCTGCCGCTCACCGACGCCGACCGCCGGGCCATGCTGGCGAGGATCGGCGTCGCCGACATCGACGCCCTGTTCGCCGACATCCCCAGGGACAAGCGGCTCACGAGCCTCGTCGACCTGCCCGAGGCCCAGGGCGAGATGGAGGTGGAGCGGGCGCTGGGCCGGCTCGCTGCAAAGAACACGGCCGCAGGCTCGGTGCCGTTCTTCGTCGGCGCCGGGGCCTACAAGCACCACGTGCCCGCCACCGTCGATCACCTGATCCAGCGCTCGGAGTTCCTGACCTCCTACACGCCCTATCAGCCGGAGATCGCCCAGGGCACGCTGCAGTACCTGTTCGAGTTCCAGACCCAGGTCGCCATGCTGACGGGCATGGAGGTGGCGAACGCCTCCATGTACGACGGCTCGACCGCGGCGTCCGAGGCCGTGCTGATGGCGCACCGCGTCACCCGCCGCAACAAGGCGGTGCTCTCGGGCAACCTGCACCCGCATTACCGCGAGACCATCGAGACGGTCTCGCGCATGGCGGGCCACGAGATCGTGGCGCCCCCGCCGCACGGTGCCGCCGAGGACCTCGGCAGCAAGATCGACTCCAGCGTCTCGTGCGTGGTCGTGCAGAACCCCGACGTCTTCGGGCAGGTGCGCGACCTGACGCCGATCGCCAAGGCCGCACAGGCCGCCGGCGCGCTGCTGGTCGTCGTCGTGACGGAGGTCGTCTCGCTCGGCCTCGTCGAGCCGCCGGGCGCCATGGGCGCCGACATCGTCGTCGGCGAGGGCCAGGGAATCGGCAACGCGCTCTCCTTCGGCGGTCCCTACGTCGGCCTGTTCGCCACGCGCCAGAAGTACCTGCGGCAGATGCCGGGCCGGCTGTGCGGCGAGACCGTGGACAAGGAGGGCCGGCGCGGCTTCGTGCTGACGCTCTCCACCCGCGAGCAGCACATCCGCCGCGAGAAGGCGACCTCCAACATCTGCACCAACTCCGGCCTGTGCGTGCTGGCCTTCACCATCCACATGAGCCTGCTCGGCGAGGCGGGGCTGCGGCGGCTCGCCCGCATCAACCACACCAACGCCGTGGCACTCGCGGACATGCTTGGGAAGGTGCCGGGCCTAAGCGTGCTCAACGACACCTTCTTCAACGAGTTCACGATCCGCGTGCCGGGCGATGCGGCCGAGGTGATCGAGAAGCTCGCCAGGAAGGGCGTGCTCGGCGGCGTGCCGGCCTCGCGGCTTTCACCTGACAATGCCGATCTGCGCGACCTCATCATCGTCGCCTGCACCGAAGTCAACACCGACGCCGACCGCAAAGCCTACGTGAAGGCCCTGCAGGCGGTGCTGAAATGAGTCGTGAGATCGTAGGGCGCAATAGCGAAGCGTATTGCGCCGTTCCAGATCAACTCGGCGCAATACGGCTTACGCCTATTGCGCCCTACGCCGCCGGTCGCCGGGAGGTACTGCCATGCTGAACCGACAGGGACGGCCGACGGGGCCGGGCGCGGCGGAGGCCGCAAGCGGCGAGACCTTCAGCGGCAACCGCGGGCTCGCCATCGAGGAGGCGCTGATCTTCGAGGTCGGCCGCACGGACACCACGGGCGTCGACCTGGCGGAGCCCGCGAAATTCACCTCGCGCCTCGGCGCACTCGAGCGCAAGGCGCCGATCGGCCTGCCGGGCCTCAGCGAGCCCGAGGCCATGCGCCACTACGTGCGCCTCTCCCAGAAGAACTTCGGCATCGACACCGGGCTGTTCCCGCTCGGCTCCTGCACCATGAAGCACAACCCGCGCCTCAACGAGCGCATGGCGCGGTTGCCGGGCTTCGGCGACATCCATCCCCTGCAGCCGCTCTCTACCGTCCCGGGCGCCATCGAGCTGATCGGCGAGCTGTCGCGCTGGCTCAGCGAGCTCACGGGCATGCCCGCCATCGCCATGACGCCCAAGGCGGGCGCTCACGGCGAGCTGTGCGGCATGATGGCGATCAAGGCGGCGCTGGCGGCGCGCGGCGAGCCGCGCTCGGTCGTGCTGGTGCCCGATTCCGCGCACGGCACCAATCCGGCGACCGCGGCGCTGCTGGGCTATCGCGTCGAATCGGTGCCAGTGCGCCCGGACGGCACCGTCGATCCCGAGGAGGTCAGGAAGCGGCTCTCGCCCGAGGTTGCCGCCATCATGCTCACCAACCCCAACACCTGCGGCCTGTTCGAGCGCGATGTGGTGGGCATCGCCGACGCCGTGCACGCGGCCGGCGCCTACTTCTACGCCGACGGCGCCAACTTCAATGCCATCGTCGGCAAGGTGCGCCCCGGCGACCTCGGCGTCGACGCCATGCACATCAACCTGCACAAGACGTTCTCGACGCCGCACGGCGGCGGCGGCCCCGGCGCCGGGCCGGTGGCGCTGTCGGCCGCGCTCGCCCCGTTCATGCCGGTGCCCTACACGATCGCCGACGCCAAGGGCGTCCGGTACGTGGAGCACATCGTCCCCTCCCCCCTTGCGGGGGAGGGACAGGGAGGGGGGGACCCACGACCGTCCGGGATTCCCCCCACCCCTAGCCCCTCCCCGCAAGGGGGAGGGGGATCGGTCGACGCCAAGCCCCTCGGCCGCATGTGCGCGTTCCACGGCCAGATGGGCATGTTCGTGCGGGCATTTGCCTACATGCTCTCGCACGGCTCCGACGGCATGCGGCAGGCGAGCGAGGACGCCGTGCTCAACGCCAACTACGTGCGCGCCTCCCTCGCCGACCTGATGTCGCTGCCCTTCGGCAACCGCGTCTGCATGCACGAGGTGCTGTTCGACGACCGCTGGCTCGAGGGCACC
>JBGGME010000012.1:0-5965 GCA_041288195.1 Hyphomicrobiaceae bacterium
GGCCTCGGTCACCGTCTTGCCGAACATCGCCGACATGCCGACCTTGAGGTCTTCCAGATAAAGGCCATGCATGGCCGCGAAATCAGTCGACACGTCGTGGCTTCTCCTCGCTGGGGCGGCGCCCTCTTACCACGCTGTCGGGCCTGTGCCACAGTCTGGTGAATGACCGTTCACGCAGGTTCCGAAGCCGATCAGGTCGCGGGCGCCCTTGCCAGAGCAGCCGGTCGGCACTTCGCGAGGCCGGCCGCGATCGAGCGGCTCAAGCGGGAGTCGGGTGGCGCCTCGCGCCAGACCTGGAGCTTCGATGCCGTGGTGGACGGCAAGCGCCACGGCCTGATCCTGCGCCGCGATCCGCCGACGACAGGTCCGGTGGGGGGGCCGGTGGAGGGCAAGCCCGGCGCCGGCTCGAGCACGGCATTGGACCGCGCCACCGAGTTTCGCGTGCTGGCCGCCGCCCACAAAGGCGGCGTGCGGGCGCCGCGGGTGCTGTTCGAGCTCACCCCGCTGGATGGATTGGGCGACGGCTTCGTCATGCAGCGCGTCGATGGCACGGCGATCGCGCGCAAGCTCCTGCGCGATGCGCCTTACGAGAAGGCGCGGACGATGATCGCGAGCCAGCTCGGCGAGATCCTGGCGCGCATCCATGCCGTCGACCTTGGCGATCTGCCGCCGCTGGTTCATCGCGAGGCGGCCGACCACGTCGCCGGCATGCGTCGCGCCCTCGACGCGCTCAGACAGCCGCAACCGGTCTTCGAGCTGGCGCTCTCCTGGCTCGACCGGCGCCGGCCGTCGCCGATCGCCAGGCCATTGCTGGTGCACGGCGACTACCGCACCGGCAACTACCTCGCCGACGAGGAGGGCGTGACGGCGATCCTCGACTGGGAGGGCGCCCATCTCGGCGACCCCGTGGAGGACCTGGGCTGGCTCTGCGTCAAGAGCTGGCGCTTCGGCGCGGTCGACAAGCCCGCCGGCGGCTTCGGCAGCCGCGAGGAGCTGTGGGTCGCCTACGAGCGTGCGGGCGGCGCCAAGGTCGATCCCGCGCGCGCCCATTGGTGGGAAGTGTTCGGCACGGTGCGCTGGGGCATCATCTGCCATCAGCAGGCGTGGCGGCATCTCTCGGGTGCGGTGAAGTCGATGGAGCTCGCCTCGATCGGCCGCCGCGCCGTCGAGACCGAGGTCGACCTGCTGCAGCTATTGAAGGCTGGAGGTTAGCGGCATGCTCCGATCAAGCGTCTTGCCGGAGCGCGGGCCTCCAGGCCCGCATCTTTGTCGATACAACGACATGAGCGGACCTGGAGGTCCGCGCTCCGGCAAGACGGTAGCCTAGCCATGGCACAGGATCGTCCGACCATGGCCGAGCTTCTCACCGCCATCGCGGATCTGTTGCGCGAGGAAGTGACGCCCGTGCTCGACAAGGCCGACCCCCGGCTCGGTTTCCAGATGCGCGTCGCCGCCAATTCGCTGGCCATTCTCGAGCGTGAGGCGAGGCTTGGTCCCGCGGCCGACCGACGCGAGCACGAGCGGCTGGTGGCGCTGCTCGGCCGCGACGCCAGCCTCGACGATCTCAACCGTGAGCTGGCCCGCCAACTGCGCAGCGGCGAACGCGACGAGCGCGATGCGACCTTGATGGCGCATCTGGAGGCGACCATCGCCGACAAGATCGCGATCGCCAACCCGAAATGGCGCTGACACTCGCGGGCAAGCCCGACCTATCGCCTCACGCGCGACCGCGCCACGCCGACCAGGGCCTGCACCATGAGTGCCGCCGTCGGCGACAGCGGGGTGTCGGCCCGCGTGAAGATTCCAATTCTGGGGCGCGGGATGCTCTCGCGGACGTGGATGCGCTGGAGATACCGGTGCGCCATCGGCTCCTCGATGATTTCGGGCAGGAGCAGGCCAAGAAGGTCGGTCCGCGCGATCAGCGACAAGGCCGTGACGTAGGATTCGCAATGCACCAGCCCATTGGGCGATGACAGGCCGGCGGCACTGAAGGCCCGCTCCAGAGCACCGCCCGACCCCGGTGGATAGAAGACCAGCCACGGCGCGTTCGCGAGATCAGACAACGACGTCGCGCGCGCCAGCGGATGACCTTTGCGGGCCGCGACGACAAGCTCCAGCCGCAAGAGCGGCCGGAAATGAATCCCGGGCTCGGTGGTTTCAGCGACCTTCTCGGTAACCGCGAAGTCGAGGGTTTCGTCGCGCACGAGGGGAAGGAGCGCATTGCGCATGCCCTCCCGGATCCGCACCTGCGCCCGGGGGCGCTCCGCCCGGAAACGAGCCATCGCGCCGGGCACCAGGGGCAGGCCCACCGCCGGCCCGATACCGAAGGCCACCGTGCCCTCAGTGCCGCCGCGCAAGGCCGCCAGGTCTTCCTGGACCTTGCGCAGCTCGCCCTGAACGACGCGGGCACGGGCAACGAAGGCGCGGCCCGCGGCGGTGAGCGCAACGCCGCGCGAGGTCCGTGTCAGGAGCTGGGCCTGAAACTCCCGTTCGAGATCGGCAAGGCTCTTGCTCATGGCGGGCTGCGATATGCCAATGCGTCGCGCCGCCGCCCGCAGGCTGCCGGCCTCGCTCACCGCGATCAGGTCCCTGATCTGATTCAGGCGCATTGGCTATAACCTACCGTTATCGCTCTCAAGCGTGCAACATCTCGCGCCCGCGCCGCCGATGTGATGTGCTGCACTTGCAATCAGGGAGGCATCGGCATGCACAAGGCGGCGCTGGCATTACTCCTGGCATTGGTTGGCCTCCCACTGACGGCGACCGCCCAGACGCAACAGTATCCGACAGGAACGATCCGAATCATCGCACCCGCGCCACCGGGAAGCCCGAGGGACCTCCGCGCACGCTGGACCGCCGACCAGCTCGGCTCGGCATTGAGCCAGCCCGTCATGGTGGACAATCGGGCCGGCGCCGGCGGCAACATCGGCATGGAAGCGGCGGCAAAGAGCGCCCCGGACGGGCGCACCCTGGTGATCGTGGACAACGGCACGCTGGCGATGAACCCGCATCTCTATGATCGCACGGGATACGACGCTCTCGCCGATTTCATACCGGTGGTGAGGCTGGTCGAGGCGCCCTTGATGCTCGCCGTTCGCTCTGACTTGCCGGCACGATCCGTTGCCGATGTGATCAAGCTCGCCAAGGAAAAGCCCGGCCAACTGACCTACGGATCGCCCGGAGTGGGAACGCCGCCTCATCTGGCCAATGAATTGTTCAAGAGGACGGCGGGCATCGACGTCGCGCACGTTCCCTACAAGGGGATGTCGCCCGCTCTCACGGATCTCATGGCAGGCCGCATCGACTATATGATCGACAATATCGGCCTGCTGTCGCAGCAGGCCGCGGCGGGAAAAATCCGCGCCCTGGCAATCACCGGCCCCAGGCGCATCGCGGCCGCGCCCGACGTGCCGACGATGGCCGAAGCAGGCCTGCCGGGATACGAATTTTCGGCCTGGATGGGCGTGGCGGTGCCTGCCGGCACGCCGGCGGCGATCGTCCAGCGCCTCAACGCGGAACTGGTGCGCGCGCTCCGCAGCCCCGCCGGGAAGGCGTGGTTCGAAGCGCAAGGCGGTGAAGTCGTCGCCGATTCGCCCGACGTGTTTGCCCAGGCCGTCCGGTCGGAGCACGCCCGCTGGCGTGAGGTCATTCAGGACGCTCGCATCAAGGCGGAGTAGCCTCTCCCGCACTTTGCCACTGACACGTCCTGGCAAAGTCGTAAGCTTCCCTCGACGACATACGAAGGAGAAGCGGATGACGACCAGCCGAACCTACGTGAAGTCCGAAGTCGTCGGCAGTTCCGACAAGTCTGTGTCCGACGCCATCGAATCCGCGATCGCGACCGCGTCGCGTTCACTGCGCAATCTCGAATGGTTCGAGGTGGTCGACGTTCGCGGAAGCATCCGCGACAACAAGGTCGCCAATTACCAAGTCACGCTCAAGCTGGGCTTGCGGTACGAGCCAAAGACGTAGCGAAGAGCCCGCGTGGCTTGCGTGCCTGCAGCTTGACGGCAAGTTCGCGGGCCCGCATCGTCGGTTGATGGAGCGCGGTCTGCGGGGGACATGCGTCTTGCTCCTGGCAGTGCTGGCGCTTGCCGGAGGGCCGGCAGACGCGTGTGCGCAAACGGCATCCCAGCAAAGAGAGGCGGCGGTGCTGAAGGCGCGGGCCGGCCAGATGGCCGAAGCCCAGGCCGCGTTGCGCGACATGCTGGCGTCGGGCACCGACGACGGCCTGGTCGCCATGGACCTCACGACGCTGCTGCAGCAGGACGGCAAGCCGGCCGAGGCCATCGCCGTCTTCGAGAAGGCCAACAAACTCGACCCGCCCGACTATGCGCTGCTCGCCGCCACCCGCGCCTACCGCGATCTCGGCCGCTACGACGAGGCGGCGCGGCTGGCCCGCGACGGCGCGCGGCGCTTCCCCGGCGAGAGCGTGTGGCCGCTGCTGCTGTCGCTGGTGCTGAGCGATGCCGGACGCACCGCCGAAGCGCTCGAGGTATTGCGCACGCCCACCGCCCAGCGCGCCTCGCCGGTAGAGCGCTTGATGGCCGAGGGATACGCCTGGCGGCGCGCCGGCAATCCGGCCGCAGCGCTCAAGGCCTACGGCGAGGCGATCCGCCTGTCGCGCGGCAATCAAGGCGTGCGCAACGAGGCGGCCGGCGTCCTGCTCGACATGGGCGCGCCCTTTGGCGCCGCGGCGATCGCCGGCCCGACGCGGCCGATCGTGGCGCAACAGGCGGGCGCCATGGTGCGCTGGGGCGCGGAGATCCGGCCGCCCGACCCGGCGCTCCGCTTCGATGGCACGGATGCGGCCCTCGCGAAACTGGAGGCGCTGCTGGCCTCGCTGCCGGCAGACGACAAGGCGCTGCGCCGGCGCCTGCGGCTCGACCGCCTGGTGGCTTTGCGCGATCGCGTGCGCATGAAGGAGGCGATGGAGGAGGGCGACGCGCTCAGCGCCGACGGGCCCTTGCCCGCCTATGCCGAGCAGGCTTACGGCGACGCCCTGCTCTACATGCGCCGGCCCGAGGCGGCGCGCGATGCCTACAACCGTGTCCTGGCGCAGACGCCCAAGGACGTCCAGGCGCGCTATGCCGTCTTCTTCGCCTATGTCGAGCTCGACGACTTCACGGCGGCCTACGCCACCATCGATTCGCTGGTCAGCGATGAGCCGGTCTGGCGCTACTATCGCGACGACCCGACGCCCCAGCCCAATCCCGAGCGCGGCTATGCCGAGACGATGGCGGCCCAGGCGCGCGCCTACGGCAACCAGCTCGGCGAGGCCTGGGATCGCCTGGTGCGCCTGGCTGACGCCGCGCCGGCCAACGCCAACACCCGGCTCGCGCTCTACCAGGTGGCCAATGCGCGCGGCTGGCCGCGGCGGGCCCAGACGGAAGCCGAGATCGCCGCCAGCCTGGCGCCGCGCGATATCGGCAGCCGCATCGCTCTGGTCGAGACGGCGATCAACGCCTACCGCTTTGCCGAGGCGCAGCGCATGGTCGACGAGCTGCTGGCGCTCTACCCCGAGAACCAGGGCGTGCGCCGGCTCGCCCGCGACCTCGACGCCAAGCGCCGCTGGCTGCTCGACGTCAGGGTCCAGCCCAGTAACTCGGACGGCGGTGGCCCCAACGCCTCAGGGCAGGCGATCCTGTCGGAGGCGCGGCTGTACTCGCCCCCGATCGCCGACAACTGGCGGCTGTTTGCGCTCGGCGACTATTCCAACGCCCATCCGCCCGAGGGGTTCGTGCAGCGCGGCCGGGCCGGCGGCGGCCTCGAATGGCGCATCCCCTGGCTGACCGCGACCGTCTATCCGACCCAGTCGTGGGGAACGCTGGTCAAGGCCGGCGGCGGCGTCTCGGTCGACTGGTGGGTGACCGACCAGATCGAGCTCGCCGGCTCGGCCGAGCTGTTCTCGATCAACACGCCGTTGCGCGGCCTGCTGTTCGGCATCACCGCCGACGAGTATGCC
>JBGGME010000013.1:0-13926 GCA_041288195.1 Hyphomicrobiaceae bacterium
GCAGAATTCGGAGATGCTGTCCAGCAGCCCGACAGCGGCGTGGGTCATCCACAGGCTCCTTGGGCGGCGAGTTCTCGCCTGTTTGTCAAAGAAAGCTAGCTGGCGAACTTATGGGAGGACAACCACAAACGCACTGAGACGGCCTATGGGACGAATCCCACTTGCCTTGCTGGCGCCATATTCCTGTTTTCGCCATCCAGGTCAGGATGTTATATTTATAAGGTAATTCAATATCTTAGGCGTGACAACGTTGTCACATCGCAGCCGCATGTTGGTGTCGAATCGCTGACTTGCTCTTGCGCCCTCGGACCAGGGTCGTAATGCTCACAAGCGAACTATCGGCAGCGGCAGCCGGGGCCGCTCGCGGCGAGCCAACGTGCGCAGCGCATGCCCCGGCCGACCGAAGGTTCTCGTTGCGTAGGAGGGCAAACCATGACGCGCGAGTTGCTTGAAATGCGTAATCGTAGGATTGATCTTCGTCTAGCCGATCAGGGCCATTTCGGCGGTGCGGGACCGATAGGCGAAAGGGCGGGGCCGGCAGGCCCGTGGACCGGACAGGTCTGCCGCGCCTAACCGCAGGCATCCAGAAAAATCCGACACCACAGCGCACGTCGGCGTCGCGACGCGCGAGCGCGCCCGCATGCCGACCCTTGCGCTCACGAGAGGGAGGGCACGATGCCCGACAAGAGCACCATGCCGGACAGAACCAACACACCGAATAGGAGTAGGAACCACGATCCAGATCGGAAAGCTCTCATTCCCACGGGTCCACGCCTCGCAGACTTGCATGGAATGTCCGCGGCAAAGACTTGGGGCGAGGCGCTGGCTCAGGACCTCCAAGACTACATCGCAGGGCGCATCACCTGGTCGGAGGTGGACCCCGGCGCGCTCCTGCATGGCGATCCCGGCACCGGCAAGACCATGTTCGCCAAGGCGCTGGCCGTCACCTGCAACGTGCCGCTGATCGTCACCTCCTATGCCGAATGGCAGCGGGCCGGGGACGGGCATCTGGGCCACGTGCTCGAGGCCATGCACGCCGCCTTCCAGTGTGCGCGGCAGGCAGCGCCGGCAATCCTCTTCATCGACGAGATCGAGGCGGTGAGCTCGCGCGAGGTGCGTGGCGGCAACCAGCGCTGGTACACGGGCATCATCACCGCACTCAACGAGCAGCTCGCCGGCCTCGTCTTGCGCGAGGGCGTGGTCGTAATCGCAGCCGCCAACTACCACGACCGCATCGACCCGGCCCTGCTGCGCGCGGGACGCCTCGATACCAAGATCCTTTTCCCCCACCCGGCCGCCGACGAGCTGCGCGGCATCATCCGTTTTCATCTCGGGAACGATCTCATCGATACCGATCTCGGCAGCCTCGCCGTCGCGGCCGTGGGCTCGACCGGCGCCGACGTGGGGAAGCTCGTGCGCGTCGCCCGACGCCGCGCGCGCAAGCTCAACCGCCCCCTGCGCCTCCCGGATTTGATGGCTGTGCTCGGGGAGCGACTTGAGGACCTGCCGCGCTCCTATCTCGAATGCATCGCCATTCATGAGGCCGGACACACGACGGCGGCGATCGTGCTCAAGGTCTCGCGCAACGTCAGCGTCTCCCTCTTCCACCTCGGCAAGAACGGGGCGGCAACGTTCTTCGATCCCCAGTTCGAGCCCGTCACGCGCAAGGTCGTGGAGCGGCGGATCGCGGTGGCGCTCGCGGGGCGGGCGGCCGAGGAAGTGCTGCGCAACGAGTTGACGGCGGG
Source organism: Hyphomicrobiaceae bacterium (assembly GCA_041288195.1). Classification (GTDB taxonomy): domain Bacteria; phylum Pseudomonadota; class Alphaproteobacteria; order Rhizobiales; family Hyphomicrobiaceae; genus AWTP1-13. The sequence goes on from JBGGME010000013.1 coordinate 1,746, forward strand.
AGCAGGCGGCTCCGATGCGTGCGATCTGAGCGTGGCCAACTCGCTGGCATTCTGGGCGGTCGCACGCTGGGGCCTGTCCGAGCGCGAGCGGCTGAAGTGGGTCGACAGCTCGCCCGAGGAGATCGTTGCCAATCACCCCAAGCTCGCCAAGGAGGCCTACGCGATGCTCGAGACCGCCTACGCGCGCGCCCTGCGGCTGATCCGGCAGCGCGCATCCCAGGTGCGCGCCATCGCCAACGCGCTCATCAAGCGCCGCGCGCTCGCTCACGCCGACATCCTCGCGTTGCTGGAAAATCCCCAGCCTGGTACCGGACAAGCACGCACCAAACGCTCCGGCCGCAAGCGGGCGTGAGCCACGCAAAGCAGGAGGGGCGCAGTGCCCGTAGCAACACGTCGCGCCGCGCCCCTCCATCAAACAGGTTCCCTTGACGCCCAAAATGCGCTACCCGCAGGCCCATGGCCGCATCCGCACTCATGAATGTGATGATTGGCGCCGCGCGCAAAGCGGGGCGCGGGCTTACGCGCGACTTCGGCGAGGTCGAGCAGCTGCAGGTATCGGTCAAGGGGCCTGGCAACTTCGTCTCTGCCGCCGACCATCGCTCCGAGGAGACGATCTTTCGCGAGCTGTCCAAGGCGCGACCGGGTTACGGCTTCCTGATGGAGGAGCGCGGGCAGGTGCCCGGCAACGACAAGACCCACCGCTGGATCGTCGATCCCCTCGACGGCACCACCAACTTCCTGCACGGCATCCCGATGTTCTGCGTGGCGATCGCGCTCGAGCGGGAGGGCGAGATCGTGTGCGGGCTGGTCTACAATCCAATCCTCGACGAGCTCTACACCGCCGAGCGGGGCCAGGGCGCCTTCCTCAACAACCGGCGCCTGCGCGTTGCAGCCCGCAAAACGCTCGCCGACTGCGTGATCTCGATCGGCATCCCCCACCGCGGCCGGCCCGATCACTCCCGCTTCCTCGCCGAGTGCAAGGCGCTGATGGAGCAGGTCGGCGGGCTGCGCCGCACGGGCTCGGCCGCCTTCGATCTTGCCTGGGTGGCCTCTGGGCGCTTCGACGGCTACCTCGAGCGCGGCATCGAGCCCTGGGACATGGCGGCCGGCGTCCTGCTGGTGCGGGAGGCGGGCGGCTTCGCGACCGACGCGGCCGGGGGACCCAATTTCTTCGAGACCGGCGGCATGGTCGCGGGCAACCAGACCGTGCAGAAAGCGCTGCTTGCCGTTTTGGCCGAGGCCAAGGCCGTGTCTTCCTGAGGGCCGCCGGGCGCGCGGCCCATCTTCAAACCCCCGCAAACTCGCCGGTAACCCGACATTCGGCATGATATTGCCGGTTTGTCCTGCGACCGTGATTGGCTAATGTCGCCCCGAATCGCGTCGGAGAACGACCCCATGGCAAGAGCGAGATCGGCGGATCGGCTCCCGCCCTCACTGCACAGGACAATGTCGACGCCGGGCCTCTACCTGTGGCGCATGTTCGTGTTCCTGGTCCTGGTCGGACTGCTGGTGGGCGTCCTGTACCAGCAGCTGTGGGACGCGATGCTCAACAATCTCGTGCTCAACGCCTTGATATGCTTCGTGCTTGTGGCGGGCACCCTGTTCGCCTTCCAGCAGGTGTTGCGCCTCTATCCCGAAATACGCTGGGTCAACGCGTTCCGTATTGCCGATCCGGGCCTTGCCATCTCCCACCGGCCGATCCTGCTGGCCCCGATGGCCACCATGCTGCGCGACCGCACCGGCTCGCTGTCGCTGTCGGCAACCTCCATGCGCTCGATCATGGACTCGATCGGCTCCAGGCTCGACGAGGCGCGCGACACCGGCCGCTATCTCGTTGGCCTGCTGGTTTTCCTCGGCCTGCTCGGCACCTTCTGGGGCCTGCTCGACACCATCCAGTCGGTCGGCAAGGCGATCGGCGCTCTCGACTCGCGGGCTGCCGACAGCGTCAGCATGTTCGACGAGCTGAAGAACGGCCTCGCCGCCCCGCTGCGCGGCATGGGCACCGCCTTCTCGTCCTCACTGCTGGGCCTCGGGGGCTCGCTGGTGCTGGGCTTCCTGGAGCTGCAGGCGAGCCACGCGCACGGCCGCTTCTACAACGAGCTGGAGGAATGGCTGTCGGGCATCACCGAGCTGGCGCCGGGCGCCTCACACAGCTCCGATTTCGCCTCGCACAGGCTGTACGAGGCCATCACCGATATGCACCGCGCCATCTCCGACCTCGGCCAGCGTCTCGAGGCCGCGCCACCCCGCCTCCCAAGTGCCGGGGCGCCGCAGGGAGAGGAGGCCGTCAAGGAGCTCGCCAAGGGCGTCGATCAGCTGGTGCGTCAGATGCGCGCCGAGCAGAAGGTGGTGCGCGAGTGGGTCGACGAGCAGGCCGCCCAGCAGTCCGAGGTCGCTTCCGTCCTCAAGGACCTCGCCGCCAACGTGCGCGGCAGGGGCTAGCCCATGGCCTACGGTCGCGGGCGCAGGACGACAACCTACGGCGAGTTCTGGCCGGGCTATGTGGACGTGCTGTCCACCTTGCTGCTCGTCGTCACCTTCCTGATGTCGGTGTTCATGGTGGCGCAGTTCTATGTGAGCCAGGAATCCTCCGGCAAGGACAACGCGCTGCGCAGGTTGGAGCGCCAGATAGCCCAGATCACGAGCCTGCTGAGCCTCGAGAAGGGCAAGAGCAAGTCGGTCGAGGACGAGCTAGCGGGCCTGCAGGCATCGCTGGCCACTCTGCGGGCTGACAACGAGCGCCTCACCGGCCTTGCCGGTGCCGGCGGCGACAAGGACGCGCGCATCGCCGCGCTCAGCAAGGAGCTTGCCGACAAGACCTCCGTCTCCAACGAGGCGCTCGCCAAGGTGGATCTCCTAAACCAGCAACTGCTGGCATTGCGCCGACAGATGGCCGCCATACAGGAGGCCCTCAATGCCGCCGAGGCCAAGGACAAGGAAAGCCAGGCGCGCATCTCCGACCTCGGCGCTCGCCTCAACGTCGTGCTTGCACGGCAGGTGCAGGAGCTGCAGCGCTACAGATCCGACTTCTTCGGCCGCTTGCGTGAGCTGCTTCGCGACCGCAGGGACATCCGCGTGGTCGGCGACCGCTTCGTGTTCCAGTCGGACGTACTGTTCCCATCCGGCCAGGCCACCATGTCGCCTGAAGGCCTCGCCGCCATCGACCAGCTGGCCACGACCATCGTCGAGCTCGAGCGCTCGATCCCGAAGGAGATCGACTGGGCCCTCCAGGTCGACGGCCACACCGACGCCCGCCCGATCGCCAGCGCGCAGTTCCCGTCCAACTGGGAGCTGTCCAGCGCGCGCGCCACCTCGGTCGTGAAGTATCTCATCAGCCGCGGCGTATCGCCGAAGCGGCTGGTGGCTGCCGGCTACGGCGAGTTCCAGCCCCTCGAGGACGGCACCAGCGAGGAAGCCCTGCGCCGCAACCGCCGCATCGAGCTGAAGCTCACCAACCGGTAGCGGCTCTCGCAGTCGCGCCCTCTTAGGTCAAGGCTGGCTGCCAGGGCGCGGGTGCGGGGCATCGCGACCGACGCACTCAGGCTTTCCCCCGTGCCCTGCCTCTCATGCCGCCCCAGATGCGCAAGGCAGCCTCGCGGCACGCCGCGATCACATCAGCCGCATGCATTCCTGCTACATGCCCCTCCCGTAGTTGCAAATCATTCCTAATTGCATTGACATCTGTCGGTGCCTTCCCGTAGACGGTCTGCCATCTTGTTCGGGTTGGAGGATTCGATGCGAGGCGTTGGAATGAAAGGCGCTGCCATCATGGTGGCAGCGACGGCGATCCTGGTCGCCGGCCCGTCGTTCGCCGAGGACAAGAGCAGCTACACGCTCTTCAACCCCACGCCCGACCGCCTTCTGCGCGACATGACGACCGACCGGCCGGACGTCACCGAGAGCCCGTTCACCGTCGACGCCGGGCACATCCAGATCGAGTCCAACTTGTTCGGCTACTGGCGATCCCGGCCCGACGAGGAGGGGACCGTCACGGACAGCTACGACGTCGCCCGGACCAACCTGCGCGTCGGGCTCACATCGTCCCTGGAGCTGAGCCTCGTCTGGCAGCCTTATGGGGTCGTGGTTGCACACCCGCGCGCGCCCGCGCCCGCAATCCGGAACTCGGGCATGGGTGGGGTCGCCGTTCGGATGAAATACAGTGTGTGGGGCAACGACACCTTCGAGAAACCAGGCTCGACCGCCCTCGCCTTGTTGCCGATCCTGATCCTGCCGACCGACCGCGACAACGGCATCAGCCCCGAGCACGTCGAGGGCGCCCTCATTGCGCCGTTCGGCATCAAGCTGACCGACAAGTTCGGCCTCACCTTCAACGGCGGCGTGGCGTTCGTGCGCCAAGGCGAAATGACGAGCCATGACGCGGAGTATCTGGCCTCCGCATCGCTCTCCTACGAATGGAACGACAAACTCGGCACCTACTACGAGGTGGGCGGCGCGTTCGATCGCGAGGACCCGCTCGGCGACGTCGCCTTTGTCGGCACCGGCTTCACCTACAAGATCAACAAGAACCTGCAGCTCGACGGCGGCGTCAACTTCGGCGTGACGCGGGCCTCCGACCGCGTCAACCCGTTCATCGGCCTCTCGGCGCGCTTCTAGCGATCCGTCATCCCAACAACGGCAGGTACCAGAGTGGAGTGTATGATGCAGCCGCGCCCGATGGCGTTTGCCAGGAGCATGATTGTCGGATCGATCGTCGTCGCGTCGGCGGTGCTGCTCGGCGCGCTGGCCTCAGCCCCAGCGGCCGAGGCGCAGGCCAAGAAGCCCTTCCGGGTCGTCACCACCTTCACGGTGATCCAGGACATCGCCCAGAATGTCGCCGGCACGGCCGCGATCGTGGAGTCGATCACCAAGCCCGGCGCCGAGATCCACGACTACCAGCCCACCCCTCTCGACATCGTCAAGGCGCAGTCCGCGGACCTCGTGATCTGGAACGGCCTCAACCTCGAGCGCTGGTTCGAGAAGTTCTTCCAGAACGTGAAGGACGTGCCGAGCGTCGTCGTCACCGAAGGCGTCGCCCCCATGGGCATCGCCGAGGGCCCCTACAAGGACAAGCCCAACCCGCACGCCTGGATGTCGTCCTCCAACGCGCTGATCTACGTGGAGAACGTCCGCAAGGCCCTGGTGAAGCACGACCCGGCCAACGCCGATACCTACAACCGCAACGCCGCGGAGTACGCCGCCAAGGTCAAGGCGCTCGACGAGCCGCTGCGCAAGCGCCTCGCGGCAATTCCCGAGGCGCAGCGGTGGCTCGTCTCGAGCGAGGGCGCCTTCAGCTACCTCGCCCGCGACTACGGGCTGCGCGAGGCCTACCTGTGGCCGATCAACGCCGACGAGCAAGGCACGCCGCAGCAGGTGCGCCGCGTCATCGACCTCGTGCGGAAAAACAAGATCCCCGTCGTGTTCAGCGAGAGCACCATCTCCGACAAGCCCGCCCGGCAGGTCGCAAAGGAGACCGGCGCGCGCTACGGTGGCGTGCTCTATGTCGACTCGCTCAGCGACGAGCGGGGCCCGGTGCCCTCCTACCTCAAGCTGCTGGAGGTGACCGTCGACACCGTCGCCAAGGGCTTCGGCAGGTGAGGGGACGCGAGAGAGAGGCGGCATGCTGACCCGCAAGAGTGCAGAGCAGGAGCATGCAGCTGCCCTCAGCGTGCGCGGCGTCACGGTCACCTATGCCAACGGTCATACCGCGCTGAAGGACGCATCGTTCGAGGTCGGCGGCTCCACCATCTGCGCGCTCGTGGGCGTCAACGGCAGCGGCAAGTCGACCCTCTTCAAGGCGATCATGGGCTTCGTCGAGCCGGTTGCCGGCGAGGTGCGCATCTGCGGGCTGGCCGTGCGCGAGGCCCTGAAGCGGGGCGTCGTCGCCTACGTGCCGCAGAGCGAGGAGGTCGACTGGGACTTCCCTGTCCTGGTCGAGGACGTGGTGCTCATGGGCCGCTACGGGCACATGGGCTTCCTGCGCATCGCCAGCCGAGAGGACAAGCGCATGGTGGACGTGGCGCTGGAGCGGGTCGGCCTCACCGACTACCGCAAGCGCCAGATCGGCGAGTTGAGCGGCGGACAGAGAAAGCGCGTGTTCCTGGCACGCGCGCTGGCGCAGGATGCCCGCATCATCCTGCTGGATGAGCCCTTCACCGGCATCGACGTCAAGACCGAGGGTGCCATCATCGCGCTGTTGCGCGAGCTCAAGGACGCGGGCCGCACCATGCTCGTCTCCACCCACAACCTCGGCAGCGTGCCCGACTTCTGCGACGAGGTGGTGCTGGTCAGGAACGCATTGATCGCCGCCGGACCCACTGCCACCACGTTCACGCAAGCCAACCTCGAGCTTGCCTTCGGCGGGGTGCTCCGGCATTTCCGCCTCGAGGGCTCGGCGCTTCACGACGACAAGGACGCGCGCACGCTCACCGTGCTCACCGACGACGAGCGCCCTGTCGTCTTCTACGGCGAGCAGGGCGCCAAGGACGCGCCCGCACAGCAGCCGACCGAGCCCGACAAGGCAGACGCGCAATGAGCGAACTGGCGAGCGAGCTTCTGGCCCCCTTCGCCTACGACTACATGGTCAAGGCCATCTGGGTGAGCGCGCTCGTCGGCGGCCTGTGCGCGTTCCTGTCTGCCTACCTGATGCTGCGCGGCTGGTCGCTGATGGGCGATGCGCTGTCGCACTCGATCGTGCCGGGCGTCGCCGCCGCCTATCTGCTCAAGCTTCCCTACGCGGCCGGCGCCTTCGCCACGGGGCTGCTGGCGGCACTCGGCATGGCGATCGTGCGGCAGCGCACGCGATTGCGCGAGGACGCCGTGATCGGGGTGGTGTTCACCGCCTTCTTCGCCGCCGGTTTGTTGATCGTCTCGCTGCGGCCCACGGCCGTGAACATCCAGTCGATCGTGCTCGGCAACATCCTCGGCATCTCCGACGACGATGCCCTGCAGGTCACCATCATCGGCGTCGTCTCGCTGGCGATCCTCCTCGCCAAGTGGAAGGACCTGATGGCGGTGTTCTTCGATTCCGGCCACGCTCGCGCAGTCGGGCTCAATCCGCGCGCGCTGGAGATCCTGTTCTTCACGCTGCTCAGCGCCTCCACCGTCGCCGCGCTGCAGACGGTCGGTGCCTGTCTCGTCATCGCCATGGTGGTGACGCCGGGCGCGACCGCCTACCTGCTCACGGACCGCTTCGACCGCCTGCTGCAGATCAGCGTGGCGCTCGGGGTCCTAACCAGCGCGGCAGGCGCCTACGGCAGCTTCTTCCTCGATGGCGCCACCGGCGGGCTGATCGTGACGCTGCAGACGCTGGTGTTCCTCGCCGCGTTCGTGCTGGCGCCCAAGCACGGCATCCTCGCCGCCCGTCGCCGCCGCTTCGGCCCCGGTGACAATGTGGGGAGCGCGGGATGAGCCGTCTTCTGGACTTCGTGCTGGTGCCGCTCTCCTACGGGTTCATGCAGCGCGCACTGCTGATTGCGATTCTGGTGGGCGCCGTCTGCGCCGTGCTCTCCTGCTATCTCGTGCTCAAGGGATGGTCGCTGATGGGGGACGCCATCTCGCATGCCGTCCTGCCGGGCCTGGTGGTGGCCGTCGTCCTCGGCCTTCCGCTCGCCGTCGGCGCCATGGCCGCCGGCCTCACGTGCGCGCTGCTGACCGGCTACCTCAAGGAGCGCAGCCGCGTGAAGGAGGACACGGTGATGGGCATCGTCTTCTCCGGCATGTTCGGCCTCGGTCTCGTCCTCTTCACCAAGATCGAGACCGATCAGCACCTCCTGCATGTGCTGTTCGGCAACCTGCTCGGCGTGACGCCGCAGGACGTCGTGGAGACGGCCATCGTCGCCGGCATCACGCTGGTGGCCGTCGCCCTCAAGCGCCGCGACCTCCTCGTCTACTGCTTCGATCCCCAGCATGCGCGCTCGATCGGGCTGCCGGTCGCCCTGCTGCACTATGGGTTGCTGATCCTGCTGTCGCTGACGATCGTCGCCTCGCTCAAGGCGGTCGGCATCATCCTGGTCGTTGCCATGCTGGTGGCGCCCGGCGCCATCGCCCAGCTCTTGACCAACCGCTTCGACCGCATGCTCCTGATCGCGCTTGCGGTCGCTATCGGCTCCTGCGTGGTCGGCACGCTCGCGAGCTTCCACATCGACGGCTCGACCGGCCCCTGCATCGTGCTGGTGCAGGCCGCCGCCTTCGTGCTGGCGCTCCTGTTCGCCCCCGGCAGCGGCCTCCTGCGGCGTCCGCGGGCTGCGGCGGCCGGGGATGGTCCCGCCACCCCGCCCCTGCCATCGGACGGCCGCCCCTGAGGCCGTCGCCGGCCCGGAGCAGCTGGCACGCCCCGGGGGGCTCCGGCGGCCATCGAGGTGCCGCCAAAAAGGCACAAACGGCGGCTCAAAACGTTCTCCTCGCGTTGCAGGCCGGGGGAATGGTAAACTGCTCGCGTGTATGGTGAATCTCGGTGATTCCAGCCTCTGGCGGCGCACCCGGCCCGAGGCACACGGGCTCGGCTAGCATCGCGCAAAACAACAAGCAGATCGGGGACTTGCCTTGCACGACTGGTTCTTCAGGCACGGCACCCGCAAGCGGCTCATCGACTGGCTCGGTATCGACGCCTGGATCGACTCGTCGCTGGCGGAGACCTGGCAGAAGCTGCAGGAGCGCGGCAACGCCGTCTCCAGCTTCTTTGCGCGGTTCCGCCTGTCGGGCTGGAAGCGGCTCCTGAACGAGGCCATCGGAGAAGCGCTCACGATCGGCGCGGGCGGCTTGGCCGTCGCCTACATGCTGGCCATCCCCGCCATCAACGAGTTCGACGAGAACAAGATCAACACGGGCAAGTACGCGGTCAAGTTCCTCGACCGCCACGGCACCGAGATCGGCCAGCGCGGCATCCTCCACAACGACGCCGTGCCGCTCGAGGAGATCCCCGACCACCTCATCAAGGCTACGCTCGCCACCGAGGACCGCCGCTTCTTCGAGCACTTCGGCGTCGACGTGATCGGCACTGCACGTGCCCTGTTCGAGAACGCTAGGGCCAACGAGGTGGTGCAGGGCGGCTCGACGCTCACCCAGCAGCTCGCCAAGAACCTGTTCCTGTCCTCTGAGCGCTCGGTCACGCGCAAGCTCAAGGAGGCCTATCTGGCCGTCCTGCTAGAGTCGCGATTCAGCAAGCGGCATATCCTCAAGCTCTACCTCGACCGCGCCTACCTCGGCGGCGGCGCCTTCGGCGTGGAGGCCGCGTCTCAGTTCTACTTCGGCAAGTCCGTGCGCGAGATCAACCTGGCGGAGGCGGCGATGATCGCCGGACTCTTCAAGGCGCCGTCCAAGTTCGCCCCGCACGTGAACCTCCCGGCCTCGCGGGCGCGCACCAACGACGTCCTCACCAACCTGGTCGAGGCCGGCTACATGAGCGCGGGGCAGGTGCATGCCGCCCGTCTCAACCCCGCCAAGTTCATCGAGACCCGGCTCGCGCACAGCCCCGACTGGTTCCTCGACTGGGCCTTCGAGGAGGCGCAGCGGCTGGGCGAGGGTCGCGGCCACTACGTGCTCACCGCCCGCACCACCGTCGACCTCGGCATGCAGAAGGCGGCAACCGAGGCCATGATCAACACGCTGCGCTACACCGGACCGACGCGCAAGCGCGGCTACACCGGCGCGATGGTGTCGATGGAGCCCGACGGCGCCGTCCGCGCGATGGTCGGCGGCATGGACTACGAGGACAACCAGTTCAACCGCGCCACCCACGCCCGCCGCCAGCCCGGCTCCTCCTTCAAGCTCTACGTCTACGCCACCTTCTTCGAGAACGGCGGCAACCCGCGCTCGATCGTGCGCGACTTCGGTGGCGCGTGCGGCAACTGGGCCCCGAGAAACTACAGCGGCGGATCGTCGGGACGGTCCATGCCGGCCATCGACGCCTTCCGCATGTCGCTCAACGTGCCCGCCGTCGAGGTGTCGCTGCGGGTCGGCCGCGAGAAGGTAGTGGAGATGACCCAACGCCTCGGCGTGGTCGGCGTCAAGAAGACCTGCTCGATGGCGCTGGGCGATACCGGCATCACGCCGCTGCAGCACACCGGCGCCTTCGCCGCGTTCGCCAACGGCGGCAAGCTCGCCAAGCCCTACGCCATCCTCGAGATGTTCAACTCCAAGGGCGACCTCATCTACTCGCGCGACAAGGACGAGCCCGAGGCCCCGCAGATCGTGAGCCGCAAGGTCGCCGAGGGTATGAACACCATGATGCGCGCGGTCGTCACCGACGGCACGGCCAAGGCCGCCTCCCTCGACTTCACCGCCGTTGCCGGCAAGACCGGCACCAGCTCCAGCCACCGCGACGCCTGGTTCGTAGGCTTCACGGGCGCACTCGTCACCGGGGTGTGGGTCGGCTACGACGACTTCCGCCCCATGGCCGGCATCACCGGCGGCGCGCTCCCTTCGCAGGCCTGGAAGGCCTACAACGTGATCGCCCACCAGAACTACCGCACCATCCCCCCGATCCCCGGCCTCGGTCTCGACGCCAACCAGATCGCCGAGCAGCAGCGGCTGCAGGACCTCAGGCGCACCGACCCGGCGCTGGCCCAGGCGCAGATCGCGCAGGCCGCACAGAAGCCGTCGAGCAGCATCATGCCCGACCAGACCAAGGTCGTGCTCAAAAAGCTGTCGGAGAGCCTGCGGCAGGCAGCCGGCTTGCAGCCGACACCTGCCGGCGCCGCGCCGGCGACCGCGCCAGTGGCGCCGAAGGGGCCGCCACCGCCCGAGCAGAAGGCGAAGCCCTCCGTTGGAGCGCCGGAGCGCCGCGCCGAGGGGCCCGGCACCGCTCCGAGCCAGCGGCCTTGATGGGCCGCACGGGAAGGAGCGCACGACTCTGGGTCTGATCGTCAACATCCTCGTCAACATCGCCGCCTTCGTGTTTCTGGCGATCGGCGGCGGCCTCGGCTCGGCGTGGTACATGATGGAGACGGGCTCGCGCCTGTCGACGCGGTCGTTCGGACCCTGGACCACCTGGTCCGCGGCCGGCCGCCCCGATGCCGACCCCTATACGCGCGCCCACACCATCAGGAATGCACTGCTGCCGCTCGCCTCCACGCTCGAGCTCACCTTCCGCGCCAAGGCCGACAGCCGCGGCAGCCGGCTGCACGCTGGCTGCGAGTACGTCATCGTCATGGACCCGCTCGACAATGCCTGGTGGAGCCTTGCCGCGTTCGACGGCCAGGGCCGGCTGATCCAGAACACGGCAGAGCGCTACGCCTTCACAAGCGACAGCGCCATGCGCGAGCCCGACGGCCGCGCCATCATCACCCTGGCGCGCGATGCCAGGCCCGGCAACTGGCTGCCCTCCGGCAGCGCCAGCCGCATCAACCTGGTGCTGACGGTGCAGGACCCCGCCTACGCGGCAGCCGTTCACGAGGGCCGGCCGGTCAAGCCGCTGCCCGACGTCCAGCGCATGTCGTGCCGGTGAGAGGGTGAGAGGATGCCGAAGCTCCCCAAATGGCTGACGGAGGTAGGCTGGCGCACGGTCATCGGCGCGGCCCTGCTGGGCGGCATCCTGCACATCCTGGCGACGCTGGCCGTCCCGTTCTTCACGACCACGACGGCATTCGCCACGCTGCGCGGCAGCCTGCCCGCCAACCGCATGGTGCTGCTGCCGCCGCCGGCGCCCGGCAAGCAGCCGCTGCCGTTCCTCACCCCCGACTCGCTCTACGCCATGTGCCGGTTCGACGTCTCCGTCGACTCGCTTGCCGTGACAGCAGCCGTGGCGCATCCGGGCTGGACCCTGTCGATGCACACGCCCGCGGGCGACAACTTCTACGTCATGCCGGCCCAGCAGCTGCGCCGCGCCGAGGTCTCCCTACTGGTGGTGCCGGCGGCCACCACCTTCAGCGAGTTCGCCTCCACCCCGCGCCGCATCAGCGCCACCGACTCGCAGATCCCCACTCCCACCAACGAGGGCCTCGTGATCGTGCGCGCCCCGCTCAAGGGCCTGGCCTGGCGCGCAGAAGCCGAGGCGCTCTTGAAGCGGGCAACCTGCAACCCCGTCAAGCGCGCGCAGTAGCCGAGACCGGAGCGCTCACGAGATGCGCCTTGCCGTGATCGCCGACGTTCACGGCAACTTGCCCGCCCTCGAGACCATTCTGGCCGACATTGCGCGACGCGGGGCAGATCTCACTATCAACCTCGGAGATTGCGTGTCGGGCCC
>JBGGME010000014.1:0-3225 GCA_041288195.1 Hyphomicrobiaceae bacterium
GCGAGTGACCGAGAACTGTTGGCCGACCTCCTCCAGGGTGTGGTCGGTGTTCATGCCGATGCCGAAGCGCATGCGCAGCACGCGCTCTTCGCGGGGGGTGAGCGTGGCGAGCACCCGGGTCGTGGCCTCGCGCAGGTTGGCCAGGGTCGCAGCTTCCAGCGGCTGGACCGCGTTCTTGTCCTCGATGAAATCGCCGAGGTGCGAGTCCTCCTCGTCGCCGATCGGCGTCTCGAGGGAGATCGGCTCCTTGGCGATCTTGAGGACCTTGCGGACCTTGTCCAACGGCATGTTGAGCTTGTGGGCGAGCTCTTCGGGCGTCGGCTCGCGGCCATACTCGTGCAGCATCTGGCGCGAGGCGCGCACCAGCTTGTTGATGGTCTCGATCATGTGCACGGGAATGCGGATCGTGCGCGCCTGATCGGCGATGCTGCGGGTGATCGCCTGGCGGATCCACCAGGTGGCGTAGGTCGAGAACTTGTAGCCGCGCCTATACTCGAACTTGTCCACGGCCTTCATCAGGCCGATGTTGCCCTCCTGGATCAGATCCAGGAACTGCAGGCCGCGGTTGGTGTACTTCTTCGCGATCGAGATCACGAGGCGCAGATTGGCCTCGACCATCTCCTTCTTGGCTTGGCTCGCCTCGCGCTCGCCCCGCTGGACCATGTGCACAATGCGGCGGAACTCGCCGATCTGCAGACCGGTCTCCTCGGCGATCGCCGCGATGTCGGCGCGCAGGCCCTCGATGTCCTCGTAGTGGCGCGAGACCAGATCGGCCCAGCCACGGTCATTGAGGCGGGCGACGCGATCGATCCAGTCGTGGTCGAGCTCGTGGCCCATATAGTTGGCGAGGAAGCTCTCGCGCGTGACGCGCGCCGAGGTCGCGAGCCGGAGCAGCTTGCCCTCCAGGCTCTGCAGGTGCTTGTTGACGTCGAACAGCTGCTGGACCAGCGCCTCGACCCGGCTCTGGTTGAGCGAGATCTGCTGCATCAGCGCGACCATGCCGGAGCGGGCCGCCTGATAGTCGCGGTTCAGCTGGACCGGCACTTCGCGCCGCACCTGGATCAGGGCAAGCCGCTCCTCCTGTAGCTCGCGCAGGCCCCGATAGGCCTCGGCGATCCCGTCGAAGGTCTCCAATACACCGTCGCGCAGCTTGTTCTCGAGCGCCGAGAGCGAAAGGGTGTCCTCGTCGAAATCATCCTCTTCCAGCAGCTCCGGGATGGTCGGGCCAGCCTCGGCCTCCTCGTCCTCCGCCGGCAGCGGCGCCTCGCCGTCCGCCTCGTCATCCGCCTCGTCATCCGCATCCGCCGCGACGGGCTCGGGGGCAGCAGACGCCGCACCGGCTTCCGCCACGACGATCTCGGCGGCCACGGTCGCGACCGCATCGGAGATCACGGCTGACACCGCAACGACCTCGGTAACGCCATTGGCGCCGTTGGCGACGGCCGCCACCTCGGCCGGTGGGCCGGCATCGTTGGTGGCATCGAGATCGATGATGTCGCGCAGCAGGACGCGGCCCTCGCGGATCGCGTCGCGCCAGCCGATCACGGCGCGCATGGTGAGCGGGCTCTCACACAAGGCCTCGAGCACGGTGTTGCGACCGGCCTCGATGCGCTTGGCGATCTCGATCTCGCCCTCGCGGGAGAGCAGCTCGATCGTACCCATCTCGCGCAAGTACATGCGCACCGGATCGTCGGTCCGGCCGAGCTCCTCCTCGGGGCCTTGGGGAGCCTCCTCGCCCTCCGCACCTTCGGCCGCGGCCTGCTCGCCCTCGGCCGCCGGCTCCGCCTCGGCGGCATCTCCCTCGATCTCGGCGCCCGGGTCGTCGCGCAAGACCATGATCCCTTGCGCGTCGAGCAGCTGGATGACCTCCTCGGTCTGCTCCGGCGGGAAGTCCTGCGGCAGGGCGGCGTTCAGCTGGTCGAACGTGACCGAGCCGCGATCCTTGGCCTGAAGCACCAGGCGGCGCAGCTGCGGGTTGTTCTGAAGGATCGCCTCCAGGCCGTCGCCGACATGCACCTTGGCCGCGGCCTTGCCGCGCAGGGCGGATGCCGCACTCTTGATCGGCTGGCGCATCGCCATTCCGCTAAGCTCCCTCACGCTCCGCTCGTCCCTTCGCAGGCGCGGTGTGGCGTCGCGGCGTGACGACAGGCGGGCTCAACTAGGCGGACTGCCCGAGCCTTCGTCCTCTTCCGCGTCGCCCGTACCATCGCGATTCAGTAGGCGATCCAGTCGATAAAACCAACGGTTGAGCTGCCCCGCGTCACCGGAGGGCACCCCATCGACGGTGGAGCGTTCCTGCTCGAGCGCCGCCCGATGCCGCATGGCGGCCAGCATCTCGCACCAATTTTGCCGCTCCAGGGAGTCGACGGGGTATGGTGTGGCGAGCTGCTGCGTGAGGTGGCCGGCAAACTGATCCAGAATACGCCCAAAACCGTATCGCTGGAGGTGGCGCGCGAGTGCATCCGCGTCAAGGCTGGCCGCCTCGCTGAACCATGCGACGATTTCCTGGCGCAGCCTTTCGAGGTCAACATCGCGAAAATGCAGCTGCGCCAGCTCCTCCTCGTGGCCTTCGAGCCACTGCGGATGCAGCAGCAGAGGCAGGAGAATCCCCGCCTCCCGATCTTTCTCTCGCCGCGAGATTCCCGCAGCCAGGCGGGATGGACCCACTCCATCCCAGGTCGAGGCTTTGCCGGGCGTATCTCGCCGACCACGTCTCGGCCGGGGTGCCTGCTCATCCTGCAGGACCCGGAACTGGTCCAGCAGGCTCGACCGCAGATCAAGATCGCCGGCGAGCCGCGCCAACTCGCGCAACCGCCGGCTGAGCGCGGCCCGCGCCTCGGGCGTCTCGAAGCGGCGCCCCTGCGTCTCGAGCCGCCAGATCATTTGTGACAGTGTGTGCGCTTTCGACAACACCGACGCCAGAGCCTCGGCACCATGGCGGCGCAGATAACTGTCGGGGTCCTCGCCGTCGGGTAGTATCGCGAAGCGCAGTGTCTGCCCGCCGCGCATCACCGGCAAGGCCCGCTCGGCGGCGCGCATGGCGGCGGTGAGCCCGGCACGGTCGCCGTCGAGACAGACCACCGGCGCCTCGGCCATGCGCCACAGGATCGCCAGCTGGCGTTCGGTCACCGCCGTGCCCAAGGGCGCCACCGTATGGGCGATGCCAGCCTGGGCGAGCGCGATCACGTCCATGTAGCCCTCGGCCAGGACCAGCGCTCGCTGCTC
>JBGGME010000015.1:0-5308 GCA_041288195.1 Hyphomicrobiaceae bacterium
CGCCCGCGCGCGCCCTGCGCATGGCGTTGATGCTCTCGATCAGCATCAGCGTGCCGATGACGCCCAGGAACGTCACGTAGCAGATCGAGACGAAGAAATCGAACACGCCGAGCCGGCGCAGATCGCCGACGAGGCGCACGCCGAACACCGAGCCGATTATGCCGCCGGCCAACAGCACGAGACCCAATTGCAGGTCGACGTTCTTGCGCCGCCATTGCGTGAACGCGCCGGAGACGGAGGAAGCGGCAATCTGGGCCGACTCCGTGCCGACGGCGACCGCCGGTGGGATGCCCGAGAAGATCAGCAGCGGCGTCATCAGGAAGCCGCCTCCGACACCGAACAACCCGGAGAGAAAACCGACCGCCCCGCCCATGGCGAGCAGCACCAGGACGTTGGCCGACATCTCGGCGACGGGCAGATAGAACGTCATACGGCTCCACCACGCTGTCGGCGCCCGATCGCCCTCGGCCGACGCCTCGAGCCTCGCCACCGCAGGAGCTGGTCGCGCGCAGCATGGCACCAGGTCGAGATCGGACCCCGAGGGGATTCACGCCCGTGGTGCACCAGACCGATGAAATCGGTCGATCTGCTAAGTCCGCAGGGGCCCGCCCGAGCTCGGGCTGCCTACCAGCGGCCGCGAACTTTCCCTGAGCTGAAAAGGGACACTATGTGCCGGCGAAATGCAAGCACGCTGGCGTTTGGGCGCGCAGAATGGAAAACGGCGCTCCAAACCCACCTTCGCGGAACGCGGTCCGCGACCCGGGCGCCGGCCCGAGCCTACCGGCTGGCCTGGACGGGGGGAGCCTCCGCACCCTCTGCGCGCCAGGCCACCAGCTTGCGCTCCGCCACCTCGATCTCCAGCGGGTCGAGCTGCGCCTTGATCTCCTCGAGCCGGCGCAATGAACCGGCGTCGCCGGAGCGCGCCGCCAGCGCGAACCACATGTAGGACTCGACCAGGTCCTTGGGTACGCCGCGGCCGTGCGCGTAGAGCGTGGCGAGGTTGAACTGGCTGTCGACATACCCGCGCTTGGCGGCCTCCTTGAACCAATGGGAGGCACCCGCATAGTCGCCCTGCTCCTGGCCCCGTCCGGCAACCAGCACACCCAGGTTGTGCATGGCGCGAACGTGCCCCTGGTCCGCCGCCCGGCGGTACCAGACCTTGGCGCGTTCCGCGTCGGCGGTGACGCCGATGCCGCGCTCGTAGTAGGCGCCGAGGCGGAACTGGGATGATGCGAGGCCGCGCATGGCCGCGCGCTCGTACCAGGCGAAGGCCTGCTTCTGGTCCTGAGGCACGCCGTTGCCCTCGGCAAAGCGCGTGGCGATCTCGAACTGCGCGGTCGGGTCGCCTTTCACTGCCGCCTCGCGCAGCGCGTTGCTGCCGATCCCCGTCGGCAGCGCATCGATCGTCGGCGCGGCGCCCGCAAGCTGGCCGTCCTGCAATGCCGCGGCGGCAGGGTCCTGCGGCGCGATGGCTGCCGGCTCGGCGGCTGGCTGGCGCACGGGCTCGGGCACCTGTAGGCCAGCCAGGTGCCGGGTCGTAGTTTTCTGGCCAGTCCCCTGCTCCACCTGGTTGGTATCGCCGGCCGGCGCCGGCGTCTTGCGCTCGGCCGGCTGAGGCACCGGGACCGGCTTGATCGTGTCCTCCTTCGCGGTCGGAGCAATGGCGGGCTTCTCGGCCTGCGGCTCGGCGATGGTGCTCCGCGCGCTCGGCTGGCTGGGGCCGGGACCAACTCCAGTGCGCGTTCCGGCCTGCGGGTTGGGGGTGGCGGCCTGCTGCTCGCCCGCCGGTACCCCGCGCGCGATCAAGCGATCGACGGTCAGATAGCCGGCGCTGAACAGGAGCGCCATTGCCCCGCCGATCAGCAAGCGGGAGCGAAAGCCGCCCGAGCTTTTGCTCGGCTTGTCGCCTGCCATAGGGGCATCGGCGCGAAGCTGCGAGGGGCCTGCTGCAGCCGTTTCCTCGGGGGCGGACTGGGCCTTGACCTTGGCCCGCATGGCGGAGGCCCGGAGCTCCTGCCGAGCCTGCGCCGCTTCCGCCGCCGCCGCGTCTGCGTCCGCCCCTGCGTCCCTGTCGGCAACCACCGGCTCGCCGGCCAGCGAGGGCTCCTGCCGCCGCTCCGAGGAGGGGACGTAGTCCGACGCATCCAGCGTCGGCTTGGCCGGACTCTGGCCGAGCACGCGTGCACCGGTGGCGTAGGCCTCGGCGAGGCGTGCGCCCTCCAGATCCATGCCGGAGACATCGGCTGCCTCCCCGCCGCCGTGGACGCCCGGCGCCGGCGCCTCGATGGCATCGATCCGATCGATGATGCGGATCAGCGCCTCCTCGATGGTGTGCAGCATGCCGGCGGTCGTCTCCTCGCCGCGCCGCCGCTCGGCGATGTAGTCCTGCATCATCCCCTCGAGCGCATCGATGCGATGACCGCGCTCGGCCTCCGGCGCGGGCAGGGTTGCGGCGAGACGGCTGACCGCCCGCTCGGCCGCCGAGTCGATCAGCGCCTCGATGGCCTCCTCGGCCAGACCCGAGGGTTCCTGCGTCTGCGCCGACTGGTGCTTCTCGTCGAGCGCGCGCGTGATCTGCTGCAGCTGCCCATCGATGGTGTCGAGCCGGGCCAGCTGGCGGCTCGTCGCCTCGAACTGCGTCGACAATTCCTTGACGTGATCCTCGACGACCTGGAGCCAGTCGCTGCCGAGCCGTGCCGAGACGTCGCCGAGCCGGGTCTCGAGGCGGGCTTCCATCTGGTCGAGACGCTGTCCGAGTGCCGCGAGCGACTTGGCTGGATTGTTCTCTGCAAGCGACTGTTGCAGGGCCACGGCGATCCCGGCGAGGCGGGAGTCGAGCCATGCCTTGTCGATGGCAGAGCCTTGCTCGCTTGTCGGCAGGCCGGAGACGGGATATCGCGCCGGCGCCGACCTCGCGGGCTCCGGCGCTCGTCGTCCCCGCCGGCCGGCGGCAAGCTCGGCCTGCATCATCTCGTAGGCCTGCGTCAGCGCTTCCGCCGACTGGGCGTCCCACGGCTCACGATCCGCGGGAGTGTCGCCCTTCTGCGACTGCCGCTCCTGACCGAAGCTCGCGATCCGATCGGACAGTGCCGCGATCTCCTGCTCGAGGCGCCCGAGCGTGCCGGCGTGGGGCTCGGCCGCTGCTGTGCGCGCCTGATCGACCCGGCGCCCGACCTGGTCGAGCTGCGCCTGCATGTCATCGAGGCTCCGGGAGTGCCGCCGGTCGACGTCGCCGATGTGGCTGGCAATTCGCTGCAGAGCCGTCTGCAGGTCGTTCGCGGCGCTGGCCTGCGCCAGCTCCTCCGCCGAGACCGGGCGGCTGACGGCGGGGTTGGCGGGCTTCGGATCGGTGGACGACATGACGGTTCCGTTCGGCCAGATGCGGTCCGACACACCGTTCGGCGGGCAGTTCCCAAAGGGAGCGATCGAAGCGGAGCGAGGTTCGGCTTCGTTCGTGCCGGCGGAGGCGTGATCGGCTCGGGGACGCGGGCACCAGAAAGCTTCCGCCAAAGTCGCAATCCGCCGTAAAGTTTCAGTTAAGTGGCTGGGCACGACGGGACAATTCGACGCCCTCGATCCCTGGGCGTGCCTCGCCGGCAGCACCATCTATCGGGCATAGGACTGGAGGAGAGGCTTGCTGGAGCAGCGCCAACACACGCTGACGATTGCGACCCACGGACCGGGCTTCACCGACCTGACGGGCCGGGTCTCGGCGTGGCTCGCTTCCATCGGTGCAGGCGATGGGTTGCTGACGCTGTTCGTGCGCCATACCTCGGCCTCGCTCACGCTCCAGGAGAATGCCGACCCCGAGGTGCTGCGCGATCTCGCCTCCGCACTCGACCGGCTCGCCCCGCGCGGCGCTCGCTACGCCCACGACATCGAGGGCCCCGACGACATGCCGGCCCACATCAGGTCGATGCTGACGGCGACGAGCCTCGGTGTGCCGGTGACGGCGGGCAGGATGGTGCTCGGCACCTGGCAGGCGCTCTACCTGATCGAGCACCGCGACGCCCCGCACACCCGAGAGGTCGTCCTCCACTACCTCGGCACGCGGCGCGGGTAGAGGCCTCAGCCCTTGAACAGGTCGGCGTACTGCTTGGCAAGCTCGAGCTTCTGCACCTTGCCCATGCTGTTGCGCGGCAGCTCCTTGGCCAGGAATACCCGCTTAGGCAGCTTGAACTTGGCATGCTCTGACCCATGAACATAGCTGCACATAGTTGCTCTAACTAGTTGTTGTGATTGATTTTTTATCGAGGCCTCGGTACATACGTTTTGATGCTAAAACACTGCTGCGGGGAGTACCTGCGTGCCTCACGCGTGCCTCACTGACAAACTGCTCGCGAACTTGCGTGCACCCAGCGAAGGGCAAGTGACGTATTGGGACACGCTCAAAGGGTTTGGCTGTCGCATCTCGTATGGTGGGTCAAAAACGTTCATCGTCATGCACGGACCGCGCGGACGCAGGCGACGAACAGTGATTGGTTGCTACCCGCGGGTAAGTCTTGGCGAGGCGCGCTCAGTGGCGCGACAGATCCTCGCCCAAATAACCCTGGGGCAGTTCACGCCAAGATCGACGACGTTCGACGTCGCGATGGAGAAGTACCTGCTACAGAAAGCGACGGAAGGTCGAGCCCGGACCAACCGCGAACGCGAGCGGGTGTTGAGGCGTCACTTCCTGCCGGTCCTTGGACGGAGGCCACTGGCAGAGATCAGGCGGCTGGACATCGCTGAGATCACTGACGAATTGGTGGACACGCCCGCGATGGCGCGAGCGGCACTGATCTTTGTCAAAGCCATGCTTCGTTGGTGCGTTCGGAGGGGATACATCGAGTACTCTCCGTGCGAGCCGCTGCAGATCCCCCGGTTACCAAGCCGCTCGCGAGTGCTGTCAGATGCGGAGCTGATCCAAATGTTCGGAGCGTGCCTCGATGCGCCCGGACCTTTTTCTTCAATCGTGCTGCTGCTGATCATGACGGGGCAACGGAGAACTGAGATCGGGTCGCTCGCCTGGCCCATGATCGACGAAGACCTGCGTCTGATCACCCTTCCGCCGCTGTTGACCAAGAACAAACGCGGCCAAGTCTTACCTTATGGTGATGTTACGGCGAAGATTTTGGCACAGATCCCAAAGACCCATACGCTATTGTTCAAGGGCAGAGGACACGATGCGCCACTGACAGGTTGGAGCAACGGCAAGAAATATATAGATCATCGGTGCTCTATTGATCATTGGACGTTGCATGATCTGCGGCGAACCTTCGCCACCATCCACGCATCGATTGGAACACCTCTGCATATAATTGAACGG
>JBGGME010000016.1:0-13200 GCA_041288195.1 Hyphomicrobiaceae bacterium
CGAGGATATGGAGGGAGCTGGGCGCAATTGCCTGGCTCGGGGTAGTCCGGGGGCAGTCTGGCACCTGCGCCCAGCACCGCCTCGAGGCTCCAGCGAACGGCTCCGGCGAGTGACCCAACCGGCCTCGGATACACTGGGTCCGGCTGCGGCCGGCCCTCGTTGCGGTCCCCGCCTCGCGCTACGAGACGCCTCGCGATGGCGCCCCTCGTTGAGCCGGGGTGAGCGCAGTATGACTCAGGTTTTGTGGTCGGGGATAAGTCCGAGTGCGGTTAACCCGCCGTCATGCCGGCGCCGCGAGTGCGCGACAGCGCGCTCGCGGGAACAGAGCCTGCCCCGGACTTGATCCGGGGCCGGCACCCATGCGCGTCTCGATCATCCTCCGCAACCACGGCGTATTGGGTTCCGGCCTTCGCCGGAATGACGCGCGCGGTGACGGATGACGCCAACCCCGAGGCGGGACTACGTCGCGACCCCGAGCATCAGCCCGATGTTCTGAACTGCGGCCCCTGACGCGCCCTTGCCCAGGTTGTCGAGGCGCGCGACGAGCACGGCTTGCGGGTGCTTGTCGCTGGCGTAGACGTATAGCTCCAGCACGTCGCTGCCGTTGAGCGCCTCGGGCTCCAGCCGGATGTCCTTCGCCGCAGCTTCGCCCAACGGCATCGCCTTCACCAGCCTGGCGCCGGCGTAGTGCTTCTCGAGCACCGCATGGAGATCGCGCGCGGCGGGCTTGCCCGGCAGCGTGTCGAGGTGCAGCGGCACGCTCACCAGCATGCCCTGGCGATAGTTGGAAACCGACGGCACGAAGATCGGACGGCGCGTCAGCCTGGAATACGTCTGCAGCTCCGGCACGTGCTTGTGCTTGAAGGTGAGCCCGTAGAGCTCGAAGGCCGGCGCCGTTCCTGCCTCGTAGGTCTCGATCATGCTGCGCCCTCCGCCGCTGTAGCCGCTGACCGCATTGACGGTGATGGGATAGTCGGCGGGGATGATCCCGGCCTCGACCAGCGGGCGGATGAGCGCAATTCCCGCCGTCGGGTAGCAGCCGGGGTTGCTCACCCGCTTGGCGTTGCGCACCGCCTGCGCCTGGGCCAAATCCATCTCGGGGAACCCGTAGACCCAGCCGTCCGCGACCCGATGTGCCGTGCTGGCATCGACGATCTTGGGCGCATCGGCGCCCAGCGTGTCGATCAGCGCCACCGCCTCCTTGGCCGCATCATCAGGCAGACACAGCACGACCAGGTCCGACTCGCGCATGAGGGCGAGCCTGGCGGCTTGGTCCTTGCGCTTCTCGGGCGCGATACTCTTGACTGTAAGGCTCGACACATCGGCGAGCCGGCGGCGGATCTCGAGACCCGTCGTTCCGGCCTCGCCATCGATGAAGACGGCGGGCTTGGTCTTGGACTTGGTGGAGGCTTTGCCGGAAGTCTTAGCGGGGGTCTTGGCACTCGTCTTGGGCCGGGAGGCGGTCTTGGTGGTCATGGGCGTGATCCGGATGGCTGAAAACAAAAAAGCCGCGCATCTAGCGCGGCTTGCGACTTTCAAACGCCGACGGCGTCCGTCATCGCACCCGCGCGGAGCGAGAGCGGCGGCGTCGGACCGGCAATCCAAGGTTCCTCGTCATGGCGCGTTTTATGATGGCGACGGCATTTCAAGTCAATAGGGTACACCTGCCCGCGGATCACCTGAAGGAGGCGACCCGCCGGGCATTCTGGGCGATGATCCGGGCATTGTTGAGCTCGGACGTTCCCGCCGGCTCGCCCCCGATCCGGACCAGCGGGTTGGACCACACGGGCAGGCGCGGGCAGCCGTTGCACGCATCCTTGTAGCTCATGATGTCGCGCCAGGCCGTGCCGCTGACGTAGGCGAGCTCGTGGCGGGCGCCCATGATGTGGCCGACCTCATGGGCGAGCGTGTATCTCGATACCGCGCATCCATGGTGCACGACGGCGAAGGCCTCGTCGGCATCGGCGCCGATGCGCGTCGCTAGCCCGCAGCCCTTGGCGTCGTCGACGATCAGGATGGCAACGTCGGCCCGGTAGGCCTCGCGCAGGGCGTGGATGCGAGCCATGTGCTCGCCCTCCTTGTCCGCCATGCGCCAGAGGTGGTCGAAATGCGCGCCGTGCTCGACGTAGCCGGTCTGGAACGCATGCGCGAGCCTGAGCCGGATGTGGCCGATCCCGCTCAGGCGGAAGGAGTGGTTCGCCTCCTCGATGGCGAGCTCGACGACGTCGCGCTCGATCTCGTAGTAGTGCCGGGCGGCCTTGCGCGTATAGGCGACCAGCACATCGATGACGATCTCGCCCTGGCGGGACGACGGCAGGCGGGGCAGTGCCTTCCCGGCGCCGGCGGCAAACGCGACCTGCTCGAGGCGCGTGGTGCCTGCCTGCTCGATGCCCCAGGTCACGGGCTTGAGCGCCTTGCCAGCACCCGCGAGGTCGCGGGCAGCGGCAGGAGCCACGGTTGCGGCCAGCGTCGTCAGAGCGACAATGATCTTCCCCAGGGTGCTCATGGCAGTCTCTTCAGGCTTGTTGTTGGCGTCGAGCGCCTGCCGGCCTCATCCCGGTCGAGCGCGGTGAACGATCATCGTTTGCGTGCGAATGATCGGCGCCGTTTACCTAAGAGCCCTTCGTCCGCGGGCCTGTGCCCTGCGGAACGGTCCAAATCAACATCGCGTGAAAAGCCGTGAGCCGCGTTCTCCCCGCGCGCGGGGATGCCAAGCGGTAGGCCCGAAGCCGGGTTCAGGCAGCCGCGAC
Source organism: Hyphomicrobiaceae bacterium (assembly GCA_041288195.1). Classification (GTDB taxonomy): domain Bacteria; phylum Pseudomonadota; class Alphaproteobacteria; order Rhizobiales; family Hyphomicrobiaceae; genus AWTP1-13. The sequence goes on from JBGGME010000016.1 coordinate 2,751, forward strand.
CGCGCTCAGCCGCGTCTTCCCAAGCGCCAGCCCATTTCCCAGAAATCGGCCTCGAGCCGCGTCGCCTCCCTGAAGATGGCGGCAAGCTCGGCTTCGCGCGCGGGGGTGGCATAGCGAGCGGCGAGGCGGTCGAGATGCATCCGGGCCTTGGCGGCAACCTCCTGGTAGGGCGTACCCGCGTACTCGCCGATCCACACCCGATACGGATTGTTCGAGGCAAGCGCGCCCGGCAGCGCGGCCAGCCGCGAGGCAATCTCGGCGTATCCAATCACGCACGGCGCCAGCGCAACCTTGAGAGCGAGCAGGTCGCCGCGCATGCCGGCATCGAGCACATAGCGCGTGTAGGCCAGCATCTCGGGAGCCGGCGGAGCTTGCTCGAGATCGGCGGGCGACAAGCCCCAGCCCGCGCAGAGCTTGACGTGTAGATCCATCTCGACGTCGAGGATCGCCGACAGGCCGGCCGAGCCCTCGCGCATGTCGTCGAGCGTCGGCGACTTGTAGACGGAGAGTGCATAGGCCCGGGCAAACTCGATCAGGAACAGATAGTCCTGGACGAGATAGTGCCGGAAGGCCGCTTCGGGCAGCGAGCGGTCCGCCATCGCGTTGGTGAAGGGATGCTCGGCGTAGGCGCACCATTCGGTCGAGGCCTTCGCCTTCAGTCGCTCGAAGAAGCTCATCGTGTCCTCACTCCGCCGCCGGGCCTGCCGCGCAAATTCGACCTCGCCTCGTTTGCGCATTAGCAATATCCCAGGTCCGCGGCTGACGGCGAACCCCGCAATGGAACAAACTGCACGGTCGAGGGTTCTTCCCGCATTCCCCAAACCGCTGGACCGAGGCTCGCATGCACGCTGTCTATGAGATTGCCCCAGTGATCGGCACCATCATCGGCGCGCACTGCCGCGGAACCTCCGCGCGGCGGGAATTCCTGCGCGCGTGCCTGTGCGGCGAGTGGTTCGAGGCGCGCAGCATGGTCGAGGGCATGCTCGCCGAGCCCTGGCTCCTGCGCGGCCATCAAGAGGCCCGCCTGCGCGAGTTCCTGGACCTGCTGCCCGCAGAATAGTGCCTGTTGCAGACAACGATGGCATCCGAGGCGATCGCGGCCGGGCGCGCAAACAAGTCTGGTCAGAGGCTGGGTTAGGTAGCGTGCGCTGCTCCCGCAGCGGGAGAGGGTCCATGCCCGGCCTGCCCGTCCCGGCCAAAGTAGACATGCTCGAGCCGTTGCGGCAGGCCCGGCTCACTGGCCTGCGCCTCCAGAACCACCGTGCCGCGCGCCAAGGCATAGACGCGATCGGCGATGGCGAGTGATTTCTCGATCAGCTGCTCGACCAGCAACACCGCCGTCATCGCCGCCCGCAGCTGGCCGGCCGCCGCCAGGACCCGGTCGACGAGCACGGGCGAAAGCCCAGCCAAAGGCTCGTCGAGCATCAGGAGGCGCGGCTTCCTGACGAGGCCCTGCGCCACGGCGAGCATCTGCTGCTGACCGCCCGACAGCGTCACCGCCTTGTCATTGCGCTTGGCCTTGATCTCCGGAAAGAAGTCGAGCGCCTCCTCCACTTGCTGCCTGCGCTGGGCAGCCGGCAGGTCGTAACCGGCCAGCAGCACGTTGTCCTCGACGCTGAGTTGGGTGAACACGCGGTGACCTTCGACGACGTGCACCAGGCCCTGATTTGCGGCATCGCGCGGGCTGATGCGTGCCAGGCTCGTGCCGGCGAAGCTGATCGAGCCGGTCCAGGGCAGGAGCCCGGAAATCGCTCTGAGCAACGTCGTCTTGCCGGCGCCGTTCGGCCCGAGCATGGCGACGATCTCGCCCGGATAGACGACCATGTCGATGTTTCGGAGCACGCCAATCTTGCCGTACCCGGCGGAGAGGTCCTTGATCTGCAGCAGCGGCTCACGCGCCGAGGTAGGCATTGATGACCTCCCGATGCGAACGGATGTAGTCGGGACTGCCCGAGGCCAGCACCTTGCCCAGGTTGAGCACGGTTACGCGATCGCAGATATCGAAGATCAGGTCGGCATGGTGCTCGACGAGGAGCACGCCCGTGCCCCGCCGGCTGATGGCCTTGATGAGCTCGCCGAGGCGCTCGATCTCGTCGACGGAGAGGCCGGCGGCCGGCTCGTCCAAGAGCAGAAAGCTCGGCTCCACCATCAACGCGCGCGCAATCTCCACGAAGCGCAATTCGCTATGCTGCAGGCGGTCGGCGCGGACGCCGGCGATGCGCTCGAGCCCCACCAGCGTGAGGGCAGCCATGGCCTTCTCACGCAAGTGCTTCTCGTCACGGCGCTGACGCGGAAGCAGGAGCATCGCTTCTACGAAGGAGGCGTGTCCATCGAGCGTGCCGCCGATCATGACGTTATCGATGACGGACGACTCGCCGATGATGCGCGGCGTCTGGAAGGTGCGGGCGATCTTGTGACGCGCACGCGTGTACGAGCCCTCGCGTGTGAAGTCGGTGCCGTCCTGCTTCACCGATCCCTGTTGCGGCGCGTAGTAGCCGGAGATCACGTTCAGCATCGTCGTCTTGCCGCTGCCGTTCGGGCCGATGAGACCGTGCACCTCGCCGGTTGTGAGCTGCAGGTCGACCCCATCCACGGCGCGCACGCCACCGAATGCCAGCACGATCCCCTTGAGCTCGAGCACGCTCTCGCGCTTGCGGTCTTCGAGGACTTTCGTCAACAACTCCGGGCGCGGGCGGATCTCGCGATGCTGGTCGAGCGGCTTGCGGTTCCTGAAATCGAGCAGGTCGGCAATGCCGCCCGGCACGAGCAGGACGATGACCAACAGCAGGAATGCGTAGAGGAAGGTCGACCATTGCACCAGAGGCGCCGCGAACTCGGGCAAGACGGTCAGAACCGCGGTGCCGAGCAGGGGCCCGAGGATGGAACCGCGTCCGCCGATCAGGATGGCGATGAAGAACAGCACCGACAGGTCGAAGGTGAAGGCGTCGGGCGTGATGTAGGACTGCAGCGTCGCAAACAGCCCGCCAGCGAGACCCGCCAATGCGCCGCTGAACAGGAATACGGTCATCAGCAGCCCCGGCTTGTAGATGCCGACGGCCTCCGCTGCCACCTCGGCGTCACGCACCGCGACGAGTGAGCGGCCAAAGCGACTGGCCGCAATGTTGCAGGTCATCCACGTGCAGATCAGGGCAAGGATGAGAGTGAAGTAGTAGAAGCCCCATGGGGTGTCGAACGGCGCCGGCATCGACGGGCCGGGAATGCCTACGCCGCCGCCAGTCACCGATCTCCAGGCAAGGGCGATCTGCGTGACGATGGTGGAAAGTCCCAGCGTCGTCATTGCGAAGTAGAAGGTCCTGAGGCGCAGGGCCGGCAGACCGGCTATGAAGCCGAAAACGGCGCCGAACATGGCCGCGATCACGAGGGCGACATAAGCCGGGATCTCCGGCGTCACACGGCCGGCGGCGAGCGCGCTCGCCACGTAGGCCCCGATCGTGAGCAGCGACACCCAGCCGATGGCTAGCTGGCCGGCGAAGCCGACGACCAGATTGAGGCCCGAGACGAGCACCCAGTAGACGCACACGCGGGTGGCGATGATGCCGAAGAAGGAATCGCCCCAAAGCGGCAGACTGCCGCCGACGACCGCCAGCAGGATGACGGGGAACCAGGCCTCGAACCAACCGGGCAGCCATGTCGAGGACGTCGCGGCACCGCCGACAGTCGGAGCAGATTCAGCGGTCACTGCGTTTCTGGTCCCTACACGCGTCGCGCTGTCGCGGCACCGGCGAGGCCCTCGGGCCGCACGAGGAGCACGACAATGAAGACGATGAACACTGCTACCGACGAGAAGATGCCGCCGAAGAAGTAGTTGGCGGTCTGCTGGAACAGCCCGAGAGCGAGGCCGCCGATCACCGCACCGCGGTTGGAGCCCATGCCGCCGAGCGCAACGGGTACGAAGCCGTAGAAGTTGAGCAAGGGACCATTGGCGAGAGACGCAAACAGCAGCTGGCCAGCCGCGAAGCCCGCAAGCACGCTGATCATGCCGGCAAGGGCGTAGCTTGCCATGCGCAGCCCCGCCTCAGGCAACCCAAGTGCCCGCGCGGCGTAGTTGTCCTCGGCGATTGCAAGGAAGGCGCGCCCGATCAATGTATGCCGGGAGAGGTATTCCAGTCCCAAGACGGTCAAGATGCAGGCCAGGATCGGCAGCCAGAACTTCTGGTCGAAGATCCCGGGCTCAATCGGGATTACACGCGGGAACGGCACCGCGTCCGTGCTGAAGTAGATCGCCGTGAGCTGCTGGATCATGAGCGCGATGGCGAGCGTGGAGAGCACGTAGAGGTGCTGGTCCAGACTCTTCAGCACGGGCCGAACCGCCACGATCTCGGTGATTATGCCCAGGATGGCGCCCAGCAGCAGGGTCAGCAGGAACCCGACGACGACGGGCATGCCCATCCTGGAGATGAGAATTGCGCCAAACACGCCGCCGAGCATGCCCACCGACCCTGCGGTGAAGCTGAACACCCGCGAGGCCGAAAACATCACGTTGTAGGCAATGCCGATGAGCGCGTAGACCGCGCCCACCGCCAGCCCGTTCGAGATGATGGACTCAACGAGCATCTATCAGGCGTAGCCGGGAGCCAGCTTGAACGCGCCGTCCTTGAGCGAGTTCGCCTGCACCATGATGATCTCTTCCTGCTGGAAGCCGTCGTGGTTGTCTGGTGACCAGACAATGGTGCCGTAAACGCCCTTCCAGCCCTTCACCTTGGTATTCCAATAGGCCGTGATGTCGGCCGGCGCGGTGCCCGCCTCGCGCAATGCCTCGGCGATCAGGCGCGGGCCGTCATAGCCCAGAGCAACCCACCACAGTAGCGTATCGGCGAAGTCGACCTTGGCCTTCCTCAAGCGCTCGACGAATTCCGCCGACTGCGGCGGCAGCTGGCCCTGGGCGTTGTAGCTCAGGTTGCGGAAGTTGTTGGGGTATACCTTCTCCCAATGTTCCGGCTTGGCAAGCAGGGCCTTCGTCTGGCCCGAACCGAGCGTGGTCTGGCCGACGATCGGCACGTCCCAGTTGAGTTCGGCGCGGGTGTTGATGATGCGCGCGAGGAAGCCGGCATTGACGCTCCACGGCATGATCGCCTCGGCGCCGGCCGAGCGCATGCGCAGAAGCTCCGGCTTGAGGTCGGGGTTGTTGGCATCGACGCTCGCCGAGTAGACGACGTCGCCACCGATCTTCTTGAGCGCCGGCGTGTAGGCATCGAGCGAGGCCGTACCATAGCCCGTGGTGTCGGAGACAATGGCAACCTTCTTGGCCTTGGAGACGTTGACGACGTAGTGGTTGGCGGCGGCGCCGACCTGCTGGTTGGAGGGCCCGTTGCGGAACGCCATCGGGTACTTCTTGATGTCGATCAGCGAGTCGACCCAGCAGGGATGGATATGTGGCACGCCATCGCGCGCGATGTTCTGGATGGCCGCAGCGGTCTCGCCGGAGTTGAGCGGTCCCCACATGATGGTGACCTTGTGGCGGCGCGTCAGCTCGGCAGCGGCGTTGACGGCCTTGGTGGGATCACTCTGCGTGTCCCGCATAACCATCTCGAGCTTGCGGCCTTTGATGCCGCCGGCCGCGTTGATTTCCTGCACGGCAAGCTCGGTACCTCGGCCGATGCCAATGCCGGTGGACGAGCTTGGCCCCGTGAAGGCCGGCAGGTATCCGATCTGGATGGGGTCGGTGTTGGCAATCGCCGGCATATAGACGCCGGGCGCGAGCGATGCCGCTGCTGTCGCCGCAGACCCTTTCAACAGTCCACGGCGCGTGACTTTTCGACAGTCGAACTTCATTAGATTCTCCTCCCATGCTTCGCGGTCATTTTGCAGTCGTGACCGTCGAAGAGACCGCCGCTGATGTTACCCGCCGCGCATGAAGCGCTCGATGCAGCGGTCACTCAGCTCGATTGGATGCCATCGGCCTCTCTCATGGCACACTAGCATGTGGCTTTCGATACGGGCTATGCGCTTTCGGATGGGCGGGGTGGTAACCCACGCGGCCCCCCATCGCCGGATCGACCCCAAGGCGCATCATGGCATCGAGCCGCCTGGTGGGACGGCTACCTCATCGCGGTCCGGGGACCAGAACCAATTTACCAATGACGCGTCGGCTCGACATCTCGGCAAGCGCGACCTGTGCCTCGATCAGGGGATAGGTCTTCATTACGGTGGGCTTCAAGCGCCCCTTCGAAAAGGCATCGAGCAGGTCTGCCAGCCTGCGGCGCGTATCGTCTGGAAATCGCCAACTGTGCTCACCGAAGACGACGCCGGTCACGGAGAAGTTCTTCACCAGAATCATGTTCGCCGCGACGTGTGGGATGTCTCCCGACGCAAAACCGACAACGAGGATGCGGCCCTCCCATGCAATGCACCGTACGCCCTGCTTGAACGGCTCCCCGCCGACCGGGTCGAAGACGACGTCCACACCCTTGCCGTCCGTCAGGGCGCGCACGCGATCCCGCAGATCGTCGATCGCGTAGTTGATCGTCTCGTCGGCGCCGTGCTGCCGGGCGATCGAAAGCTTCTCTGCGCTGCTCGCAGCCGCTATGACACGGGCGCCCAGGAGCTTGCCCACCTCGATCGCCGCCAGGCCGACGCCACCGGCCGCGCCGAGCACGAGCAGCGTTTCGCCGGCAGCAAGGCGCCCTCTATGTGAGAGTGCAAAGTGCGCGGTGCCGTATGCCACGGGAAACGCGGCCGCTGTGACGAAGTCCATGCCGTCGGGAATTGGTGTGACAATCGCCCCGGGCACAACGACCTCCTCGGCGTGCCCCCCTCCCCGGCGCGCAAACGCCAGCACGCGATCACCGCGCCGGACATGGTCGATGTCGTCGGCGCATTCGAGGACGACGCCGGCAACCTCCAGGCCGGGAATGAAAGGCAATTCGGGTTTGACCTGATACTTCCCCTCGACCATCAGGATGTCGGGAAAATTGACGCCAGAGGCGCGCACGCCAATGCGAACCTGTCCGGGCCCGAGCGACGGCGGCTCAACCTCCGCAACCTGGAGGCTGCCGATGCCGTCCAGCGACCGGCAAAGAAGTGCACGCATAACCACCTTCCAGTGAAACTACCCCTGTCTTGCCGCCGTGGCCTTCCCGGCCATCGTCCCAAGCTCCCGCCGCATCAGCTTGCCGGTCGGCGTCAGAGGCAAGCTCTCGCACACATGGACGCGATCTGGAACCTTGTAGCGCGAGAGATGCGTCCGGCAATGCTCCAGGATCGCCTCCACGTCGATGCTCATCTCCGGCTTCACCGTCAGATAGGCGACGATAAGCTCCCCTTTCGACGGGTCGGATATCCCTGTCACGCCGGCAAGCGCCACGGACGGGTGCTGTTGCAGGACTTCCTCGACCTCGGCGGGCGAGACGTTGATGCCCGAGCGCTTGATCATCTCGGAGCTGCGCCCCCTGTAGTGCAGCGCTCCGTCCTGCTGCAGGAAGCCGAGATCGCCGGTCTTGAAGAAGCCGTCCGAGGTGAATGCCGTCGCGTTGAATTGCGCGCTATCGCCGAGATAGCCTTGCGTCAGATATCCCCTTACCTCGATCTCTCCGGTCTCGCCGGATCCAACTTCGCGACCAGTCTCGGGGTCGCGTATGCGAATCTGCACGCCGGGCAATGGCATGCCTTGGCACACCGCTCGCTTGTCGAGCGGCCAATCGTGAGGCGTGACGCAGCAATTGCCGTAGTTCTCGGTGGCGCCATAGATGTTGCAGATCTCGTCCGCGCCGAGCTGCTGGGCAGCCTTGATCACGTCCTGCGGGGCCCCGATGGTGACCCCTGCCCTGAGCGATGCCGTCCGCTGCCGATGGAACGCCGGGTGCGCGACGAGTGCATTCGTCATCGCCGGCAGCGTGTAGATCGCCGTGCATTTCTCGCGCTCGATCATATCGAGCGCCCCGCCCGCCTCGAAATGCCCCTGCATCACCAGTGTTGCACCGTGCGTGAGAGTGGCAGGCATTGCGTTGACCGCGCCGTAGGACCAGAACAGCGGAATGGAGACGAGCACGCGGTCACCCGGCACGAGCCCCTGGCGCTCGCCGATGTTGAACCCGTTCTCGATCATTCCGAAGTGGTCGAGCGGCACGGCCTTGGGTCGGTTGCTCGAGCCGGAAGTGTAGAGGATGACGGCCGGATCGGTGGGTCTCGGGCCTTCATCCGGCGGCACGCTCGGCTGCGTTTCACCTTCGCCAATGCCCGAATAGGCCTTGAAGCCCTCGCCTCCCGGCGTGCTGAAGAGAACCACGTTCTCCAACTGTGGATGGGCGCCGCTGGCTCGCAGAGCAGCAATGGTCTCGACAAAGTCGCGATCGCGGAAGCGGGGGATGGCAAACAGCAATCGCACTCCCGAGTCGCTGAGCAGAAAATCCAGCTCTCTCGGCGTCGACCAGGTGCTGAACGGGACTGCGACGGCCCCGACCGCCGCCGCGGCGAAGAACACCTCCAGCCACTCGACGCGATTGTCGCAGAGCAGCCCGATCCTATCGCCGCGCCGTACCCCGAATCCGCGCAGGCCTCGGGCCACGCCCTGTGCTCGCGCTTCGAGAGCCGAATACGAGACGCTGCCGTTGGCGGTGATCGCAAGGGCTGTTTGCGGAGTCGCCGCGGCCTGCTCGCGGAGCAGCTCGAACATTGTGCGGCTGATGGGCTTTTGCATATGCTACTCGGGACAGACCAGGATGCCGGGGAAACGATATCAATCCCGGTGAACGTGCGTCTACTCGTGGCTTGGGTCCTGGCCCGCAGGCCCGGTGCGAGTGAGAGCAAGGAGGCCCGAGTGACGCTTCACGTGAAGGAAGCTGCCCGCCACGTGGCGCTGATAACAATCGACAATCAGCCAAAGCGCAACGCCTTGTCGCGCACCGCGCTGAGCGAGCTTGCGGCGGTTTGGGACCGGCTTGGCGCGTCCGAGGATTGCCGCTGCGTCGTGATCACCGGTGCCGGCGACAAGGCCTTTTGCTCCGGCGCCGACATCAGCGGTGATCTTTCGGCGCCTCAGGAAACGGCCCAACTGATCGACCGCGGGCTCCTGAAGGCCAGGCAATACCCGAAACCCATCGTCGCAGCCGTGAACGGCGACTGTGCCGGCGGCGGCGTCGAGCTGCTGCTGTCGACCGACATCAGACTAGCCGCCCAGCACGCGCGCTTTGGCTTGCCGGAGGTGAAGTGGTCGATCTATCCCTTCGGCGGCGCGACCGTGAAGCTTGCCCAGCAGATCGGCTACGTTCACGCCATGGATTTGCTCCTCACCGGCCGTCTGGTAACGGCAGAGTTTGCTGCCGGCATCGGACTGGTCAACCGTGTGCTGCCGGCCGGTGAGGTCTTGGATGCGTCTGTCGAAACTGCGGCTGCGATCGCAGCCAACAGCCCCTCCGCCGTGCAGGCGGTGAAGACGCAGATCAGCGCCGGAATTGCCGACTACGCCACGAGCCGGGAGGCCCTCGAGCAAGAGCTTGGCGATCGCGTTCGGGCGAGCCCGCATTTTGCCGAGGGCGTCGCCGCATTCCGTGAGAAAAGGCAACCCCGGTATGGCTGAGGAGCTCGATGTGGCGGGCCTGCTGAGGCCCGGCGATCGACTCGCCTGGTCAGCCGGCCCCATGGAGCCGACCGATCTGATCGGCGTGCTCGGCCGCCAACTCGATCGCGTGCCTCGTATCTCGGTTCTGCTCAACCTTTCATTGCAGACAACCATTGATGCAGCGCGTCTTGCATCTCGCGCGACGGTGACCGCGCTCGGCGGCGCCGTCACGAACCGCCGGTTCCAGGAAATCGGCGCCCTCGACGTGTTGCCGATCAACTATTCCACGCTGCCCGACCTGGTGGCCAGCGGTCGTCTCGCCATCGACGTGGTGCTTTTGCAGGTGGCCGCCGAAGGTGACGCCTACAATCTCTCGCTGATGGTCGATCATCTGGCCGATGCCGTTCCACGCGCGCGAGCCGTTGTCGCCGAGATCAACGACTGTCTCCCGGTAACCTGCGGCGAGACACGCATCCAAGCCGCAGATGTCGACCATACGGTCCGTGTCTCGCGGCCGCCGTTTGAGCTTCCCTCACGATCATCGCGTGCGATCGAGCGCGAGATCGCGGCTCATGTCTGCCGGCTGGTCGGGGACGGCGCGACGCTTCAGATCGGGCTTGGCTCGTTGCCCGATGCCGTGCTCGAGAGCCTGACATCCAAGCGCGATTTGGGCCTGCACTCGGGTACCATTGGCGATCGCGCCGTCGAGCTCATCGAGGCTGGAGTGATTACCAACCGCAAGAAGACCGTCGACACCGACACATGCGTCGTCGGCACCCTCCTGGGCTCCCGGCGGGTCTATCGGTGGGCACACCGCAATCCTCGGCTCCAGATGCGTTCACCCCGCTACACGCATGACATCCTCGTTCACGCCAGCATCCCAAGGCTGGTCGGCATCAACGCCGCCCTTGAAGTCGATCTCACGGGCCAGAT
>JBGGME010000017.1:0-22619 GCA_041288195.1 Hyphomicrobiaceae bacterium
GCGCCGAGCTTGTCGGGGGCGATGTCGATCATGGGCGCGCTCAGCACCATGCGCGAGAACCACGAGCCCGACAGCGAGGCGTTGCGCAGCAGGATGTTGCCGCCCATGGAGTGCGCGAGGGCGACGTAGGGCGGCTGGCAGTCGGGCAGCACGATCTCGCGCATGAAGTGGGCGAGGTCCTGGTCGTAGTCGGCGAACGAGCGCACGTGGCCCTTGTGGGTGTTCCTGAGCAGGCGTGCAGAGCCGCCCTGGCCGCGCCAGTCCATGGTCGCCACCGTGAAGCCGCGACGGCGCAGGTCGGCCACCACCTCGAAATATTTCTCGATGAACTCGCCGCGGCCGTGGAACAGGCACACCGTGCCGCGGCGGGGGCCCCGTGTCGGCTCCCAGCGCGCAAAGCGCAGCCGCATGCCGTTGGGGCATTTGAGGATGCCGGTCGTTGCCCCGCTCGGCGCGGGGTTTTTCGCGAGCGCCACAAGGTCCATGCGCCAAGTCTCTCCTGCAGCGTGCCCCGGATTCGCCCCGGGAATCTATAGCAGGCAGCGTGCGGCCGAGACAGGCATCACGCGCGACGCGGCAGCGATGCGGCGGTTGAAAACTGCGAAGGCCCCGGCTGCTGCCGAGGCCTCCTGGCTAATCGCGAGGCAGCCGCGCTCAGTAGGCCCGGTCCCAGCGGCGCGGCTGGGGCCCGTAGGCGTAGGGGCTACCCGCGGCGTAGGGACCGATGCGGCGCGGCTCGAGCGGCCGGGCGTCGACGATCTCGCCGCTGCAGCGGTCGATGACGAGGTCGAACAGGCGCCCGCTCGGGCGGCGTGCGCGCACGGTGGCGATCTCGCCCCGCACGTCGCCGTCGTGGAAGTCGTGCCAGCCGCTGCGCAGCAGCCGCTCCTTGACGACCTCTCTCGGCAGGCAGCGGTCGGCATAGCCGCGGGGCGGCTCGGCGTAGGAATGGCGCGGCGGGCCCGGCAGGTACTTGGGCTCGTAGCGGTCATCCTCGCGGTAGACGCGCTCGCGCGGGATCGGCGGCTCGGCGTAGCGCTCGAAGGCCCGCGGCGGGGGCGCGGCGTAGCGCGGCGGCGGCACCGGGTACCTGTAGATGTCGGCGTAGCGGGGGTCGTCGTAGGCGGAGCCGTAGCGATCGGGCGGCGGACCGTCGTAGAGATCGGCGGCCTGTGCTCCGGTCGCAGCCGCGGCGGCCAACAGGCCCGCCGCCAATACCCAGCTCCTCATCGCACGCCTCCCTGCAAGTAGCGCGTGTGCCACCTCAGTCCCGTGCGGCAGAGTGGCGGCGGCAACATGAACCGGAGATGAAGGCGGATATGCTCAGGCGAGCGATAAGTTGTTGGGATTGTGGGGGTTTTGAAGTTCACCGGTTCACCGGTTCACCGGTTCACCGGTTCGCCAAACCGTGCGCCCAATGCCGGGCAGCCGGGTGACCCCGATCTACCGTGCGAGCAGGGCGAGGCCGCAGCCGATGACGATGGCAAGCAGCACCACCGGCCAAAGGCTCACGAGCTGGCGTTCGCTGATCCGATCCATGCCGCAATAACGCCGAGTCGGCGTTAACCGACGGTTACCGCCGGCTGGGCGGGCGGAGACGGTCGCACCCTCCCCCTTGAACCCTCCTATCCCCGCCCTAAATCATGGGCAGCGCACGCCAATGATGGGTGCGCACACGAGCGCTGCCTGGCCCCTCGGGGCAGGTAAGTTTCCTGGCTCCAGAAGCCGGGCAGAGAGCACAACGTCGCTTCCTAAGGAGGACTTGTGATGCGACAGATCGATTTTGCCCCCCTCTATCGCTCCACCGTCGGCTTCGACCGGCTGTTCGACATGCTCGACTCGGTTCCCGGGTTCGACGCAGGGCCGACCGCATACCCGCCTTACAACATCGAGCGGCTCGGCGAGAACGAGTACCGCATCACCATGGCGGTCGCCGGCTTCAGCGAGGATGAGCTGAAGGTCGACGTCAATGAGCAGATCCTCAACATCAAGGGTGAGAAGAAGGCCGAGGAGAAGGAGCGTCAGTTCCTGCACCGCGGTATTGCGGCTCGCGCGTTCGAGCGGCGCTTCCAGCTCGCCGACCATGTCGAGGTGAAGGGCGCCAACCTGAAGGACGGCCTGCTGCACCTCGACCTGGTGCGCAACGTTCCCGAGCGCCTCAAGGCCCGCACCATTGCCATCGGCAACGGCAAGGCCCAGGCTCAGGTCGAGGTGAGCGTCTAACGCGGCTTGGATCGTAGTCTCCCGGAGCGGGCGCCCGCGCAAGCGGCGCCCGCTCTTCTATGCGGGATCGGCCCCGAACAGGCGCACGAGAAGGCGGCGGGCCAGAACACCGGCGACGCGCCGGCGGTAGTGGCCGGGCGTGAAGGTCGTCTTCATCGACATGATCTGGTCGCGCACGAGCTCGTCGAGGCCTTTGAAGACGCGCTCGTCGAGCGGGCCGCCGCATAGCTCGTGCGTGCCTTCCAGCAGGACGGGGCGGGGATTGGTGCCGGTGATGGCGACGCGCAGATCGGCGAGCGTATCGCCCTCGCGGCGGAGCGCGACGGCGACGCCCGCGACCGGATACTCGATCGAGCGGCGGATGCGGATTTTGTCGTAGGCCGAGCGCAGGCCGGGCATCTTCCTCGCGCGCACGGTGGCGACGATCTCGCCCGGCCGCAGCGCCAGGTAGCGTTTGCCGTCGCCCTCGGCCGAACCGTCGTGGCGCGCGTGGCCGATGTAGAGCTGGTGCAACGGGAAAGTACGTTTGCCCGCGGCGCCGACGAGATCGACCTCGGCGCCGAGCGTCATCAGGGCGGGGGCGAGGTCGCCGCTGAAGGTGGCGAAGCACACGCCGCGGCTCTTGGGCGCAACGTGGCACATGTCGCTGGTGGTCTTGAGGCAATGGTTGTTGGCGCGGCGCCACCAGTCGCTCTGATTGTAGAAGATGCAGCGCGTGTCGAGGCACAGGTTGCCGCCGACGGTGCCCATGTTGCGGTGCGTGGGGCCGGCGATGGACGCCGCGGCCTCGGCCACGACGGGATAGTGCTCGCGGACCCCGGCGTGCCCGGCGACCTCGGCGAGCGTCGCGGACGCGCCGATCTCGAGGGCGTCGCCGTCGGCCCGGATGGTGCGCAGCTCGGCGACGCCGTTCATGTCGATCAGGGTCGGCGGGGCGACGATGCCCCGGCGCAGATTGACTATGAGGTCGGTGCCGCCGCCGAGCAGCTGCGCCTGCGGATTGGCCGCCCGCGCCTCCAGCACGCCGGCGACCGTCGTGGGCCGCACAAGCTCGAACTCGGCCAGAACTTCCATCAGGCGCCCCCGTTGCGCTTCCGCGCCGAGTCGCGCTGGCGCTTGTCGATGGCCGCGAACACGCGGTCGGGCGTCACCGGCAGATCGTTGAACCGCAGGCCCGTGGCATCGGCAATGGCGTTGGTGAGGGCAGGCAGGAACGCCGCCAGCGACCCCTCGCCCGCCTCCTTGGCGCCGAAGGGGCCGTGCGGGTCGTTGCTCTCGACGATGCCGACCTCGATGGGCGGTGAGTCCTGGATGGTGGGCACGCGGTAGTCGAGCATGTTGGCGGTGACGAGCAGGCCGTCGTGGTAGCCGGTCTCCTCGCTCATGGCCTGGCCCATGCCCATCCAGACCGAGCCCTGCACCTGGCCCTCGACGGTGAGTCGATTCAGCGCCTTGCCGCAGTCGTGCGCCACCCACACCTTGTCGACCACGACCTCGCCGGTCTCCTCGTCGACCGTCACCTCCACCACCTGTGCCGAGTAGCTGTAGCCCATGGTGCCGCCGATCGCCGCGCCGCGATATTTCTTGCCGCCGTGCGACTCCGGGATCGTCGAATAGGTGCCCGTCACCGTGATGGTGCCGCTGTCCTTGAGCGCTTCGGTAACGACCTCCTCGAAGGTCAGCCCCTTGTCCTGAGCGCCGGCGCGGTAGAGCTCGCCCAGGCATTCGATGTCGCCGGGCTCGGCCTCGAGCTTGCGCGCGGCCGCCGCCAACAGCAGGCCCTTGAGCTTGTTGGCGGCATCGATGGCGGCGTTGCCGACGATGAAGGTGACGCGCGAGGAGTAGGAGCCGTTGTCCTTGGGCACCACGTCGCTGTCGCCCGAGACGATGCGCACGCGGCCGAGGTCGAGGCCGAGCACCTCGGCGACCGTCTGCACCAGCACGGTGGAGGAGCCCTGGCCGATGTCGGCGGCGCCGGTCAGCACGACGATCGAGCCGTCGAAGTCGAGCTTCAGTTTCACCGTGGCGTGCGGCTCGCCGGTCCAGTTCACGGGCTTGGACGCGCCGGAGATGTAGTGCGAGCAGGCAAAGCCCAGGCCCTTGCGCTTGCCGTTGACGGCGGGGCCGAGCCGGCCCTTGCGCGTCTTCCAGCCACTCTCGCGCTCGACCCAGTCGACGCACTCGGGCAGGCCGTAGCTGTTCACCATCAGGTCGTTGTCGGTGAAGGTGGGCGCGTTCAGGAAATTGGCACGGCGCACGGCGAGCGGATCGAGCCCCATCTCGGTCGCCATCTGGTCGAGCAGGCTTTCGAAGGCGAAGCGCACGTCGACCGTGCCGTGGCCGCGGAAGGCGCCGCACGGCGGCGTATTGGTGAGCACCCGCTTGCCGACGTACTTGACGTTCTTGAGGTCGTAGAGGGCGTAGAGCATGGAGCCCGAGTAGAGGATCGTCACCACGCCGTAGCCCGAGTGCGCCCCGCCGCGCTGGATGCACTCGCACTCGACGCCGGTGATGTGGCCGGTCTTGCTGAGCCCGATCTTCATGCGGATGTCGGTCTCGGGCCGGCCGCGGTGAGTGATGAAGGTGTCCTCGCGGTTGAGCATGATGCGCACGGCGCCGCCGACGCGGCGTGCGAGGAGCGCGGCGATCAGCTCGACGTTGAGGCATTCGGTGCGGCAGCCGAAGCCGCCGCCGACGAACGGCTTGATGACACGGATGCGCGACATGTCCATGTCGAGGATCTGCGACAGCATCAGGTGCACGTAGTAGGGAACCTGGGTGGAGGCGTGCACCGTCAGCCGGTCGCGCACGGCGTCGTAGTCGGCGACGGCGGCGTGCATCTCCATCTGGTTCTGGCACACCTCGGCGCAGTTGTAGGTCGCCTCGCACACGCGATCGGCGTGCGCGAACGCCGCCGACACGTCGCCGAGCTCGAAATCGACCGCGCGCTCGAGGTTGCCGGGCTTCTTTTCGTGGATCAGGACCGCGTTTGGCGCCAGCGCATCGCTCGCCGTGAAATAGGCAGGCAGCTCGCGCACCTTCATGCGGATGAGTCGCAGGGCCTTGTCCGCGGTCGCCTCGTCGACGGCTGCCACGGCCGCCACCGGCTCGCCCTTGTAGCGCACCTTGTCGCGGGCCAACGGATGCTCGCTGCGCGCAATGGGGAGCACGCCGAAGGTCTTGTCGCAGTCGGCACCGGTGACGATAGCGAGCACGCCCGGCACCTTCAGTGCCTCGGAGGTGTCAACGTCGATGATCTCGGCGTGCGCGTAGGGGCTGCGATAGATGCGCCCCGCCAGCGTGCCCGGCTGCAGCACGTCGGCGGTGTACTTGGCCCGGCCCGACACCTTCTCCGGCCCATCCACCATCGGCACGTAGGCACCGATGGTGTGAATGCGTGGGATTTCGTTCATCGGTGCATCCGCGGTAGGGCGCAATAAGGCGGAGCCGCATTGCGCCGATTCACCCGTGATCCGGCGCAATACGCTTCGCTATTGCGCCCTACAGACGTCATGGGCTCACCACCTCCCCGGCGGCGAGCAGCTCGGATGCGTGCTGAACGGCCTCGATGATCTTCACGTAGCCGGTGCAGCGGCAGATGTTGCTGCCGAGCGCCTCGCGGATCTCGTCCTCGCTGGGCTTGGGATTACGGCGCAGGAGGCCGGCTGAGGCCATGATGAAGCCGGGAGTACAGTAGCCGCATTGCGAGCCGAGCTTCTCGTGGAACCCGCGCTGGACCGCGGACAGCGCCCCGCCTCTGCCCAGCGCCTCCACCGTCTCGACGCGCTTGCCGGAGGCCGTTGCCGCCAGCGTCAGGCAGGAGAGCGTGGGCCGGTCGTCGATCAGCACCGTGCAGGCGCCGCACTCGCCGCCGTCGCAGCCGGTCTTGGTGCCGGTCAGGCCCACCGTCTCCCGCAGGTAGTCGAGCAGCAGCCGGTTGTCGGGCACGGCGTCGACCCGCTTGCGCCCGTTCAGCGTGAGCTCGAGCAGCCGTGCCATCGGCGTTGCCTCCGCAGCGCGACCGAGCCGGAAGCCCGGTAACTCGATTCCCGCGTACGCGGGAACGACGTCCAGGAGGTCAGAATAGCGCAAATTCGTTTGGGTCACCAATCAATTTCGCCTCGATATTGCCAAGGCCGGCGGTCAAACCGGACGCTGTGGATTGCGCCCACCCTCCCCCCTTCCCATTGGCCGCGAACCACCCCAAGTCCCACCTGCCAATCCCGCAAGCAGCCATCGGGGTCCCATGCCCGCGATCATCTCCGTCGCCAACCTCACCAAGACCTATGCGTCGGGCTTCCACGCCCTCGAGAGCATCGATCTCGAGATCCGCCGCGGGGAAATCTTCGCGCTGCTGGGGCCCAACGGCGCCGGCAAGACCACGCTCATCAACATCATCTGCGGCATCGTCAATCCGAGCGGCGGCACCGTCACGGTCGACGGCCACGACAACATCAGGGACTTTCGCGCCGCCCGCTCGCTGATCGGACTGGTGCCGCAGGAATTGACTACGGATGCCTTCGAGACGGTGTGGGCCACCACCAGCTTCAGCCGCGGCCTGTTCGGCAAGCCGGCCAACCCGGAGCACATCGCCAAGGTGCTGAAGAGCCTGTCGCTGTGGGACAAGAAGGACAGCAAAATCATGACCCTTTCGGGCGGCATGAAGCGCCGCGTGCTGATCGCCAAGGCGCTGAGCCACGAGCCGCAGATCCTGTTCCTCGACGAGCCCACCGCCGGCGTCGACGTGGAGCTCAGAAAGGATATGTGGGAGGTGGTGCGCTCGCTGCGCGCAGAGGGCGTCACCATCATCCTCACCACCCACTACATCCACGAGGCCGAGGAGATGGCCGACCGCATCGGCGTCATCAACAAGGGTGAGATCATCCTGGTCGAGGAGAAGGCCGCGCTGATGCGCAAGCTCGGCAGGAAGCAGCTCACCCTGCACCTGCAGAAGAAGCTCGACGCCATTCCCGAGGCGCTCGCGGCGCATCGCCTGGCGCTGGCCAACGACGGCGCCGACCTCGTCTACACCTACGACACGCAGGGCGAGCGCACCGGCATCACGGCACTGCTCGGCGACCTCAACAAGGCCGCCATCCGCTTCCGCGACCTCGAGACCACGCAAAGCTCGCTCGAGGACATCTTCGTCAGCCTGGTGAGGCAGGGATCATGAACCTCAATCTTCACGCCATCCGCGCCATCTACACCTACGAGATGGCGCGCACAGGGCGCACGCTGATGCAGAGCATCCTCTCGCCCGTCATCTCCACCTCGCTCTACTTCGTGGTGTTCGGCGCGGCCATCGGCTCGCGCATCACCGAGATCGAGGGCGTGAGCTACGGCGCCTTCATCGTGCCGGGGCTGATCATGCTGACCCTGCTGACGCAGAGCGTGATGAACGCCTCGTTCGGGATCTACTTCCCGAAGTTCGTCGGCACCATCTACGAGCTGCTGTCGGCGCCGATCTCCTTCGTCGAGATCGTGATCGGCTATGTCGGCGCGGCGGCGACCAAGTCGATCATCCTGGGGTTAATAATCCTGGCGACGGCCGGATTCTTCGTGCCGCTCGAGATCCAGCATCCGGTGTGGATGCTGGCGTTCCTGGTGCTGACCGCCGTCACCTTCAGCCTGTTCGGCTTCCTGATCGGCATCTGGGCGGACGGCTTCGAGAAGCTGCAGGTGATCCCGCTGCTCATCATCACGCCGCTGACCTTCCTGGGCGGGGCGTTCTATTCGCTCTCGGTGCTGCCGCCGGTATGGCAGACGGTCACGCTGTTCAACCCGCTCGTCTATCTCATCAGCGGCTTCCGCTGGAGCTTCTACGGCATCGCCGACGTGGGCGTGGGGGTGAGCCTCGCCATGACGCTGGCGTTCCTGGGCCTGTGCGTTGCCGCCGTGTGGTGGATCTTCAAGACGGGCTATCGGCTGAAGAGCTGAGACGCGGCGCAGCGCCGGGTGCGGACAGGCCCGAACCACAGGTTTGGCCCTCGACGCCGCACGCGCAAATGTCCAACTCAGCTCACGGCCCCTAGCAGCCGCTCGACTTCTCGCTGAGAGGTCGCACACGTTGGCCTGTCGCACCGCATCCCCGCTTGAGGAGACAGATCAGCGGGCTGATGGGCTCTCTCTCCTCGCATCGCGCTAACCAATCGCCCACATTGTACCGTGCTTCCCTCGCAACTTCGCGAAGGTACATCCTCAGCACGAAGCCACAGCGCCCGCAAGTGTGCGACTCGCTCTTCGGGATCGGCATTGGGCGTTACCCTGTCAGCTTGCAGGCATGACGCCTACTCCCGGAGAGAGGTTCGCGATACTCTGTTAGCGAACGAGCTGGCCGAAACGCGAAGAGAAAGCGAACTGCCAAATGCGCTCAATGACCGTCGTTCAGCGGTATGCTCGCCGGCCAGATCAGATTCTTGCTGACATCCAGGCCGCGTTCCCTGGTGCAAGAATCTCGATGCTGCCCGATGAGCAAAGGGCCCGACAGCGCTCTCATGTGCGCTTGTCGCTGGGTAGCCTGACCATCGATCGCTTCGAGACGGTTGGTTCCGAGATTTCGACGATCGCCGCCGACAGGTTCCACCTTGGTTTTGTGGCCCAGGGGAAGGTCGATGTCCGCACACGCCACGGGCACGTTTGCATGCAGCCTTTTCGCGTGGGGACAACGATCCCTCCCGGCGGCCCGTTCACGCTCGGGATAGGACCAAGAACACTTTCATACACAGTGGAATTTCCGACCGCCGAATTGCGGCACCGCGCGGAGGGGAGCAAGTCGGTTCCGGTTGATCATCGCGCGGCGGCGGTCGATCTCCGCCAGGGGCCGGGCCGGGCGTGTGTCCGCAATATCATGGGTGCCTTCAACGAGCTGCGCACTCTCGACGACGAGGGCTTGAGCAGATTGGCGGTTGTTTCCTTCGGTGAGTTCCTGACTAACCTCGTGATCGCTGCGGCGCATGCAAACCTGCGCCCTGGGATTCCCCCGGCGCCAAGGGCGATATCTCGCATCACCGTCCAACGCGCCCGCGACTATTTGGAAGCGCACGCGCACGAGTCGATTACCATCACCGGCCTGGCAACCGAGCTGGGCGTGAGCATCCGCGCCCTGCAGATCGGATTTCAGAAGAATCTGCACTGCTCGCCCATGCAGCTTCTTCTGCGTTGTCGGCTAGACCTCGCTCGCGCGCGGTTGTTGTCGCCCGCACCCGGTGACACCGTCTCCTCGATCGCCCTCGCCAGCGGATTTGTAAACCTCGGCAAGTTTGCTATGCGCTACCGAGCCGCTTACGGCGAGGTGCCGTCGCTCACACTGGGCAGAACACGTTCCCTACCCTAGCGGGCCGTTGAGGAACCACGGCATATTTGGGTGGCGGGCAGATTTGCGCAGCACACCAACAGCGATCTGACATCGGATCGTATATGCGTGGCTCAGAACTTCTCCACCCAGGGGCGCAGCTCGACCTCGAGGCTCCAGGCGCTGCGCGGCTGCTCGAGCACGGCCATATAGGTCTGCGCGATGGCGTCGGGATCGAGGAGGCTGTCCGGCGTGGCGCCGGCCGCCTCCACGCGGCCGCGCTCGGCGCTCCTGACGCCGCCGTCGATGACGAAATGCGCGACGTGGATGTTCTTCGGACCCAGCTCACGCGCCATAGACTGCGCGAGGCCGCGCAGGGCGAACTTGCCCATTGCGAACGGCGCTGACTGCGCATAGCCCTTCACGCTGGCCGATGCACCAGTGAAGAAAATCGCGCCCCCTCCTGCGGCGACCATGCGCCTGGCCGCCTCCTGGCCGACCAGAAACCCGGCGAAAGACGACACGGCGAGCGTCCTTTCGACCTCCACCGGGTCAAGATCGAGGAACGGCCCGCGCGTGCGGTAGCTCGCATTGAAGAGGACAACGCCGAGCGCCCCGAGCGTACGGTCGGCCTCGGCGAACAGTGCCTTGACTGCATCGGGCTTGGTCGCATCCGCGGCGATCGCAACCGCGCCGGTCTCCTTGGCGAGCGCGCCGAGCTTGTCGGTGTTGCGGGCCGACAGCGCAATCTTATAGCCCTCGCGCGCCAGCGCGCGGGCGAACGCGGCGCTGATGCCCGATCCGGCACCGACGATGAGCGCGGTCTTGGTCATGGGAGATCTCCTTGCATTGGTAGGTTGGGTTAGCGCCGCCGATCGGGTGAGGACGCGCAAACCGCAAGATCGGCGCGTAACCCAACATCCGACTATCCATGCCCTGTTGGGTTACGGCCTTCGGCCTAACCCAACCTACTCCACTGCGGTCACCGTATAGCCTGCCGCGCGCAGCAGCGCGACGAGACCCTGCTTGCCCGGCAGGTGCAGGGCGCCCACCGCGATCATCACGCCGCCCTCGCCGAGAGCCTCCACCGCCTTGTCGCGCATGCGCAGGTTCCGCTCGACAATCAGGCTCGCCTCGGTGGAGTCGAAGGCCTTCGCCGCCACGCCGACTTTCTCGGCGAGCACGAGCTGGAGCGGCCACACCGCGCCCAGCTGGCGCTTGAGATAGAGCTGGACGGTCGTCTCCAGCATGTCGTCGATGCGGTCGTACATGGCAAGCCCGGCGCGCAATAGGGAGACCTGATCGCCCTCGGGCACGCTGGCCATGGCGCGGAACTGTTGCTCCAGCGTCTCGAGGCCGCCGACGCCGATGCCCAACGCCTGCGCCTCGCGTGCGAGCCTGAGATCCAGCGGTGCCTCGCCCTGGGTGGTGCGCCGCCGCTCGCAGTCGGACAGTGCCAGCATCATGCTCGCCACCCATGGGCGGAATGCGCCCGCGACCTGTGCAGGAAGGCCGGCGCGCTCCAGGATGCCGATGGTCTTGTTGTAGTCCGTGGGGCCGAGCACCTGCTCGAGCCGCCTGCCGTCTGTAAAAGTGAGCAGCGGCCGGGCGCTGGCGAAGGCCTTCATGAACCCCGACGCGGAGAGGTCGTCGGCATTGACCTCGAGCAGCAGCCGCCGCGCGCCGCCGAGCGCCGCCTTCACCGCCGGGGACACATTGGCGATGCGTTCGTCGGTCAGGTGCATGGTGCCGAACAGGTGCGAGGGCGGCTTGCCACCTCGCTCGACCCGCCACAGGATCGCGGTGGCGTTCTCGGTGGCGGCGGCCTGGGCCAGAATGCGCGCGTGCGAGGCCGGATCTGAGCCCTTCAGCTCGTCGAGCACGTTCTTGCCGCGGCATGTGGGCAGCTGGGCCGCGGCGCCGGCGAGGCAGGCAGCGAGCAGCGCAAGACTCAGCAGGGCTGTGCGGAGGAGGCGCAAGCGATGCTCCGGCGCGGAATGGGGTCAGACCCCTTACACAGGTCATGCATATCACATCGGGCTCGCCAAGGGGTCTGACCCCGGCGCACGGCTCGGCTACGCCCGCGGATGTGCCTTGTCGTAGACGGCGAGCAGCCGCTCCCGGTCGACCTCGGTGTAGACCTGAGTGGTCGAGAGGCTGGCGTGGCCCAGCAGCTCTTGGATCTGGCGCAGGTCGGCGCCGGCGGAGAGCAGGTGCGTGGCGAAGGAATGGCGCAGCGCATGCGGCGTCGCCGTATCGGGAAGCCCCAGCTCGCCGCGCAGGCGCTCCATCAGCAGCTGGGCGATGCGCGGGCTCATGCGCCCGCCCTTGGCGCCGAGGAACAGCGGGCCGTCGGGCTCGAGGGGATAGGGGCAGAGCGTCCTATAGCGGGCGATGGCCTGCTGGGCGACCGGCAGCACGGGCACCAGCCGCTCCTTGCCGCCCTTGCCGACGATCCGGATGGTATCGCGGCCGGCGCCGGGCGCCTCCCTCGGCGTGAGGCTCAGCGCCTCGGAGATGCGCAGGCCGCAGCCGTAGAGCAGCAAAAGGACAGCGGCGTCGCGGGCCGCCACCCAATCGAGCTCGGCCCTCGCGCCGCCATCGACCACGGCGGCCGCTCTGTCCACCGTCAAAGGCTTGGGAATGCCGTGCGGCACCTTGGGCAGCGCCACTTGCAGGATGCTGCGGTTGGCCGCGATCTCCTGCGCCTCGAGCCAGCGGAAGAAGGCGCGCAGCGCGGACATGGCCCTTGCGAGCGAGCGGCCGGCAATGCCGGTGCGGCGGCGCGAGGCCATGAAGGCGCGAAGGCGCCGAACATCGAGCCGGGCGAGATCGGCCAGGCAGGGGGCATGCCCGAGGTCGGCCTTCAGCCAGGCGAAGAACTGGGCGAGGTCGCGGCCGTAGGCGTCGAGCGTGTTGTCCGCGGCGCCGCGCTCGTGCTCGAGATAGGAGAACCACGCCTCGACGGCGCGCCGCAAGTCCTCGCCGAGCGGCAGGCCGCCGTCCTCGAAGATCGCCTGCAGGTTGGCGCCGCCCATATTCTCCAACCGCTGTTCCGGAGGGAACCGGACCATCACGCCACCTAGGTTAACGAAGCGTTAATGCAGCGCTGGCGCTGCAATGTTAACCCAGTCTCGCCATATATCGCAGGTGGGTCGCCAACTCTGGGAGGTCGCCATGGGCATGGCCGGCTGGATCATTCTCGGCATCATCGTGGTCGCTGGGCTGTGGCTCGTCGCCACCTACAACGGGCTCGTCACCCTGCGGCAGCGCTGCCGCCAGTCCTTCTCCGACATCGACGTGCAGCTCAAACAGCGCCACGACCTGGTGCCGAACCTGGTCGAGACCGTCAAAGGCTACGCATCGCACGAGAAGGGCACGCTGGAGGCCGTCATCAAGGCCCGCAACGCTGCCGTCACCGCGCAGGGGCCCGCCGCCCAGGCCGCCGCCGAGGGCGCGCTGCAGGGTGCGCTGCGCCAGATCTTCGCGCTGGCCGAGGCCTATCCCGACCTCAAGGCCAACCAGAACTTCCAGCAGCTGCAAACCGAACTCTCCGACCTCGAGAACAAGATCGCCGCCGCCCGCCGCTTCTTCAACAATGCGGCTGCCGAGTACAACTCCACCCGCGAGAGCTTCCCGGCCGTGCTGTTTGCGCAGTCGCTGGGCTTCTCGCCCCAGGAGTTCTTCAACCTGGAGGAAGGCGAGCGCAAAGCCGTGCAAGCCGCGCCGCAGGTGAAATTCTGAGGTCATCCCGGCGCTTGTCGCCGGGATCCAGCCATCCGCACGCTCGGCAGCCAGTGATAGGTGGGTCCCGGGCACAAGGCCCGGGATGACGAGACATGTTCCGCGCTTACGGACTGTACGGACACATCCAGGCCAACCGGGTGCGCTCGGTGCTGCTGCTGGCAGGCTTTGCCGTGCTGCTGCAGGCATTGCTGTTCTCGCTGCTGTTGCTGTGGAGCGCATTTCTCGGCGGCACGTTCGACGAGATCGTGCGGGGAGCCGTTCGGCAGTTCGGGCGGTCCTGGCCGTGGGCCATGGCCGGCGCTCTCGTGTGGTTCGTGATCGCCTACTTCGTGCACCAGAAGCTGATCAGCCTCGCCACCGGCGCCAAGAGCGTGACGCGGGCCGAGGCGCCCAAACTCTACAACGCGCTCGAGAACCTGTGCATCTCGCGCGGCCTGCCGATGCCGGCCCTGCAGATCATCGAGACGCCGGCGCTCAACGCCTATGCGTCGGGCTTGAGCGAAGGCCAGTATGTGGTGGCGGTAACCCGCGGCCTGATCGACACGCTGGCGCCTGACGAGCTCGAGGCCGTCCTCGCCCACGAGCTTACCCACATCCGCAACCGCGACACGCAGATGATGGTGATCGCCATTATTTTCGCCGGCATCTTCGCGTTTTTCGGCGATCTCGCCATCCGCGGCTGGGATTTCCCCTACGGCTGGTCGCCGCGCCCGAAGAACGAAGGGCCGTGGGGCAGCCCGACGTCCACCCCTACGTCAACGTCCTCCGACTGGAGCGGCAGCAGCAGCTCCGACAGCGACAGCCGCAGCAGCGGCAAGGGCTCGGGCGGGGCCCTGCTGGCGATAGCCTTGGCGATCGCCATCATCCTGATCACCTGGGGGGTGTCGACGCTGATCCGTCTCGCCCTGTCGCGCTCGCGCGAGTACCTGGCCGACGCGGGAGCCGCCGAGCTCACCAAGAACCCCGACGCGCTCGTCCGTGCGCTGCGCAAGATAGAGAACAACGCCCAGTTCGACGTGCCCTCGCGCATGGAGGCGTTCTTCATCGAGAACCCGGTGGCGGAGCGCGTCAGTGGGCTGTTCTCGACCCACCCCTCGATTGCGCGGCGCGTCGATGCGCTGCGCCAGTACGCGGGCGCTCTCCAAGATCAGGTCAACTAAGCGCGGACTCGTTGGCGGTCGGCGCAAGCGGCGACATTGATTTGGCGCAATGTTCCCCGCGATACTGTCCGTTAGCATTCGCACTGCTTACATACCTGTGTGTCACGAGCCGTGCGTCCTGTCGCTCCGCAGCCAGAGTGCGCACGTCTCGATGCGTCTCAGGGAAGAGCGCCATGATGAGCTCGAGCCGGTCGCGCGTCAGTCTCGCCTTGGTGGCGGCATCGGCGCTGCTCCTGCCGGCCAAAGCGCACGCAGACTCCCAATCCGACTGCCAGTGGGCGATCAATGATCCCGACAGGGTCGTGGGGGCCTGCACGACGCTGCTCGCCGAGCAGAAAGCTCCCCAGGCCTGGATGCATTTCAACCGCGGCCTCGCCTTCAAGGTGCTGGGGCGCCTGGAGGAGGCCGAGCGGGACTATTCGCGGGCGATCGCGATCGATGCCAAGTACGCCGCCGCCTACACCAACCGCGGCAACGTCAGGCTGCTCCTCAACGACACCAGAGGCGCGCTCGCCGACTATCGCAAGGCGATCAGGCTGGATCCCAAGGACACCGTTGCGCGCGAGAACTTGAAGGCCATCGAGGCTGCCCTGCGCAAGGTTGGCGCCGACAAGACCGGCCAGGGCGCCACCTCGGGCACCGCCCGCTGATGCGCCGCAGCACGGCCTCAAGTCCTATACAAGATATTGAACAAGCTTAACCTTTGACGTCCCGGGACATCGACAGGGCCGGTAACGGTCTGTATGGTATGCAGACCCCGAGACGGCCGGTGAGGGTTTGGCCCGGCGAGCCGATGGGACGTTGAGCCGCCGCGGCGACCGCTTGCTTGCCGGTACGACAGCAGGGCTCGGATCATGCAACTCGTTATCATAGCCTTCGTCGCGTTGCTGGTGTTGGCGGGAGTCTACATCGCGCGCGACGAGCTTGCGGACCTCCTGTTCGATCGCAGTCCCGCGAGCCAGAGCCCCGCAAGGCCGGCTCCCGAGGCCAAGGTGGCCGCGGCTCCCAAGGTCGCAGCGCTTCCCCAACAGATGGCACCGAGCGCGGTGAGCCCGGCGCCGTCGGCGACGGGCACCAGGACAGAGCCCGCGAAGAAGGACCAGCCCGCAGCCGAGAAGCCGGCCGTCACCTTCGACGTCGTCAGGATCGATCCCGGTGCGTCGGTGTTTGCGGGTCAGGCGCCGCCGAACTCCGAGGTTGCGATCCTGGCCGATGGGAAACCCGTCGCCAGTGCCAAGGCGGACGAGACCGGCCAATGGGCGGCCGTCACGGAGCGCCGGTTCGCGCCTGGCGAGGTCGAGCTCTCGTTGCGGGCGAAAACGCGCGAGGGCCGGGAGACCGCGGGCCAGCGCGTACGCGTGGCGATCGCGCCGCCCTCGCGGCCCGAGTCGACGCTCGATGCCGTGGCAGCTCGTGAGATGCCGACGCCGATCACGTTTGCCTACAACGAGGCGACATTCACCCGGGAAGGCCGGCTCGCTGCGGCGCGGCTCGCCGCATTCCTGATTGCCCAGCAGGCCAAGACTGTCTCTCTGACCGGCCACGCCGATGAGCGCGGCACCGATACCTACAACCTGGAGCTATCGCGCCAGCGGCTGGCGACCGTGGCAAGCTATCTGCGCGATCGCGGCTATTCCGGACAGCTGCAGCTGATCCCCAAGGGAAGGGCCGAGCCGTACCTAGGTGTCGACCGCCCCGCCATGTCCAGGGAGGACGCGTTCCAGCTCGATCGCCGTGTCGAATTCCGGCAGGCTCAGTAGCGCCAGCAGCTCAGCTCGGGCTTGAATCAGGCCGTGCGCCGCGGGCGGTCGGGGTAGCGGTGGTGCGCGTAGTCATAGATCGACACCAGCACGGCAGGCGAGGTATCGAGCGAGACGGCCAGTGCCGCACCCGTGGCAAGCGCACGCACCCTCGCAGGGTCGATCGCCGTCTGCTGCCCCTGGCCTTCCGGAGCGTTCTCATTGTGCGCGCAGAGCTTGGCCGCGCTTCCCTTGAAGATGTTCTTGAGCATTGTCTTTGCCTTTCCAGCCGCCCGCGGCATCTCGCCTGCGGTGCGGCACTTCTCGAACGTGTAGATCGAGTTAGTTACGTTGCACCGCAACGGGAGGGAGCTTCACTTCGCTACACGAGTGTGTGAACATTGTTCCCTGTATCCGGCCGACATTGACAAACCGCCACGACGAAGGGGTTCGGCAGGACAATCCTAGTGTGATGATCGAGAAGTCCGCATCATCGCGCTGGGCTGGGTCGGGGAGCGGACTTCTCGATCTGAAGGACACTAGGGGGTGGAAATGCCAGAAGGCAGCAGCCAGCCAGGCAACGTGGCAACGGCCGTTGCCATCCTGCGCCAGC
The DNA here is from genome assembly GCA_041288195.1 of Hyphomicrobiaceae bacterium. GTDB lineage: Bacteria > Pseudomonadota > Alphaproteobacteria > Rhizobiales > Hyphomicrobiaceae > AWTP1-13. The sequence continues at coordinate 16,774 of JBGGME010000017.1, forward strand.
GCTTTGGCGACCGGCTGCAAACCGGCGAGGCGATCCGCCGCCAGCATGCCAACACCATCACCTGGATCCCCAACCAGCCGCCCGACGCCGTCATCTGGGTCGAGAACCGAGATGAGGTCGTGGAGGTCGTTCGGGTGGCGCGGGATCACCGCGTGCCCATCATCCCGTTCGGCGCCGGCACCTCGCTCGAGGGCCACATCAACGCGCCCAAGGGCGGCCTCTCCCTCGATTTCGCGCGCATGAACCGGGTGCTGGCCGTCAACGAGCGCGATCTCGACTGCGTCGTGGAGCCCGGCGTCTCGAGGAAGCAGCTCAACGACTACCTGCGCGACATGGGACTGTTCTTCCCCGTCGATCCGGGCGCCGAGGAGGCGACCATCGGCGGCATGGCGGCAACGCGTGCCTCGGGCACCAACGCGGTGCGCTACGGCACCATGCGCGAGAACGTGCTCAACATCACCGCCGTGATGGCCGACGGCTCGGTGGTCAAGACCGCCCAGCGCGCCCGCAAGTCCTCGGCCGGCTACGACCTGACGCGGCTGCTGGTGGGCTCGGAGGGCACGCTCGGCATCATCACCGAGCTCACCGTTCGCCTCTACGGCATCCCCGAGCGCATCCTCGCCGCCGTCTGCCCGTTCGCCACGCTGGAGGGCGCCTGCAACGCCGTCATCCAGTCGATCCAGCTCGGCCTCGGCGTGGCGCGCATGGAGCTGCTCGACCCGCCGCAGATCAAGGCCGTCAACGTCCACGCCAAGCTCGGCCTCGAGGAGAAGCCGACGCTGTTCCTCGAGTTCCACGGCACCGAGGCCGGCGCCCGCGACCAGGTCGAGAACTTCAAGGCCATTGCCGAGTCCGAGGGTGCCATCCGCTTCGACTGGGCCGAGAAGGAGGAGGACCGGCGCCGGCTGTGGAAGGCCCGCCACGACGCCTACTGGGCCGTCAAGACCACCTGGCCCGGTCGCGACATCTTCGCCACCGACGTGTGCGTGCCCGTCTCGCGGCTCGCCGAATGCGTGGTCGAGACGCAGAAGGACATCGAGGAGCTGGGCCTGGTCGCGCCCATCGTCGGCCATGTCGGCGACGGCAACTTCCACACCTCGCCCGCCTTCCATCGCGACGACCCCAAGGAGATGGCGGCCATCGAGACCTTTCTCGACCGCCTCACCAAGCGCGCCATCGCCATGGAAGGCACCTGTACGGGCGAGCACGGCGTCGGCCAGGGCAAGGTCAAGTATCTCGAGGCCGAGCTCGGCCACGGCGTCGCCGTGATGCGCGCCATCAAGTCCGCCCTCGATCCCGAGGGCATCCTGAACCCCGGCAAGATTTTCCCTGCGTGAGTCGGAGGGGCGTCCACGACTGGCGTCTGCGAGCCTTTCCGACGCAGCGCTTAACGGCCGGTTAGCACTTCCTTTAGGCCCCGGTGACAGAGTCGCGATGGGAGCCGCCCCGCAGCTGGGGAGGCCGGTTGTCGGTCGTGTCGCGATGTCCACGTCGAGGAAGCTGCTGGCCCAGGTGCGCCGCGCGCTGTGCGCGGCGTTCGCGCTTGCCGGCTTCGCGAGCCTGCTGCAGCTGGCGCTGCCGTTCTATGCGCTGCACATCTTCGAGAGCGCCATTCCCGCCGCCAACCTGCAGACGGTGGCGCTGCTGGCGCTGGCTGCCGCCTGCGCCGGCGCGGTGCTCATTGCCGTCGTCGCCGCGCGCGACCGCATCGTGCTGCGCGCTGGCCTGTGGCTCGACCACACGCTGGGGGCCCACATCCTTGCCGGCGGCGCTCGGCTCGGCGCGCCGTCCGCCGAGATTGCGGGCAACTCGGCTGCCCTCGCTCGCCTTGCGCGGGCATTGACCGACCGCACCATCGTCGCCGCGCTCGATGCGCCCTGGTCGCCGCTGATGCTTCTGGCGCTCGCGCTTCTCAGCCCGATCCTGGCGGCCGTCGCCGCCGGCTTCGCCGCGCTGCTGGTGCTGGTGACGTTCGCGCAAGCCCGAAAGGTCGGCCGGCTTGTCGCGCGCGAGGCCGACGCCGCTGTGCGCGTCTCACAGTGGTGGGCGGCGACTGTCTCCGGCTCTTCCGAGAGGCCTCTGCAGACCGACGCCCCCGGCCAATGGGAGCGGCTGAACCGGACCCGCATTGCCGCGGCATACGCACTCTCCAGGCGGGGCGCGATCCTCGGCGACGTTGCCGGCCTCGTGAAATTTGCCGCGCAGATCGCCTTGATCGCAGCAGGCGCCTGGCTGGTCGCGACCCAGGCCCTGACACCGGCGGCGCTGTTCGCGGCCGTGCTCATCAACGCCGCCCTGCTCGACCCGCTCCAGCGGCTTGTCGTCTCCCTGCCCGCCGTCCGATCGGCAATGGGCGCCTATCGGCAGCTGCGGGCTCTGCCTGCCGACGCCGACGAAGGGGCTGAGGCCGTGCATGCGGCCTCCGGGCCCGGGGCCGCCCCGCAGCCGCAGCGCCTCAACGTGCGCGGACCGCTTGCCGCCGGCTTCGCGGCCGTCCTCCTCTTCGCCGTCGCCGCGCTCGGGACTGCTTATGCCGGGCTCGGCGATCTGGCCGGCCTCACGGGTGGCGCGATCTTCGAGACCAGGCTCACGCCGCTGCATTTCTCCAAGCTCGGCGCCGGTGCCCGCGTGCACGTCCGGGAAGGCGCCACGGTGAAGGCCGGCGATGTCATCATCACCCGCGACACCACCGAGGTCGACCGGCAGATCGTCATGCTGAAGGCGCTCTCGGAGGCTGCGCGCGCGCAGCTGGCTCTGATCGGCCGCGAGGCCTCCGGGGTGATGGCGCCCGCCGACAAGCCCACGGTCGCTTCCCTCGAGCAGCGCGTCGCCGAGCTCGAGAAGGAGACGCAGGAGCTTATGTCGCGCATCGCCCGGGCCGAGCAGGAACTGGCCAAGAGCGAGATCCGCGCTCCCGTGTCGGGCCGCGTGGTCGCCCTCAGCACACGTCCCGCCGAGTCGCCCGAGGCTGGCGGCGCCGTCGATCTCCAGATTGCCACCGCCGACCGGTCGCTGCTCGAGCGCTTGTTCGATCCGCTGCGGCGCGGCGTGCGCGCAGCCTTCGCCCCGCAACTCACGCCCAACGAGAGGGGCACGCCATGAAGATGCCGGACGCCAAGGTCATCGTGTTCAACGCGGCCGCGGTTCTGATCACGGGCGCCGCCGTCGTGGGCCTGCTGCGGTCTGTGCTCATCAAGCCGACCTCCGTCCCCTGCAGCGAGCGCTATCATCACTCGACCGCTTTCGCGCTGGAGCGCGGTGGCGTGCTGCTGACGGCGGCGGACCTGCAATCGAGGCTCGCCGGCAAGGACGTCGGAGTGATCGACAACGTCTCGATCGCTCGCGTCGCGGCTGGTCCGGCCCCCGTCGCCATCACCGTGCGCCTGCCCAAGGGCTCGACGTCGCCGCACGGCTCGCCCAGGGGTGGCATCAGCTTTCCGTGGGACCCGCGGTCGGTGCAGGGCAAGACGGCAGCGTGCCTGAGCTACAGCGTGCTGCTGCCCGCCGACTTCGCCTTCAACCGGGGTGGTGCGCTGCCGGGCATCAGCGGCGTCGAGCCGGACATGCCTGCGGCCGACTCGTTCACGGCGCGTCTGGCCTGGCGCGAGGAAGGCCAGGGCGGTGCGACGCTGCGCGTGACCAGCGCCGGCGAGACGCGCAGCACGTCGGCCGAGTACGAGACGTTCGCCTTCCCGCGCGGGCGCTGGGTGCGCTTCGAGCAGGAGGTCGTGCTCAACGCCCCGAAGGGGGCGGACGGCGTCCTGCGCGTGTGGGTCGACGGCGCCCTCATGATCGATCGCGGCGACCTCGTCTACCGCACGCGGCCGGGCGTGACCGTATCGGGCGTAGCCGCTGACGTGTTCTACGGCACCGCCGACGGCTCGGGCCCTGCCCCCGCCGACACCAAGGTCTCGCTCACGCCGTTCGACATGCGGTGGCAGTGACCCGGACCCAAGGGCCAGGGCACGCGCAGATTTCCGTCATGCCCGCCCAGCGCAGCGCCGAGCGGGCATCCACCCCCAATCTCCGCCGGTGGAGCTTGCATCTGGATTCGCGGGAATAACGCGCAAAGGTGAGTTGGTGAGGTCGTGAGATGGAGGGCCTGCCGCGTGCCGCGGGCGGAGTTCTCCGCCCCCAATCTCTCCACTGACCACTCACGATCTCACCAGCACAAATCGCCTCGCAGGCCTCAGCCTCGAGGGTGAGCAAAAGGGAACGGGGCGCTAAGCCGCCGGACCGTGTTTAGAGGCCTGAGCACTCGGCTCTTGCGCCCCGCTGCCGCGATGGAAGCTGCTTGACCGATCCGATCACCTAGCCCCAAGCGCACGGGTTCGAACCGTGTCGCCTTTACGCGGCCCCCCGGCCGTCCCATGAGACCGCCCCTCGAGTGGCAGCCTCGCGAGCCGAGGTGGGAGCAGTATGGCACGGCCCCGAGCACCGGGGATAAGCGCGATCAGAGTAAAGATGGTGTCAGACCCTTCGGGTCTGACACCATGACGCCGGCGCGAATTGGAGTAATGGTGTCAGACCCGGAGGGTCTGACACCTCAGTCGCGCGCGAGCCGAACGACGGCGCCGAAGAGCGCGCTGCCGGGCTTGGCCAGCTCGTCGACCACGGAGAAGTGGTTGGTGCCCGGCACCACCAGGCATTCCGTCTCGAGCCCGGCCTTGGCCCACGCCTCGGCGATGACGCGCGACTGGCGCAGGAACTCCGAGCTCTCGTCGCCGCCGACGGCGGCAACCAGCCTTCGACTTTTGGGCGGCGGCGGCCACAGCAGCGGGCTTGCCGCCCGCGCCGCGGCGGCATCGAGCCCGACGAGATCGTTGATGCTGGTGGGTATCAGCGGCTCCAGCTCGAACACCCCGCTGATCGGCACGCCGGCACGCACGAGATCGGCGGGCGCGTCCGCCACCTTGCTCCAGTCGGTTGCCACCATCGCGCCCGTCAGATGCCCGCCGGCCGAGTGTCCGGTGACGACCGGGTGCTTCCCCGTCTTTCTCCAGATTGCGATGAGGCAGGCGCGCAGCTCGCCGATGATGTCCATCACCGAAGCCGCCGGACACAGCGTGTAGGAGGGCAGCGCCACATCGATGCCGGCCGCATTCAGCTCCTTGGCCAGGAACGAGTAGTCCTTGCGGTCGCCGCGCTGCCAGTAGCCGCCGTGGATGTAGACGACGAGCGCCGCCTTGGGATCGCCGGCGCGGAACAGGTCGTAGCGGTTGCGCTCGCTGGGCCCATAGGCGAGATCGAGCTCGGCACCTTTGGCGGCCTGCCGGTAGGCGGCGGAGGCAGCCTGCCAGCGCGCCGCATGCTCGGCGTGCGCCGGCACGCGCTTGCGGTTGTTGTACTCGGCCTCGAGATCGAGTGCGGCCATCGGTGTCGCTCCCTGGGCTTGCGTCGGCCCAGGGGACGCCAGCCCGCACTCATCGTCAAGGCGAGCCGCGCAGCGATTGATCGCTAGTGTGATGATCGAGAAGTCCGCATCATCGCGTTGGGCTGGGTCGGGAAGCGGACTTCTCGATCTGAATCACACTAGGAGCATCAATTTGCTAGTGTCCTTCAAATCGCGAAATTCGCTCCGAGCCCGCCGCACGGTGAGACGAATTTCGCGATCAGGACACTAGTGCATTTCCCCGTCCAATGAGCGCCACGATTCGGCCGCAGCGTTGGTCGAAGCGGCAGCGGCATTCCAGTCTCAACCTCGGCCTTGGCGAAAGGGGGCGTATGTTCGGCAGGGCGAAGAAGTCCGACGGCTTCGAGTGGCATAAGTATATCCGCACCAGCGTGAGGCTGCGGCGGGAGGTCCGGCGCGAGCGCGTGCAGGATGCGCGGCGCGCGGCGGCGGA
>JBGGME010000018.1:0-2921 GCA_041288195.1 Hyphomicrobiaceae bacterium
CTCGGCCGAATCGTCGGTCGAGGCATCGTCGACGATCACGCATTCGAAGTCGCTGAGCGTCTGGCGCGCCACCGAGCGGATGGCATCGCCGATATAGTCACGGCAGTTGTAACAGGTGACGACGACGGAGATGCCCGGGAGTGCCGCCTCGGTCACGATTTGGCGGGACCCAGGAAGCCGAAATCGACGCCTTCGTCGGCCTGCAGCACTTCCCTGTGGAACAGCCCGGTATAGCCGCGGTCGCTGCCGTTGGGCGGCGTCGGGGCCTTCCAGGTCTTGCGCCGCGCCGCCAGCTCCTTGGTGTCGACATGCAGCTTGAGGACGCGCTTGGGCACATCGAGGGTGATGCGATCTCCGGTCTTCACCAGGGCGAGGGGGCCGCCGACCGCTGCTTCAGGCGCCACGTGCAGCACGATCGTGCCGAAGGCCGTGCCGCTCATGCGCGCGTCGGAGATGCGGATCATGTCCTTCACACCGGCGCGGGCGAGCTTCATGGGGATGGGAAAAGATCCGGCTTCGGGCATGCCCGGCGCGCCCTTCGGGCCGGCGTTGCGCAGGACGAGGATGTCCTCCGCCGTGACGTCGAGCGTGTGATCGTCGCCGCGCGCGGCAAGGTCTTCCAGCGAATCGAACACGACGGCGCGGCCGGTATGGGTCATCAGGGCGGGCGAGGCGGCGGCATGCTTGATGACCGCGCCGCGCGGCGCGAGGTTGCCGCGCAAAACCGCCATGCCACCGGTCGGCTTGATCGGATTCTTCGGCGTACGGATCACGGTCTGGTTGGGCACGATCTCGGCGGCGTCGATCACCTGCTTCAGCGTGCGGCCGGAGACGGTCATGCATTTCTCGTCGAGATGCGTGCGGATCTCGCGCATCAGGCGCGAGTTGCCGCCGGCCCAATGGAAATGCTCCATGTAGTGGTCGCCCGACGGCTTGAGGTCGACCAGCACCGGCACCTTGCGGCCGATCTGGTCGAATTCATCCAGCTCGATATCGACGCCGAGACGGCGTGCGACGGCGGTGAGATGGACCAGCGCGTTGGTCGAGCCGCCGATCGCCTGCAGCACCGTCAGGGCGTTGCGGAAGGCGCCGGCCGTCATGATCTCGCTGGGGCGCGGCCCCTGTTTCTTCGCCATCTCGGCGGCAAGCCTGCCGCTTGCTTCGGCGACACGCAGGCGATCGGAATGCGTCGCCGGTATCGAGCCGCTGCCGGGCAGGCCCATGCCCAGCGTCTCGACGATGCAGCCCATGGTGCTGGCGGTGCCCATCACCATGCAGGTGCCCTTGGTCGGCGCCAGCCGCTCGCTCACCTTCTCGATGTCGGTCTCGGAGAAGGTGCCGGCGCGATACTGGCCCCACAGGCGGCGGCAGTCCGTGCAGGCGCCCAGCACCTCGCCCTTGAAGTGGCCGACCAGCATCGGCCCGACCGGCAGCACGACGGCCGGCCGATCGGCGCTCGCCGCGGCCATGAGCTGGGCCGGCAGGGTCTTGTCGCAGCCGCCGATCAGCACCACCGAATCCATCGGCTGGGCGCGGATCATCTCCTCGGTGTCCATCGACATGAGGTTGCGCAGGAACATGCTGGTGGGATGGGAGAAGCTCTCGTGGATCGAAATGGTCGGGAAGACCATGGGGAGCGCGCCCGCCAGCATGACACCGCGCTTCACCGCTTCGATCAGGTCGGGCACGTTGCCGTGGCAGGGATTGTAGTCGCTGAAGGTGTTGGTGATGCCGACGATCGGCCGGTCGAGCGCGTCGTCGGAGTAGCCGCCGGCCTTGATGAAGGCCTTGCGCAGGAACAGCGAGAAGCCCGCATCGCCGTAGGTGGCGAGGCCTTGACGCATTCCGGTGGCCTTCGGGGTGCCGTTGGTGCGTCGCTTGCGGGAAGCCATGGCGTGTCTTCTCCCTGATTCAGATCGTCATTTTGTCAGGAGGGTTTATCGCCTTCCAGGCCGGCCGCCCAGCGCGCATGCGCCGCAGGATCGCGTCCCGTCGCAATGGTGCGCGCCAGTTCCAGCCCCATCACCGCTCCGAACTTGAAGCCGTGGCCCGAGCAGGGCGACATCAGCCAGCCCTTGGCGCCCTGCTTCTCGACGACGAAACGCTCGTCCTCGGTCACCGTATAGAAGCAGACCTTCAGCCGGTCGATGCGCCAACGATCGAAGTCCTTGATCAGGTCGCGACAGCGTCGCAGCAGGGGGCGCATCTCCTCTTCATGCGCCTGGCGCTCAGCCGATGGGTCGCCGGTCCGGCTGAAGACGTGGTCGCCGATCTTGAGGCCGCGGCCTTCGGCCGGCGGCACGAGGTACAGGCCGACATCGCCGGTCTTGTCGATGACCATCGGGCTTTTTGCCCAGATCGCGCGCTGGTCGGCAGGCAGGTTGAAATAGATGACGACCTGACGGGACGGGACCAGTCGGCGGTCCTCCGCCAGCAGCCGGCCGACCCACGCACCCGCCGCGACCACGACCATGTCGGCGTCGTGGCGTGCGCCGGCGTCGGTGACGATCCGTCCATGCTCGAGATCGACCGTGCGGACGGGTGTCCCGGCGTGCAGGGTCACGGTCGGCCGCCCGGCGAGATGCCGCGCCAGCGCCGCGACGATGTCCTGGGCGAACAGCACCCCGCCGCCGTCCATCCAGAAGGCGCGTTCGACGCCGCGCGCGTCGAGCTGTGGGAAGCGCCGTGGCAGCTCGTCGAGCGGCATCTCCTTCATCGACTTGCCGATGCCGGCCAATATGGCGGCCGAGCGCTCTGCCCAGGTCTCGCCGTTGCCGGTGAGCGCCAGCGTGCCGGTGGCGGCGTAGAGACGCTGGCCGAGATCGCCCCACATCAGGTCCCAGGCGGCGTAGGCCTGGTCGATCATGCGCGCATAACCCGCCTGGTCGCCGTAGGGATGGCGGATCAGGCGATGCTCGTCC
>JBGGME010000019.1:0-12240 GCA_041288195.1 Hyphomicrobiaceae bacterium
TGTCGAGCTCGGGAAACAGGCCGAGCATGCGGAACAGGAAGCCGCCGACAAGGGCGCCGACCAGCCCCAAGCCTAGGTTGCGCCAGCGCCCGAAGCCTTCCTGGTCCCAGGTGACGAGGCGGCTCGCGAGCGCGCCTCCGACCAGGCCGACGACGATCCAAACGATGACTTGTCCGAATGAGGGCATGGGATAGCTCCGCGCAGGCCGGGACCCGCGTTCTGCGGGCCATACCCGATGCATCCTGCCGAAAGTCCCGAGCCTGAATATCGGCGGAAACCCTGAGCCCGGCCGTCGAATGCCGGGATCGTCAACGGATGGTTGCAAAGTCGATCGGGCCGTTTGTGCGTTGCAATGCAGCCCAGCAGCCGTCAGGCTCGTTGCTCGGCCAGGCCCAAAGCGGAGGGAAAGATGTTGAAGCTCAGGCCCAACTGCGAATGCTGCGACAAGGACCTTCCGCCCGATGCGGCCGACGCCCTGATCTGCACCTTCGAGTGCACGTTCTGCGCCGACTGCGCGACCGCCCGCCTGGCCGGCGGCCGCTGCCCCAACTGCGGCGGAGAGCTGGTGCGCCGCCCCGTGCGCCCGCCCGCCATGCTCGCCAGGTATCCTGCCTCCACCGAGCGCGTGCTCAAGCCTCACGCCGGCTGCGGCAAGGCCGCGTGAGATTCCCCCTCTCCCTGCCAGCGGGGAGAGGGTCGGGGTGAGGGGCGGCGCCATACGCCAACGTGCGAGTGTGCCGCCGCCCCTCACCCTAGCCCTCTCCCCATTCTGGAGAAGAATGGGGAGAGGGGATCTCGCTACTGCGCCGCCGTGACCAGGATCTCGACCAGGTCCTGGCCTTCCAGCACCGCGCCGATGCACGCCCGGCGCGGCGGGTTTGCCTTGTCGACCCACTCGTCCCACGCGCGGTTCATCTCCTCCTTCTTGCTCATGTCGGTGATGAACACCGTGGCGGTGAGGATGCGCGACTTGTCGGAGCCGGCATCGGCCAGGCTGCGGTCGATGATGGCGAGAGCCTCCTTGGTCTGCCCGTAGAGCGGCGCGGACTTGGTCGGCGCGGTCGTCACCGTATAGACGAGCCCGTTGTGGATGACCGTCTTGGAGCGCGTCGGTATTGAGCCCGGAATGCGTTTGATCATGGTGTCGTCTCCAGATGCGCGGGCTACAGAACGGCTTTGGCCACCAGCTCGAGCGCCTCGGGCTGATGCGGGCGGATCAGCATGGTGCCGACGTGGCCCTTCTTGTTTGCCGCCGTCCAGCGCTGCAGCCGGTCGCGGATGCGGGCGGGCGGACCAACCAGGTGGCAGGCATCCACCAGCGCCTCGGGCACGACGGCGGCAGCCTCCCCCTTCTTGCCGGCAAGATATAGGTCCTGCACCTGCCGGGCGGCATCGCCGAAGCCGAGCCGTGTCGCGTAGTCGGTGTAGAAATTCTTGTCCTTCGCCCCCATGCCGCCGATGTAGAGCGCCATGTGCTCGCGCAGCGGTGCCATGCACGCCTTGACGTCGTCGCCGATGTTCACCGCCACGAACGGGGCGATGTCGAACCGGGCGAGCGTCTTGCCGCCGCCGGCCGCCTTGAAGCCCTTCTCGATCGGCTCCTGGAACACCTTGTACTGGTCGGGGTCCATCCACACGGGGAAGAAGCCGTCGGCCACCTCGGCGGCAGCCTGCACGCCCGCTGGCGTGAGCGTCGCCGCGTAGATCGGGATCGGCGTCTCGCAGTGCAGGATGCTCTTGAGCGGCTTGCCGAGGCCGGTGGCGCCGGGCCCCTTGTATGGGATCTGGTATTCCTTGCCATCGAAGCTCAGCGCATCCTCGCGGGCGAAGACGCGCCGCATGATCTGCACGTATTCCTTGAGGCGCGTCACGGGGCGCCCGTAGGCCACGCCGTGCCAGCCTTCGATGACCTGCGGGCCCGAAGCGCCGACACCTATGATGAAGCGGTTGCCGGAGAGCTGCGCCAGCGTCATGGCGGTCATGGCGGCCATCGTCGGGGTGCGCGCCGGCATCTGCATGATGGCCGTGCCGACCTTGATCTTGCTGGTGTTGGCCAGGATCCAGGCCGCCGGCGACACCGCGTCCGAGCCGTAGGCCTCCGAAGTCCACACCGAGTCGTAGCCCAGTTTCTCCGCGTGCTTGATGCCGTCCAGGGGCAGGCGGACTGTGCGGCCCGAATAGCCGGTGAGAAGGCCCAGTTTCATGGCGTCAACTCCACTTTGTCGGTGTCCAGTATTTGTGAGCCTAGCTTTAAGCTCAAATTCGCCCGGCCGCCACCGCATGACAAGCCGCCATGCGCCCGCCGAGATCGACCAGCTCCGGTAGGTCGACCGAGCAGGGCTCGTAGGACCAGGGACAGCGCGGGTGGAAGGCGCAGCCGGGGGGCGGCGTGATCGGGTTGGGGATCTCCCCTTCGATCGGACGGCGCGGCCGCCCGCTCATGCCGAGGTCGGGCAGGGCGTCCATCAGCAGGCGCGTGTATGGATGGCGGGGCGAGGTGAACAGCTCGGCCGACGGCGCCAGCTCGACGATACGTCCCAGGTACATGACGCCGATGCGGGTCGCCATGTGGCGCACCACGGCGAGGTTGTGGCTGATGAAGAGATAGGAGAGCCCGAGCCGGTCCTGCAGGTCGCGCATCAGGTTGAGGATCTGTGCCTGCACGGAAACGTCGAGCGCGCTGGTCGGCTCGTCGCAGACGATGAACTCGGGGTTCGATGACAGGGCGCGGGCGATGCAGATGCGCTGGCGCTGGCCGCCGGAGAACTCGTGGGGGTACTTGACCCCGTCGGCGGGGTCGAGGCCGACGAGCTTCAAGAGCTCGCCCACGCGATGCTCGATCTCGGCGCTGTCCCTGGCGAGCCCGAACGCCTTGATGGGGTCGGCGATGATGCGGTCGACGCGCCAGCGCGGGTTGAGGCTGGCGTAGGGGTCCTGGAAGATCATCTGCAGGCGCCGGCGCAGCTTCTGGCGCTCGGCGGCGCGCGCCGTCGCCCACATGTCGACGCCGTCGATGGTGACGGTCCCCGCGGTCGGGCGCAGCAGGCCCACGACCATGCGCGCCGCCGTCGACTTGCCCGATCCCGATTCGCCGACCAGCGCCAGCGTCTCGCGCTGGCCGATGGTGAAGGAGATGCCCGTCACGGCCTTGAGGAGGGCCTTGGGCTCGCCCTCGATTACCCGGTTGAGCCAGGGCTTGGAGACGTCGAATACGCGCGTGAGGCCCTTCGCCTCCACCAGCGGCATGGCGGTCGCCGCCGTCATGCGCGGGCCCCTGCGGCGGCTTCGGCGACGAGCCAGCAGGCGGCCTGCGATTGTCCGGCCGGCATCGGCTCGGGCCGCTCGAGGCGGCAGCGCGCGAACGCCTGCGCGCAGCGCGGGTTGAAGGCGCATCCCGGGGGGATGGCGCCGAGCCGCGGCATGCTGCCGGGGATCTGCACCAGCCGGGTCGCACTGCCGACGGTCGTGGGGATCGCGCCCATCAGGCCCTTGGTGTAGGGGTGGTGGGGGCGCTGCACCACGTCGCGCACCGGGCCGATCTCGGCGATGCGCCCCGCGTACATGACGGCCACCCGGTCGGCCGTCTCGGCGATCACGCCCATGTCGTGGGTGATGAGCATGACGGCGGTGCCGCGCTCCCGGCACAGCCGCTTCAGGAGCGCGATGATCTGCGCCTGGATCGACACGTCGAGCGCGGTGGTCGGCTCGTCGGCGATCAGCAGGTCGGGCTCGGCGCAGAGCGCGAGGGCCAGCACCACGCGCTGGCGCATGCCGCCCGAGAACTCGTGCGGGTAGCTGTCGATGCGCGCCCGCGCGCCCTGGATGCCGGCTTCCTGCAGGAGGGCGATGGCGCGCTCGCGCGCTTGCGACTCGGAGATGTCGGAATGCGTGCGGATGGTCTCGATGATCTGGTCGCCGATGCGGTAGAGCGGGTTGAGGCTGGTGAGCGGGTCCTGGAACACCATGCCGATGCGCCGGCCGCGTATCTTGCGCATCTCCTCGGGGGGCAGGTTGTCGATGCGCCGGCCGTTGAGGCGCACCTCCCCGCCGACGATGCGGCCCGGAGGCTCGAGCAGGCCGATGACGGCGGCGCCGGTCAGCGACTTGCCGGCGCCGGACTCGCCCACCACGCCCAGCACCTCGCCGCGGGCGATGTCGAAGGACACGTCGTCGACCGCGGTCAGCGTGACCCGCCGGGTCGGGAATGCGACCTCGAGATTGCGGACGGAGAGGACGGGCTCGCTCATGCCGGCTCGGCGCGGTTGGGGAGGATGAGACTACCGCAGCTTGGGATTGAGCGCATCGCGCAACCAGTCGCCGAGCAGATTGACGGCCAATGCCAGCAAGGCCAGCGTCAATCCGGGAAACGCCACCATCCACCAGGAGCCCGAGAACAGGTACTTGTTGCCGATCTGGATCATGGTGCCGAGCGAGGGCTCGGTCGGCGGCAGGCCGACACCCAGGAACGACAGCGTCGCCTCGGTGAGGATGGCCAGCGCCAGGTTGATGGTCGCGATCACCAGCACCGGCCCCAGCACGTTGGGGAGGATGTGCTGGAACATGATCTTGAAGGAATGCAGGCCGATCAGCCGCGCCGCTTCCACGTACTCCTTGTTGCGCTCCACCAGCGTCACCCCGCGCACCGTGCGCGCATACTGCACCCAGGTCGAGAGGCCGATGGCGAGCACCAGCACGAAGGAGGTGTTACCCTCGATGCGGTAGCTGCGGAACACGGCGAGCAGCACGCCGTCGATCAGGAGCGCGGTGAGGATCGCCGGGAAGGTCAGCTGAACGTCGGCAATGCGCATGATCACGCTGTCGACGCGCCCGCCGGCGTAGCCGGCCCACAGCCCGAGCGACAGCCCCAGGATCGATGACAGGAGCACGGCACCGATGCCGATCATCAGCGACGAGCGCGTGCCGTAGAGGATGGTGGAAAAGATGTCCCGGCCCTGGTCGTCGGTGCCGAGGAGGAACCTGGGATCACCGCCCTTCTCCCACGCCGGGGGCGTGTTGGAATCGAGCAGGCTCAGCGACTTGAGATCGTAGGGATTATGCGGCGCGATCAGCGGCGCCAGGATTGCGGCACCGACGATCAGCACGCTCACCAGCGCCGCCAGCACGACCAGCTTGGACTCCAGGAAGCTGTGCAGCAGATCGCTGTCGAGGAATGCCGCGAGCCGGCTCCTGGGCGCCGCCCTCCCGACGCCGCCGCCGAGCGGGGTCGGCGGGATCACTCGGTTGGGAGGGGACAGCTCGTTCATGACCCCTCACGCGCCTCGGCCGTAGATGCGGATGCGCGGATCCACGCGCACATAGACCAGATCGACGATGAAGTTGATGAGCACGAACAGGAACGCCACCAGCAGCAGGTAGCCGGCCATGACGGGTATGTCGGCATTCTGCACCGCCTGGATGAACATGAGCCCCATGCCGGGCCACTGAAAGACCGTCTCGGTGATGATGGAGAAGGCGATGACGAGGCCGAGCTGGAGGCCGATGACAGTGATGACCGGCACCAGCGTATTCTTCAGGGCGTGGCCGAAATTGATGGCGCGATCGGTGAGCCCGCGCGCCCTGGCGAACTTGATGTAGTCGGTGCGCAGCACCTCGAGCATCTCCGAGCGCACCAGCCGGGTAATCAGCGTCATCTGGAACAGGCCGAGCGTGATCGCCGGCAGGATCAGGGCCTTGAGCCCCGAGACGGTGAGAAAGCCGGTGCGCCAGAAGCCTATACGCACAACCTCGCCGCGGCCGAAGGAGGGCAGCACCCCGAGGGTGACGGCAAAGACATAGATCAGCAGGATCCCGATCAGGAACGTCGGCAAGGACACGCCCAGCAGCGAGACGGTCATGAATATCTTCGACAGCCAGCTGTCGCGATGGATGCCGGTATACACACCTATCGGGATGCCGAGCAGGATGGAGAACAGCGCCGCCGCGAGCGCGAGCTCGAACGTTGCCGGCGCGCGCTCGACGATGATGGCCGTGACCGGCTGCTTCATCTGGTAGGAGATGCCGAAGTCGAAGCGGGCGGCGTTACCGAGGAAGCGCGCGAACTGCACGACGATGGGGTCGTCGAGCCCGAGCTCCTGGCGCAGCCTGAGGCGATCCTCGAGCGAGGTGTCCTGTCCCACCATCTGGTTGACGGGATCGCCGACGAAGCGGAACAGCACGAATGCCAGCAGCGCCACCGTCACCATGACGAAGGCTGCTTCGAACAGCCGGCGGATGGCGAATGCGAGCATATCGTGTGCCGGTGAAGGGGCAGCCGGCGCCTATGGACTGAGGCGCCGGCTCGGCCCTGCCTATTGCATCTTCACCCAGTAGAACAGGATCTGGTTATCGGCGCGTTGCACCATCTGCACCTTCTTCGACGCGCCCCAGATCAGGGATTGCTGGTGCAGCGGGATCACGCCGGCTTCCTCGTGGTTGATCCTGAAGGCTTCCGCGATCAACTCGTCGCGCTTCTTGGTGTCGACTTCCACCAGGATCTGCTTGTTGAGCTCGGTCAGCTTCGGATTGCAGTAGCCGCCGTAGTTGAAGGTGGCGCCTTTGCCGTCGGCATCCCGGCAGCCGATGATGTTGGCGATCACGTTCCAGCTGTCGAGCGAGCCCGGCGTCCAGCCCAGCAGGTTGAAGGAGGAATCGTACTTCTTGGTCGGACCGGCCTTCTCGAAGTACTTGGCCTTCGGCATCGAGTTGAGCTTCACCTTGATGTCGATGCGGGAAAGCATCTGGGCGACCGCCTGGCAGATACCCTCGTCATTGACGTAGCGGTCGTTGGGGCAGTCCATCTCGACCTCGAAGCCCTGCGGATAGCCGGCCTCCGTCAGCAGCTTCTTGGCGGCAGCGACGTCATAGGGATGGCGCTTGAACTCGGCTGCGCGCGAATAGAGCAGCGGCGAGATCATCAGCGCCGAGTTGACCGACATGCCGCGCATGACCTTGTTGTGGATCGCCTCGATGTCGATGGCCTGGTAGATGGCCTTGCGCACGCGGGCGTCCTTGAAGGGGTTCTTGCCCTTCACGTTGGAATACAGGAGCTCGTCGCGGAAGGAGTCGAGGTTCAGGAAGATCGTGCGGATCTCGGGCCCGATCAGCACGGTTGCGTTCGGGCTCGCCTTGACGCGCTCGATGTCCTGCACCGGCGCCGGGTCCATCATGTCGATGTCGCCCGAGAGCAGCGCGGCGACGCGCGTGGCGTCCGACTTGATGGTCTGGAACACGACTTCCGTCAGATTGTGCTCGGGCTTGCCCCACCAGTTGGGGTTCGGCTTGAACACGGTCTTCACGCCGGGCTCGTGGCTGGCGATCATGAACGGACCGGTGCCGTTGGCCTTGAGCGCGAACGGGTTGAGCGAGGTCGCGGACGCCGCCTGCGCCTGGGTGGCGCCGTTCGCCTCCGACCACTTCTTGGAGAACATGTACCAGGTGTCCCACTCCGCATTCAGGATGGGATTGGGCGAGGTCAGCACGAAGTCGACGGTGTGGTCGTCGACCTTGACCGCCTTCATGTCCGCGGGCGCGCGCGACTTGATCTGCGAGGCGGGGCTGCGCATGCGTTCGGTCGAGAACACGACGTCGTCGGCGGTGAAATCCTCGCCGTTGTGGAACTTGACGCCCTTGCGCAGATAGAAGCGCCACTTCAGGGGATCGACGATCTCCCAACGCTCGGCCAGCCCTGGGATGATCTTGAGGTCCTTGTCGCGCTTGGTGAGGCCCTCCATGACGTTGCCGAGGGCACCGAGAGTGAAGCTCTCGTTCAGCGTGTACGGATCGAGCGCGTTGAGGTCGCCCTGGAAGGCGTATCGGAAAGTCTTGGCTGCGGCGGGAGCGGACGCAAGCACAAACGCCAGCGCGCTCGTCACAACTAGGGTTTTGAGCTTCATTTGGCCTCTCGCGGAAGGGGTGGGCGCCCGGGGGCGCCTCGACCACGCGATATTGGCCGAACTCGCAAGCCCGGTCCAGCGCTCCACCCCGCATTTAGGCCGTATCCGCTGCCCTTGACCTGGGCAGGCCTCGCGCTTTACGCAGGCAATCTGTGAGTGCGGCGCACAATGGATAAAAGTTCATGCAGAGCGATGCCAGAAGCGGCGCCACCAACCTGATCAAAGGGGCGAGTGGCGACTGGGAGGTGGTGATCGGCCTGGAGGTGCACGCCCAGGTCGCCTCCAAGTCCAAGCTGTTCTCCGCCGCCGCCACCGAGTTCGGCGGCGAGCCCAACACCCATGTCTCGCTCGTCGATGCGGCCATGCCGGGCATGCTGCCGGTGATCAATGAGGCTTGCGTTGCGCAGGCCGTGCGCACGGGCCTGGGGCTCAACGCCCAGGTCAATCTCGTCTCCGTGTTCGACCGCAAGAACTACTTCTATCCCGACCTGCCGCAGGGCTATCAGATCTCGCAGTACAAGCGGCCGATCGTCGGCGAGGGCGTGGTGGAGATCGACGCCGACCCCGGATCGGGGTCCGGGGCAGGCGGCGAGAGGCTGGAGGTCGGCATCGAGCGGCTGCATCTGGAGCAGGACGCCGGCAAGTCGCTGCACGATCAGCATCCCGAGTACTCCTACGTCGACCTCAACCGCGCCGGCGTGGCGCTGATGGAGATCGTCTCCAAGCCGGACCTGCGCTCGGCCAGGCAGGCCCAGGCCTACGTCTCCAAGCTCAGAACCATCCTGCGCTACCTCGGCACCTGCGAAGGCGACATGGAGAAGGGCAACCTGCGCGCCGACGTCAACGTCTCGGTGCGCAAGCCTGGCGGCAAGCTCGGCACGCGCTGCGAGATCAAGAACGTCAACTCGATCCGCTTCATCGGCCAGGCCATCGAGGCCGAGGCCCGCCGCCAGATTGACATCATCGAGGACGGCGGGACAGTCGAGCAGGAGACGCGCCTGTTCGACTCCGCCAGGGGCGTCACCCGCTCCATGCGCAGCAAGGAGGAGGCGCACGACTATCGCTATTTCCCCGACCCCGACCTGCTGCCGCTGGAGC
This sequence comes from Hyphomicrobiaceae bacterium, assembly GCA_041288195.1. GTDB lineage: Bacteria > Pseudomonadota > Alphaproteobacteria > Rhizobiales > Hyphomicrobiaceae > AWTP1-13. The sequence goes on from JBGGME010000019.1 coordinate 8,991, forward strand.
TGACGCCGGAATATGTCGCCGCGCTGAAAAAGGACCTGCCCGAGCTGCCCGACGCCAAGAAGGCGCGCTTCGTGAGGGACTACAAGCTGTCCCCGTACGATGCCGGTGTGCTGGTGGCAGAGCGCGAGAGTGCGGAGTATTTCGAGGCCGTCGCCAAGGGTCGCGATGGCAAGACGGCGGCCAACTGGGTCGTCAATGAGCTGTTCGGGAGGCTCAACAAGGAGGGGCTGGAGGTGGAGGCGAGCCCCGTTTCGACGAGGCAGCTGGGGGCCATTCTCGACCTCATCGCCTCGGGCGCGATATCCGGCAAGATCGCCAAGGAGGTGTTCGAGATCGTCTGGAAGGAGGGCGGGGAGCCCGCCGATATCGTGGAGAAGCGGGGGCTCGAGCAGGTCACGGATACGGGCGCCATCGAGAAGGCGATCGACACGGTGATCGCCGCCAACCCCGGCAAGGTGGCCGACGCCAAAGCCAATCCGAAGGCGCTCGGCTGGTTCGTTGGCCAGGTCATGAAATCGACCGGCGGCAAGGCCAACCCACAGGCCGTCAACGAACTGCTGAAGAAGAAGCTTAGCCTCGCGTAGAGGCTAACACCGGGTATGCCCTGGTCATTTTCGCCGCAGCCATCTACACTCGGTCTTGGTCGAGCTCGGCTGGTGGCGGCGGAACGGTTAACGCGGTCAACACGTTGAGTCATGAGGAGAATCAGGGGCCGCGCGGAGCTCTGCGCGGCTCGATGCAGCATTCTGCTCCGGAGAGGACCCCATGCGAATGACACCCTGGCTCATTGGTGCGGCCGCGGCCGCGATGATCGGCTTTGCCGGGACGGCCGCGAGCGCGGCGCCCGCCGCCCCAGGCCTCAAGCCCACGGCCGGCGAGGCTTCCGTCGTCGAGAAAGCCCACCGCTATCGGCGACACTACCGCCGCTATTACCGGGGTTTCGGCATCCACTACGTCTACTTCGGCCCGCGCTACTACTACGGCGGCTACCCCCGCCGCTACTACGGCGGCTACGGCTTCTATGGCCGCCCGTGGGTCGGCTATCGCCGCCATTGGTGGTGAGCGCCTCAGGCTTGCCCAGCTAGCCCGGATAACTAGAGGCGCACGACCTTGCCGGGGTTCATGATGTCGGCAGGGTCGAGCGCCCGTTTCACTGCGCGCATCATGGCGAGCTCGGCCTGCTCCTTGTAGTGCTCGAGCTCGGCCAGCCGCGAGCGGCCGATGCCGTGCTCGGCGCTGATCGAGCCGCCGAGCTCGACGACGATGTCGTGGACGATGCGGTTGATGCGATCGCGCTCGGCGCGGTAGCGCGGCAGGTCCCATTCGGCGGGACGCACGGGGTTGTAGTGCATGTTGCCGTCGCCCACGTGGCCGAAGGCGCACAGCCGCACGCCCGGGTAGGCTGCGAGCATCGCCGCATCCGCCCGCTGCAGGAACTCGGCGATCCGGGATAGGGGCACCGACACGTCGTGCGCGATCGCGCCGCCTGCTGCGATCACCGCCTCGGGCAGGCTCTCGCGCATCTTCCACAGCTTCGCCGCCTGCGCGCCCGAGGCCGCGATCAGCGCATCCTCGATGAGGCCCGCCTCGTGCGCGGAGGCCAGCGCCTCCGAAAGCGGCTCGTGCAGCGAGCCGGCCGGCCCCTGGCTCGTCACGTCCATCAGCACGTACCAGGGATGGGGCTCCTGCATCGGGTCCTCGTGGCCCGGCACGCCCGCCAGCAGGAAATCGATGAGCGAGCGGCGGATCAGCTCGAAGGCCGAGACCGCATCGCCCATGTGCTTGCGCATGTGGCCCAGCAACTTGACGGCGGCCGCGGGCGACTCGACGCCGATCCAGGCCGTCTCGCTCGCGGTGGGCCTCGAGAACAGCCGCAGCACCGCCGCGGTGATGATGCCGAGCGTGCCTTCAGCACCGATGAAGAGCTGCTTCATGTCGTAGCCGGTGTTGTCCTTGCGCAGGCCCCGCAAGCCGTTCCAGACGCTGCCGTCCGGCAAGACCACCTCCAGCCCCAGCACCAGGTTGCGCATGTTGCCGTAGCGCAGCACCTGCACGCCGCCGGCGTTGGTCGCGATGTTGCCGCCGATCTGGCACGACCCTTCCGCGCCAAGGCTCAGCGGGAACAGCCGGTCTGCCGCCGCGGCAGCATTCTGGATCTCCTTCAGCACCACGCCGGCCTCGACCGTGATGGTGTCGTTGACGGTGTCGACGGCGCGGATGCGCTTGAGCCGCGAGGTCGAGACGATCACCTCGCTCAGGTCATCATGTGGCTGGCTGCCGCCCGTGAGGCCTGTATTGCCGCCCTGCGGGACGATCGGCACTCCCGCCTCGGCACACGTGCGCACGACCGCGGCCGTCTCCTCGGTCGATTGCGGTCTCAGAACGAGGGCGACGCGACCCACCCAGTTGTCGCGCCAGCTCGTGCAGTAAGGAGCGATGTCGGCGGGGTCATCGAGGTAGCCGGCGCGCCCGACCACGGCCTTGAGCCGGTCGAGGGTCCCGGCCGAGACGGGAGGGCGCGCTGCGCTCATCTTTCGTGGCCTCGCAAGCTGGAGCGGTGCGGAGAGGTGCCTGAACTTAGCAGGCTCCGCCGGGGCAACCAAAGCGACGCCGGAGCTGAAAAGCGGCCCGCGGCAGCGCCATTAGCGGGGGATTTACCAAGCGGGTCTCGATCGCCGCATCGCACGATTCGTCACGCATGCGTGAGACGAGCTTGCCTCGGCGCGCGCAACCGCCAACTAACGGACATACAGGACAACCAAGACAGCGCCCCGCCCTTCGACACGGAGAACGATCATGAAAACCATCCTCTCAGCCGCCCTGGCTTTGTCTGTGCTTTCGGCCATCGCGGTTCAGCCGGCCAGCGCCAGCCACCCCGACCCACGCAATCCCGCCGTCGAGATCCCCTCGCCGTCCCAGTACTAAGTCGAACAATGTCTCTGTCTCAGCCGCGCGATCTGCGCGGCCGAGACATTCTTGTTTCCGCCTATCGCTTCGGCAATCGCTCGAAGCTCGGCAGGCCGGCGGGGATCTGGTGGAAGGCCTGCTTGTCGATGGTGTAGATCGCCATCTTCGGCTCCCCGAACAGGGTGGGATCGTCGAGCGTCCCAACCTTGACGATCACGGCAGGAAAGCTCTGTGGCCGCGTGACGACGTGCGTGCCGCAATCGGGGCAGAACTCGCGCGTGACGGGCCTTTCCAGATCGCTGCGCTTGAACTGCTTGGGCACGCCCTTGCTATAGGTAAAGCC
>JBGGME010000020.1:0-5618 GCA_041288195.1 Hyphomicrobiaceae bacterium
ACGGAACGTGTCCCCGTCACAGGGATCACAATAGTTAGGGGATCTCGTTCATTGGGATGGTGAACTTATGGCTCTTACCCGCATGGACTACCATGTGGCGCTTACCACCCTTGCCAATTTCACATGTCACATGAACGTTGAAGAATCCATGGCGTACCCCCTCTTTCACTTCATGCGCGAGCCGGTCAAGTGCCGCCTGTAGTTGCGCCCCCACACTTGGACCATCAACGCCATTCATGGACTCTACCCGCACAGTGTGTTACCTGTCACCTTATCAGTTAACACACGCAACTCAGCAAGACAAGGAGGCGTCGCGAGGTCGTGTCGAGTTATTCAGGGAAGAATGAGACCAAGCTTGCGCAGGCGAATCCGCATCGCACGTCGGGAGGCGCGAAACTCTCCCGCAATGTCTGTGATCTGCCTTTCGAGCGCGCGACGCGCGACGCGATTTGCTGACACCCCGCGGGCGCGACCGACCTCAGGGAGAGAGAGCCGCAACTCAGGCTCGACACTCTGGGGATCCTCTACGAAAACCGGATCGGAGTTGCCGAATTTGTGCTGCCATACAGCTTGGACTAACGCCCTAGGCATTAGTAAGCAGGCCGCAAACTCGTTTGCCTGGAACTCCATGCGGGTACGCGCCTCACGCTGCTGGCGCATGCCATAACTTTGCTTGCTTGAGCCAACTTGCAGGTCCTGAGACCGGCACACCACGGGCGATGGATGCTCCAATAGTAAAAGTGGCTCGGCCGAGGTTGCCACGATCTGGGGTCGGTGCAACTGCCAATGCCCAATCTCATGTCCGATGCTGAAGTAGTACCGCCCTTCAACCTCTGGGTTCTCTACTGGATCGAGGCTTTCGTCTACCCGGATTTCCCGCTCCTCGATCCAAAGTGCCGCCAGAATGTCGACCCGTCCCGCAATTCGCGGGACACCGAATCGAGCATGACGGTCATCCATATGGAGCCCGAGCCCTAAGAAATAGAGGATCTCGTCATCGAGAGGGACAGGCGGCTGCAGGATTGGTCGTCGTGCTCGGTTGAATGAATCCAGGAGTGAATCTGCACTTTTCTCGATTTCGGCCTCGGTGAGGTATGGCACTTCGATCATAGTCTAACCCCCGCGCGGGCGCCCCCCTCCTCCCCGCGGCTTTGCTGTCGGTGACCGTTTGCCCTCTCGATCGCCGGAGCTGCCTTGGTGCGAATCGCGAAGCCGCTTCTCCATTGCTAATAGCTTATCGTCGGGCACACTCCTAGCCGTTCTCAGGATGCTGGCCATGGTCGTCGGGCGCTCACGGATGATTTCCGCAAGATCGGACGACACCTTGCCGGCAAGCGCGAGAAGCTCATCTGAGTTGACGCCAAGAAGGGCCGCCGTCTCCTTGACCCGGCTCTCAGCCGGCGGCGGTAACTCGTCCCGTTCGACTTTGGAGATGTAGGTGGGAGATACACCCAGCATTTTGGCGAAAACTCTGAGACCTATCTCGAGTTCCTCTCTCCTTGCCCGTGTGGCCGAGCCGTACGTTCCCTGTTTCCGCCGTGCCACAATACGAACCTCTTGTTTAGTCTTTCCTACACAGTTGACAATAAAGGCCAATGATTGATTAAGCCCTGGCTCCATCAAAATCTCGGTGTGGCCGATTTGCTACGACTCCTGCGGCGCAGAATCTCCACCAAGTTGCCCGCTCTTGCGGAGTGCACGTGAGCCGCGAGCGACGGTGGATCTGAGACAGAAGACACATTGTCAGGGTCGAAGTTTTGGCCCTGTGGACCGACGGGGGTTCAATCCAACCCCAGCTTGAGAGGAAACGACTTTACAACAAATGACAGAAGATGGGTTCGAAACGCATCCAGGAAGGGCAGCCACGAAATCAATAATTAAGTCGGCAGCCCTCGCTCTTGTCCTCTCGCTGTCCTCATCTGAGCTCCGTTTGATGTGGTCAGCAGTGCGAAATCGAGTGCATGGCCTAGGCGCGGGCGTCCTCCAGGATCATGGCGGAGGCCTTCTCGGCGATCATCAGGGTCGGCGAGTTGGTGTTGCCGGACGTGATGGTGGGCATCACCGAGGCGTCTGCCACGCGCAGGCCGGCAAGGCCGCGCACCTTGAGCCGCGGGTCGACGACGGCCGCGTCGTCGCTGCCCATCCGCGCGGTCCCGACCGGGTGAAAGATGGTGGTGGAGATGTCGCCGGCGGCCTTGGCGAGCTGCTCGTCGTTCTGGAAGTCGAGGCCCGGCCTGAACTCCTCGGGGCGATATTTCGCGAGCGCCGGCATGGAGACGATGTTGCGGGTGACGCGGATGGCCTCGGCGGCGACGTGGCGGTCCTCGGCCGTGGAGAGATAGTTGGGCCGGATCTCGGGATGGGCGGCGGGATCGGGCGAGGTGATGCGCACTGAGCCGCGGCTGGTCGGGCGCACGTTGGCGACGCTCGCGGTGAAGGCCGGGAACGGGTCGAGCGGCTCGCCGAACTTCGGCAGCGTCAGCGGCTGGATGTGGTACTGCAGGTTCGGCGTCTCGCGCTCGGGGTCCGACTTGACGAAGGCGCCGAGCTGGGACGGCGCCATGGTCATCGGCCCGCGCCGCGTGAAGACGTACTGGGCGGCGAAGCCCGCGCGCTGCACGAGGCTCTGGTAGCGCTCGTTCATGGTCTTGACGCCCGAGACCTTGTAGGCGCAGCGGATCTGCAGGTGGTCCTGCAGGTTCTCGCCGACGCCCGCAAGCTCGTGCTTCACGTCGATGCCGAAGGGCTGCAACACCTTGCCCGCGCCGATGCCGGAGAGCTGCATGATCTGCGGGCTGCCGATGGCGCCAGCCGCCAGGATCACCTCGCGCCGCGCCGTGAGCGTGCGCTGGGCGCCGTTCTGGCGCATGAGGAGGCCCGTCACGCGCTTGCCCTCGAGCAGCAACCGCTCGACCACCGCGTGCGTCTCGACCTTCAGGTTCTTCCGGTGCAGCACCGGCCGCAGGAAGCCCTTGGACGTGTTCCAGCGGATGCCGGTCTTCTGGTTGACGTGGAAGTAGCCGCAGCCCTCGTTGTCGCCGCGGTTGAAGTCGTCGACCTTGGGAATGCCGGCCTCGGCCGCAGCCTCGCGGAAGGCGTCGAGGATCTCCCAGCGGATGCGAGGGTGCTCGATGCGCCATTCCCCGCCGCGGGCATGCAGGCCCTCGAAGGCGTCGGGCTCGACCGCCCATTGGTCCTGGTGCCTCTTGAAGTAGGGCAGCACGTCCTCCCAGGCCCAGCCGGGGTTGCCCATCTGCCGCCACAGGTCGTAGTCGCGCGCCTGCCCGCGCATATAGATCATGCCGTTGATGGAGGAGCAGCCGCCGAGCACACGCCCGCGCGGGTAGTTGAGGCTGCGGCCGTTGAGGCCCGGTTCCTCCGCCGTCTTGAAGCCCCAGTCGGTGCGCGGGTTGCCCATCAGGTAGAGGTAGCCGACGGGAATATGGATCCAGTGGTAGTTGTCCTTGCCACCGGCCTCGAGCAGCGCCACGCGGGCGCCCGCATCGGCCGACAGCCGGTTGGCGAGCAGGCAGCCGGCGGTCCCTGCACCAACCACGATGTAGTCGTAAGTGTCCTCTGGCATCGCTCTCCCGCCCCGGGCCGCTTTTCGCCCCACCCTAATCCGCCAGGGCCGGGAGGCAAACGGCTATAGCTTGAAGCGCGCGATCTCCGCGTCGATCGGCGCCAGCTCCCGGTCGACGTCGAAGGCGGGACGACAGCCCTTCGTCACCATCCAGCCGTGCAAGGCCTTCATATGCGCGCGCGCGCGCTCGTACTCGTCGAGATGAGCCAGGCCCTTGTTGTCGGCGCCGAACCATCGGCCCCAGGCCAATGCGAGGGTGGGCGGCTCGTTGCCCTTCTCCCACTCGGCATACCAGGGGAGGTTCTTGAGGGTCTGCAGACGGCTCAGCAGGTCCTTGGAGAGCTGGTTGCAGTCCATGGCGAGCTCGCGCGGCTCCAGCACGTAGTGCCCGTCCTCCTGGTAGCCGACGTCCGGGCTGGCGCAGGCCGACGCCGTTGCAATTGCGACCAGAATCGCCACAACGCGCGTGATCCTCGTGCGCCGCATGTGCTCCGCCCCCAAACAGTGCCGGTCTCAGCACACCCAAAGCATGCGGCAAGATGTTGGCAGCGCGCCACAGAATGATCGGCCGCCGCGCGAGGCGGCGTTGTCGCATTGACCCCAGGCGGCGCGGACGCCAGAGAGTGGCGCGCGCGTGCGCACCCTGCCCGCCGCTTCATCCGAGGCCCCATGGCGACTGCCGCACCCCAGGTGCACAACCGCACGCTGATGGGCATCCTCTTCATGTGCCTGGCGAGCTCGCTGTTTCCCGTCATGAACGGGCTGGTGCAGGTGCTGAGCGCGCGCTACCCCTCCGAGCAGCTGGTGTGGGCGCGGGTGGTCTCGCACCTGGTGTTCATCCTGGCGCTGTTCAGCCCCCACTTCGGCATCGTCACCCTCGTGCGCACCACGCAGCTGCGCTGGCAGGTGCTGCGCTCTGTGGTCCTGCTGACATCGACCTTCCTTTTCTTCAACGGGGTCAAGCACCTGGAGCTCGCCAAGGCCGCCTCCATCAGCTTCACGTCCCCGTTCATGGTGGCGCTGATCGCCTGGCCGATGCTGGGCGAGCGCATGACGCTTGGCCGCCTGGCTGCCATCGTGACGGCGTTCACGGGCGTGCTGATCGTCATCCGGCCGGGCAGCGACGTGTTCCACTGGGCCTCGCTGCTGATCGTCGGCAGCTCCGCCTGCTACGCGCTCTACCAGGTGGTGACGCGCCGCGTCGCCGGCCACGACCTTCCCGAGACCTCCGCCGTCTACAGCGCGCTCGTCGGCACGCTGGTCATGACCATGCTGATGCCGTTCGTGTGGACCGACATCCACTCCTGGGCCGATGCCGCGCTGCTTTTTTCCCTCGGCATCCTTGGCGGTCTCGGCCACTACTTCGTCGCTCGCGCCATGACCTGCGGGCAAGCCAACGTGATCGCACCGTTCGGCTATTGGCAGATGGTGGGCTCCGTGATCGTGGGCTTCCTGGTCTCGGGGCTGCTGCCGGATCTGTCGACCTGGATCGGCGCCGGCATCATCATCTCCGCCGGCCTCTACATCGCCTGGCGCGAGACGCGGGCGCGGCCTGCCGCCGGCGCCACGGGTGGCGCCGCCAGACCGTAGCCGGGCGAAGGTGGTAGACATTGAGCATGCCGAGGAGGGCCGCCCCGTGAAGATCATCGCCAATCTGCTGGTCGGCCTCGTTGCCCTGCTGCACCTGGGCTTCCTGGTGCTCGAGATGTTCCTGTGGACAACCCCGTTCGGGCTCAGGACCTTCAACATGACGCCGGAGGTGGCCGCGTCCTCCAAGGTGCTGGCGGCCAACCAGGGTCTCTACAACGGCTTCCTGGCCGCCGGCCTCGTCTGGGGCTTGCTCGCCAGGGAAAACGGGACCGCCATCAAGGTGTTCTTCCTCGCCTGCGTGATCGTCGCCGGCATCTTCGGGGCCGCGACCGCCAAGCCCACCATCCTGTTCGTGCAGGCGCTCCCGGCAGCCCTTGCGCTGCTCGCCGTTCTTGCGTCGCGCCGCGCTTAGCGGGCTATCGCGCTCGGCAATGCCTCTCGGGAT
>JBGGME010000021.1:0-27054 GCA_041288195.1 Hyphomicrobiaceae bacterium
GGACCCAGTGTATCCGAGGCCGGTTGGGTCACTCGCCGGAGCCGTTCGCTGGAGCCTCGAGGCGGTGCTGGGCGCAGGTGCCAGACTGCCCCCGGACTACCCCGAGCCAGGCAATTGCGCCCAGCTCCCTCCATATCCTCGAGGCCGGAGGCCTGCGAGGCGATGTGTGCTGGTGAGATCGTGAGTCGTGAGTGGTGAGTGGTGAGATTGGGGATGGAGACCATTCATTCGGATGGAGCTCCACCCGCGCCCCGCGGTGGGCCCTCCACTGACCACTGACCACTCACCTCTATGCGCGTCATTCCGCGAGCGCGGAGCGCGTCGACGGGGCTGGTGGGCTACGGCACGGTCCAGGTGATCTCGGTAGCGCCCGCGTCGCTGACGAGGGTGAGGGTGAGCGTCTTGCCCTTGAGCTCGCGCGCGTTGTCGCCACGCGAAAGGTCGACCTCGAAGCGCTGCGTGTCGCCGCTGCCGTCGGAGAGGCGCCTGGGCTGGGGGATGTAGATGCTGTCGGGCGCCTCTATGAAGACGTCGCCGCCGCGGCTGCCCGGCGGGAAGCGCGCCTCGATCACAAGGTGCGGACGCTCGCCGTCGAGCACCGCCTTCGCCTGCTCGATGCGGGGCGCATTCGCGCCCGCCTTGCCGGCGGGCCTGGGCACACGCTCGAGCGCCGCGACGAGAGCGGGGAGCGGCTTGCCCTGGAGCAGCGTCGGCGGCAGCGTCAGCGACAGCTTCGCCTCGGCCGGGATGCAGATGTCGCGGCAGATGCCGAGGCTGACGACGAGATCGAGGCCCACGGGCTTGCCCGCGTCCTTCGGCACGACCTCGAGCGGAAAGATCACGGCGCCCTTGTAGCCCAGCACCTCGGCGCCCGGCTCGTGCATCCGGGCCGGCGCGGGATAGCGGACATCGACGGCAGCGACGTTGGTGGAGGCGGCCCACTCGAAGGCCGGCGGCACGCCCGCATCGCCGGGATTGCGCCAGTAGGTCTTCCAGCCGTCGGCCAGCGCGATCTCGACGCCGACGAGATAGGACTTGCCGGGTGCGGCCGGAGAGGGCCCGGCGAGCAGGCGCGCGCGGGCGGAGTTGAGATCCACCCACGGCGAGGCAAGCTCGGCCGCAACCTCGCTTCGCGCTGCCGATGCCATGGCAAGCGCGGCACCCGCAAGCGCCAGCGCTGCCGTCCAGACCCTGCTCATGAACGCCTCATGCTGTGCCGAAGCCTACGGCAGCGCTCGCATAACGCAATTCAACACTCCTCGATCATGCACTGGCGCCGGACTCGCAGCCCCTTCCACGCGCCACATTCCAGCGCTAGTCTTTGCCCATGCGAGCGTCGAGAAAGCGTAAAGGCGGCGCCACCAGCTACCTCGACGGGCAGCTCCTGGTGGCCATGCCGATCATGACCGACAAGCGCTTTGCGCGGTCGGTGATCTACATGTGCGCGCACTCGGCCGAGGGCGCCATGGGGCTGATCGTCAACCAGCGCGCCTCCCATATCAGCTTCGATGAGCTGCTGAAGCAGCTCGGCATCATGCCCGGCAACATCGATGTGCCGGAGAGCCTGACCGAGATGAACGTGCACGTCGGCGGCCCCGTCGAGACGGGACGCGGCTTCGTGCTGCACAGCTCGGACTACTATGTGGCGGAGTCGACGCTGCCGATCGACGACGGCGTATCGCTGACCGCCACCGTCGATATCCTGAAGGCCATCGCCGGCGGCAAGGGCCCGGACCGGGCGATCCTGGCGCTGGGCTATGCAGGCTGGCGGGCGGGCCAGCTCGAGAGCGAGATCGCGGCCAACGGCTGGCTGCACTGTCCCGCCGACGCCGACCTGCTGTTCGACCGCGACCTCGATCAGAAATACGAGCGGGCGCTGTCGAAGATCGGCATCGATCCCTCCCATCTCGTCAGCGAGGCGGGCCACGCCTGAGCCGGTGGGCTTCGGCCGCGGCTGGCCACGCGACCCTCCACTCCCATCGCCGATGCTGGAACCGCGGTGCGCGTGCGCCTACTGCTGGCCGCGCGAGCCGGCCGCGAGCTTGGCCAGACTCTCGGCGATGGCCGGCGGCAGGGAGCCGAGCTTGGGCTGCGCCTGCGCAGCCGATCGCTGCGGCGACAGCGGCGGCGGCCCCGCCATCGGCGGCCCTGCCATCGTCGGGAGGGGCGGCGGTCCGGACCTGACCGGCGGCGGGCTGCCGTTGGCCGGTGCGGTCGGCGCCGTGCGGTCGGCGCCGTAGGCATCGGCCTCCGGCGGCACACCTGGACGCAGCGGCGTCGGCGGCAGGCTGCCGAGACGGGCGGCGTCGGCACCGGGACCCTCCGCCATCGGCGACGTGGCGGGCAGCGGCGGCGGTCCGCCAGGGGCGCGCTTTTCCGCGGGCTGCGCTGCAACGTCCTCCGCCGGGGTCGAACCGTTGACGGGCGGCGCGGACTGCGGGGGAGCGGACTGGGGCGGTGCCGAGCGCGGCGGCGCACCCCCAGCCGGCGGGACAGGATCGGCGGGCGCCTCCTCCGCCTTCGGCCGCTTGCGCAGGAGGCTGCCCTTGCGGCTCATGCGCTTCTCGGCCCGGCGCACCACGCGCAGGAGCTGCAGCGCCTCGCGCTCCGACATCGGCTCGCCGTAGAAGTAGCCCTGGCCATACTCGCAGCCGATGAGCCGCAGCAGGCTCACATCGTCCTCGGTCTCGACCCCCTCGATCACCACCTTCTTGCCGAGCTCGTGGGCGAGCGCCACCACCGAGCGCAGGATCACCGAGCCGGAGCCGTTCTCGCCGCTCGCATGCAGGAACGAGCGGTCGATCTTGATGGTGTCGAAGGTGAACTGGTTGAGGTAGGAGAGCGAGGAATAGCCGGTGCCGAAGTCATCGAGCGCGAGCCCGGCCCCGGCGTCCGCCAGCTGGCGCATCACGGCGGTCGCCTTCTCGGGGTTCTCCATCACGAGCGACTCGGTGATCTCGAGCCGCAGCGAGCCCTTGGGGATCACGGCGCGGCCGAGGATGTGGCGCACCTCCTTTATCAGCTCCGGCCGGAACAGCTGCCGGCTCGATACGTTGACCCCCACGAACACGGGGTTGTCGGGGCGCGGCAGCTCCTTCTGCCAGCGCACCGCCTCGCGCACGGCATTGGCGAGCACGTAGGAGCCGAGCTTGACGATCAGGTCGGACTCCTCCGCCACGGGCACGAAGTCGGTGGGGTTGAGCGTGCCGAGAGTGGGGTGGTCCCAGCGCAGCAGCGCCTCGAAACCCGCGAGCTGCTCGGTCGGCAGGTAGAAGATCGGCTGGTAGACGAGGCGCAGCTGTCTCTTCTCGACGGCGCGCCGCAGGTCAGACTCGAGCTCCAGGCGACCGTCCTTCTCGGTGCGCATGCCGGCGTTGAAGATCTCGATGCGGTCGGGGCCGGCGCGCTTGGCCCGATACATGGCGATCTCGGCCTCGCGGAGGAGCTCGGCCGGGTCCTCGTCGGGCCCGTCGTAGAGGGCGATGCCGATCGAAGCGGTGAGCACGATCTCCTGGCCGGCGATGTTGATGGGCGCGCGCAGCGAGCGGCGCACCTGCTCGGCCAGCATGGCCAGCTCGCGCGCATCGGACTGGCTCAGGAGCAGCAGCGCGAACTGGTCGCCGCCGACGCGCCCGAGCGTGTCCTGGGGGCCGAGGTTGCGGGCCAGCCGCCGGGCGATGGTCAGGAGCAGGCTGTCGCCGACGACGAGGCCGAACGCACTGTTGACGGTCTTGAACTTGTCGATGTCGATGTAGAGCAGCGCCGGCCGCACCAGCGGCTCCAGCGTCGCGCGCTTGGCCGCGATCGCCAGGCGGTCGAGGAACAGCTCGCGGTTGGGCAGCCCCGAGAGGCTGTCGTGCACGGCATCGTGCAGCAGGCGCTCCTGCGCGCGCTTGGCGTCCGTGACCTCGCGCACCAGGCCGACGCAGCGCAGGTTGCGCCGGTCGGAGGCCGGCACGCTCGCCGCCTCGAGCTCGAACCAGCGGTAGGAGTTGTCGACGTGGCGCATGCGGAACTCGATGCGCACCTCGCCGCCCGCGCGCTCCTTCACCGACGCCAGCAGCAGCTTGAAGCGCTCGCGGTCGGCGGGATGCATGTGCTTGGTGAACTCCTCGACCTTGGCCGAGAGCTCGCCGGCCTTGAGGCCCAGCACGGCCTCCACCACCGGGCTGACCTTGATCTCGTCGCGGCGCACGAGCCATTCCCACACCGCCGCGCCGGCCCCGTCGACGGCGAGCGATCTGAGCTGCTGCTCGCCGGGCTGGGCACCGTAGAGCGGCTCGAAGGAGCGGAACGCGTACTGGGTGACGGTGAAGCCGATCAGAACGACGATCAACACCAGCCCGGCGGTGAGGCCGAACACGACGATGTCGCCGGACAGCCGCCCCGTGAAGGTGACGCCGGCGCCGAACAGCCACACCAGCAGCAGCATCCAGGTCGGCACCAGGGAGAGCGCGCGGTCCTGCCCGCGCATTGCAAGGAACAACGTGAGCGCCGCGCCGACGCCGGCGATGGCGACGCAGGAGAGCCGCGCGAAGGTGGCGGCGAGCCGGGGGTCGAGGAAGGCGACGGCGACCAGGACCAGCTGCGCCGTCACCCACAGCCCCAGCAGCATGCGCACGAAGCCGGGCCAGGCCCCGAGCCGCAGGAACGTGTAGAGGAAGATCAGCAGGGTCGCCGCCATGGCGGCTTCGCCGGCGGCCCGGTACTGCGCGTTCTCCTCGGGCCTGACGTTGAAGAGCTTGTGCCAGAAGCCGAAGTCGACGCACAGGTAGGCCAGCACGCACCAGGTGAAGATGGCAGCCGTCGGGAAGATCGCCTTGTGGTTGGCGGCGAACACGGCGGTCAGGAAGATGGCGAGCAGGCCGGTGATGCCGAGCATGATGCCGTTGAAGAGCTGGCGGTCGCGGCTCTTCTGCTCGTACTCGATGGGCTTCCACAGGTAGAGTCGCGCGAAGCGCTCGGAGGCGAGTTCGGCGACAAAGGTGACGGTCTGGCCGGGCTCCAGCGTGAGGCGGAACACGTCGGCGCGGTCGTTCTTGATGCGCTCGGGCACGAAGCCGACGGAGGGCGTCACCGCGTCCACGCGCCGCGCGTCGAGATCGGGCCACACCACGCCGGAGCCAACCGTGTTGTAGCGGTCGGCAGCGAGCCAGCGCTCGATGGGCTTGTCGGTGGTGTTGGTGAGCGCGAACACGAACCAGGCGGGGTTGGTGCCGGCAGTGCTGGCCTGCACGGACATGCGCCCCCTGACGCCGTCGGCGCCGGGAGCGGTCTCGATCTGCAGGGCGTCGCCGCGCCCTTCGTAGGCCTCGCCGAGCGCCGTGATCTCGATGCGGTCGAGGTCGTTGTCGATCTCGATCGCCTTGAGGGCGAGCGCGACAGGCGCATGGACGAGAAGCGCCGCCACGAGCAGCAGGGCGGCCAGCGCCATGCGGCGCGCAAGCCCGCGCGCCTCGACGGCAGCAGCCTTCGCCCTGTTCCTGGCGGCCGTCGCCATTGCGCCCCCGCTGCCCTACGCGCGCGCGTCGTCTTGCAGCAGGGCGAAAAGATCGTGGTCCTGCCAGACGCCGTTGATCTTGAGGTACCGGCGCGCCATGCCTTCGCGCTTGAACCCAACCTTCTCGAGCACGCGCTGGGAGGGGATGTTGTGAGGCAGGCAGGCAGCCTCCAGGCGGTGCAGGCCGAGGGTGTTGAAGGCGAACGGCAGGCAGGCCTTGACCGCGTTGCTCATGTGACCGCGCCGGATGTGGGGAACGCCGATCCAGTAGCCGACCGACGCGGCCTGGGCGACGCCGCGCCGGACGTTGCTGATGCTGAGCCCGCCGAGCAGCGTCGCATCGACCGAGCGGAAGATCAGGAAGGCGTAGCCCTGGTCCTCGCGCAGCTCGCGCTGGTACTGGCGCAGCCGCCGCCGGAATGCCGAGCGGCTAAGCTCATCGCGCGCCCACTGGGGCTCCCAGACCGTGAGGTGATGGCGGCTCAATGCCCGCAGCTCCGCCCAGGCGGCGTAGTCGCCCATGGCGGGATGGCGCAGGAACAGCTCCCTGCCGTGCACCTCGGCATCGGGATCGATGCCCGATGAAGATCTCAGGAAGGCCATCGCTATCCCCCTTCCCCGCTGTCCTCAGCTCCGCCCGCCATCCTCTCGCAACACACTTGCATATGCCTACTTACGCCCTGATGACTCGATCGGCCGCCATGCGCGCGAACGCCTCGCCCTTGCGCCCGGCCCCGACCACCGCGACCGAGGGCGGCGCACCGCTGACGAGCCTCGCCGCCAGCGCCTGCACGGCGTCCGGCGTCACCGCATCGATGCGCTCCACCAGCTCGGCCGGCTCGATCAGCCGATCGAACAGCAGGAGCTGGCGCGCCATCTGCTCGGCGCGGGCCGACGAGCTTTCGAGCCCCATCAGCAGACCGGCCTTGAGCTGCGCCTTGGAGCGCGCGAGCTCGGCATCCGACGGCCTCTCGGACGCCGCACGCACCAGCTCCGCACCGACGACGTCGATCAGCTTCTCCATCACCTCCGGCCCGGTCGCCGCATGGATCGCAAACAGGCCCGAATCGGCCAGCGCCCAGCAGCTCGAGTAGATCGCATAGCAGAGGCCGCGGCGCTCCCGCACCTCCTGGAACAGCCGCGACGACATTCCCCCGCCGAACAGCCCCGAGAACACCTGGGCGGTGTAGAACTCCCGCTCCCGATAGGACGGCCCGGCGAACGCCATGACGAGATGGCTCTGCTCGAAGGGCTTTGCCGAGGTGCGCGTGCCACCGACGTAGCGCGCCGGCTCGAATCGACTCCCCAGCCCGCCATTCAGGCGGCCGAATTGGGCTTCAGCGTGGCGGACGACCTCGGCGTGGTCGAGGTTGCCGGCTGCGGAGAGCACCATGCGCGCAGCGCCGTAGTTGGCCTGGAGGAACGCGCGCAAATCCTGCGCGTCGAAGCTCTTGACGCTCTCGATGGTGCCGAGGATGGGACGGCCGATGGCCTGCTCCGGGAAGGCCGCGTCCTGCAGCAGCTCGTAGGCGATCTCGTCGGGGCTGTCGCGGGTGGCGGCGATCTCCTGCAGGATCACCTCGCGCTCGCGCTCGAGCTCGTCGGCGGCATAGCGCGGGATCTGCAGGATGTCGGCCAGGATGTCGAGGGCGAGGCCGACGTCGCCCTTGAGCGTGCGGGCGAAGTAGGCGGTGGTCTCGAGGCTGGTGGCGGCATTGAGCTCGCCGCCGACGGCCTCGATCTCCTCGGCGATGTCGCTGGCGCTGCGCCGCTCGGTGCCCTTGAAGGCCATGTGCTCGAGCAGATGCGAGATGCCGTGCTCGGTCTGGCGCTCATGGCGGGCGCCGGCCGCCACCCATACGCCCAGCGACACCGTCTCCACGTGCGGCATGTGGTGGGAGACGACGCGCAGGCCGTTGCCGAGCCGGGAGGTTTGCGTGCTCATGCCGCCGCTCCCTGTCTGGAGCGGGCGCGGTCCTCGACGAAACGCTGGACGGCCTCGAGGTCGTTGGGCAGCACGGTGATCCTTTCCGGGTCCGACATCAGGGGGGCGAGGCGCGGCGGCAGGCCGGGGCGCTCACCCGTGATCGCCTCCATCGCGTCCGGGAACTTGGCGGGGTGGGCGGTCGCCAGCGCGATGCGCGGGATGTGCCGGCTCTCCGACGTCATCGCCTTGCGCGCGGCGACGACGCCACAGGCGCTGTGCGGGTCGAGCAAATAGCCACTCTCCGCCTTCACCTTGCGGATGCAGTCGGCGACGGCGGCCTCATCGACGCGCTCGGCGACGAAGCTCTCGCGGTAGGGGACGATCACCTCGCCAAGGCCGATCGACCGGCTCTGGCGCAGGCCGCCCATCTTGCCCCTGACGTAGGCGGCGTCGCGGCCCGAGGCCTCGAACAGGAAGCGCTCGAAGTTGGAGGAGACCTGGATGTCCATGGAGGGCGAGGTCGTGGCGACCACGTCGGCGAGCGTGTACATCCCCGTGCTCCAGGCCCGGTAGAGGATGTCGTTCTCGTTGGTGGCGATGACGAGCCGCTCGGCGGGAAGCCCCATGGCCTTGGCCGCATAGCCCGCGAACACGTCGCCGAAGTTGCCGGTCGGCACCGCGAACTGCACACAGCGCTGCGGCCCGCCCAGCGCCGCTGAGGCCGCGAAGTAGTAGGTGAGCTGGGCGATGATGCGGCCCCAGTTGATGGAGTTGACGGCAGCGAGCTGCAGCCGATCACGGAAGGGCAGGTCGCCGAACATCGCCTTCACCAGCGCCTGGCAGTCGTCGAAGGTGCCCTCGACGGCGACGGCATGCACGTTGGGCTCGGCAGCGGTCGTCATCATGCGCCGCTGCACGTCGGAGATGCGCCCCTGCGGGAAGAGCACGACGCAGTCGATGCGCTGCGAGCCGCGGAAGGCCTCTATCGCCGCGCCGCCGGTGTCGCCCGATGTCGCCGCCACGATGGTGACGCGCGCGCCGCGGGCCGCCAGCACGCGGTCCATCAGCCGCGCGAGCAGCTGCATGGCGACGTCCTTGAAGGCCAGCGTGGGCCCGTGGAACAGCTCCAGCACCCACAGGCTGCGGTCGATCTGGACGAGGGGCGTGACGGCCGGGTGGCCGAAGCGGGCGTAGGCGTCACGCGCGAGCGCCATCAGCTCGGCCCGGGAGATCGAACCGCCCATGTACGGCTCGAGCAGTGCGACCGCGACCTCGGGGAACGGCTTGCCGGCGAAGCCGGCGATGGTCTCGGGCGAAACCCGCGGCCAGGTCTTAGGGACATAGAGCCCACCGTCGCGCGCAAGCCCGGCCAGCAGGGCGTCCTCGAAGGACAGCTCCGGCGCTTCGCCTCTGGTGCTTACGTACCGCAACGACTTGAGACTCTTGAGGTTAGAGGGCGGGCTAGAGGGACTGGGATACCGGCACCCTAGGCCGCCGGCGTGGGCCGAACAAGGCAGGAGGGCACCCCGGCCCGCGATTTGTGCTGGAAACCTGCAGAGGAGAGAAAAAGATTTTCTAGTTCAAGGCATTACGTGTCGGAGGGCGCCGCTTCCGGGCCGATAGGCTGCGAACCTACGCTCCACTCGAATTGCGCAGGCGAGTCGCCACGAAAGCTGCATAAACACCGATCAGCGTCAGCGCCAGGCCGTACCAGGTCAACGCGTATTCCAGGTGGCGGTTGGGGAGGTCGATGCGCGTTGTGCCGCCGCGCGGCCTCGCGCCGGGATCCGGCGAGGCATCGGCGTCGATCGTGACGGGCGCTGTTTCGATCGGCTGCGCCGCGAACGCGGACGCCGTCATGGCGGCAGCGTCCGGCCAGTACCAGAGATTGCGGGCGGAATCGTTCCGCGGGGTGAAGAGACCCGGCTGCGGCGGCAGCCGCACGATGCCGGCGATACCCGCCTGGCCATCGGGCGCGTCCCCGCCGGGCCGCGATTGCGGGCTCTTCAACGCGTCGGGGACGAAGCCGCGGTTGACCCAGACGATGCCCCGGGGCGCGAATTCCAGCGGCGTATAGACGTGCCAGCCGAGGCCCGACTTGGCGGGCGCGTAGAGATAGCGCTCCTTGTCGTGGTGGAAGCGGCCGCGTGCCACCACGTGAGCGTACTCGACGTCGCCGCCCTCCGCGTACCTGCGGAGCGCGACAGCAAGCGACACAGGCTCGGCCTTGACGCGCGCGGCGATCTTGGCGATCAGCGCCTCCTTCCACTGCCGGCGCTGCAGCTGCCAGCTCCCGAGGCCGACCAGGACGGCGAGCGCGGCAAGCGCGAACGCCGTTGGCCAAAGCAGGCCGGCACCTTTCAGCCTAGCCAACATGGGGTGTCCTCAGTCCGAGGCGAAGCGGCCCTGCTCGGCCTTGTGCTTGAACTGCAGCGCAATCAGCGTCGCCTTCAGGACCCGCAAGAGGAAGAACGCCAGCAGCGGCGTGATGATGCCCCACAGGACGATGTGCAGCCACACCGGAACGTGCAGCTTGAACTCGGCGAACAGGGCCCCGCCGAGCACCACGGCGCCGAGGATGAAGATGGCGAACACCGCGGGGCCGTCGCCGGAGTCGATGAAGGCGTAGTCGAGGCCGCAGCGATCACAGCGCTCGCGCAATGCCAAGCCCCGCGTGAACAGCGCGCCATGGCCGCAGCGCGGACAGCGCGCCTTGAGGCCGGCGGCAACGACGGAGACGGCAGGCGCGTTCTGGGCCATAGGGCGTCCTCTGCGCCTTCGCGTAGGTTGGGTTAGCGCGAAGCGCGTAACCCAACAGCCAAAGACCGCCGCAAAATGTTGGGTTACGCGCGGCTCAGCGTTGTCCCCCAAGCGATCGAGGTGCCCGCGCTAACCCAACCTACGCGCGCATGGCGCGTCTTCCTCCCCCCTCGAGGGGGAGGGGTGCACCATCAGTGCGGCGCGGGCGTTCCGGCACCCCACACGTAGATGCACAGGAACAGGAACAGCCACACCACGTCGACGAAATGCCAGTACCAGGCGGCAGCCTCGAAGCCGAAGTGCTGCTTGGGCGTGAACGCGCCGTTGAGCGCCCGGATCAGGCACACGGTCAGGAACGCGGTGCCGATGATGACGTGCGCGCCGTGGAAGCCGGTGGCCATGAAGAAGGTCGAGCCGTAGATGTTGCCGGCAAAGTTGAAGGCAGCGTGCATGTACTCGTAGGCTTGGCAGGCCGTGAACAGGACGCCGAGGACGATGGTGACTACGAGGCCCCACACCAGGCCCTTGCGGTCGTTGCCGAGCAGTGCGTGGTGGGCCCAGGTCACGGTCGTGCCGGACGTGAGCAGGATCAGCGTGTTGACGAGCGGCAGGCCCCACGGATCGAATGTGCCGTGGAAGAGATCGCTGGGCTTGGGCGGCCAGTGCCCGCCGGTGATCTGGTTGCGTTCCACCATGCCGATGATCTCTTTGCCGGTCTCCACGGCTCCGCCAGGCTCGGTGATCTCGATGGGATGGATGGCGGCGGGGAACAGCGCCACGTCGAAGTAGGCCCAGAACCAAGCCACGAAGAACATCACCTCGGAGGCGATGAACATGATCATGCCGTAGCGCAGATGCAGCTGCACAACCGGGGTGTGGTCGCCGGCGTTTGCCTCCTTGATGACGTCGCGCCACCACATGAACATCGTGAAGAGGAGGAAGAGCACGCCGACGGAGAAGACGGCGGAGCCCTTGAGGCCGAACACGCCGCTGCCCCCGCCCATCGAGCGCATCCAGATGATGAGGCCAACCGCGGTGAGAAAAGCACCCGTGGCGCCCACGGCCGGCCATGGGCTGGGGTTCACCAGGTGGTAGTCGTGGTGCTTGGCGTGGGTGTCGGCCATGCTTCCTGCTCCCTGATCCCTTCGGCCGCCGCGGCGGCGGGGTGCCCCTCGGATCCGCGTTGCTCTTTTCCTAGCCTGCCCGGTCGCCGCGCGGCACTGTCGCCGGTGCCGCAGGCGAGGTTGCCCCTGCCGGCGTCTCGGCGATCCCCGGCTTCGGGGCGACGGGATAGAACGTGTAGGACAATGTGATTGCGGTCACTCCGCGCGCGTCCTTGTCGGACGCGATCTGCGGGTCGATGAAGAAGCTGACCGGCATCTCCAGGCTCTCGCCCGGCTGCAGCAGCTGCTCCTTGAAGCAGAAGCACTCGAGCTTGTTGAAGAAGACCGCGGCCTGCTCGGGCAGCACGTTGAAGGTCGCCATGCCGCGCACGGGGCGGTCGGAGGTGTTGGTGGCGCGGTAGAAGGCGAGCTCGTTCTCGCCGATCTTAACCGGCATGGTGGTATGCACCGGCTCGAAGCGCCAGCCAAGGCCCGGCGCCACGTTGGCATCGAAGCGCACCGTGATCGTCCTGTCGAGCACCTGCGTGGAGGGGGCCGAGGCGATGCGCGGGGTGCCGTCGAAGCCGGTGGCTTGGCAGAAAAGGCGGTAGAG
The DNA here is from genome assembly GCA_041288195.1 of Hyphomicrobiaceae bacterium. Lineage (GTDB taxonomy): Bacteria > Pseudomonadota > Alphaproteobacteria > Rhizobiales > Hyphomicrobiaceae > AWTP1-13. The sequence goes on from JBGGME010000021.1 coordinate 11,904, forward strand.
CGGCACGGCGGCGTACGCGGCGCCCACCATGGCCACGACGACCCCGGCGCACCACAGCGCCACTGCGCGGTGCCGGCGACCGAGATCCCGAGCCTGTGCCTGCTGCGCCATCGCCTCCGTCTCGACTCCGTCCGTCTCTTCCGCTCCTACAGCGGCCTGTTCAGCACGTTGCCGCCCAGCCGCACCAGCGTGGCGACATAGAACAAGATCACCAGGGCACCAAGCGCCAGCGCGATGGCAATCGACCTCGTCCTGCGCCGCCGCTGCTGCTCCCGTTGCTCATCGTCCGCCACCGGCCCCATGCCTCTTGGGAAAGTTCCTCTCGCAAAAACCTAGCCCGCCCAACGCTCCAAGCCGCGCTCGAGGAGCAGGGTGGCGAAGAGGGCGAACAGATAGAGAATCGAGAAGCCGAAGAGCTGCCGGGCGACGCGGTGCGCCTCCTGCCCTTCCGTCGTGCGGTAGACCGCAAGCGCCCGCGCCAGGAAGACGGCGCCGAGCACGACGGAGGCCACGGCATAGAGCGGCCCGCCGAAGCCCATCAGCGCCGGCAGCAGCGCCAGCGGCACCAGCAGCGCGGCATAGATGACGATCTGCTTTCGCGTCTCCTCGAGGCCGGCGACCACGGGCAGCATGGGCACGCCCGCCCGCTCGTAGTCGCGCGCGCGGTAGAGGGCGAGCGCCCAGAAGTGCGGCGGCGTCCACATGAAGATGATGAGGAACAGGATCACGCTCTCGATGCCGATCGAGCTCGTCGCCGCCGCCCAGCCGATCATCGGGGGGAACGCGCCGGCCGCCCCGCCGATGACGATGTTCTGCGGTGTGCGCCGCTTAAGCCACATCGTGTAGACGAGCACGTAGAAGCCGATGGTGAAGGCAAGCAGCGCGCCCGCCACCCAGTTGACGATGACGCCGAGCGTGCCGACCGCGCCGATGGCAAGGACGGTGCCGAAGGTTAGCGCCTCGTCGGGGGTGATGCGGCCGCGCGGAATCGGCCGGGCCGCCGTGCGCTGCATCATGGCGTCGATGTCGGCGTCGTACCACATGTTGAGGGCGCCGGAGGCGCCCGCCCCGACCGCGATGCACAGGAGCGCGATGGCAGCGAGCACGGGATGGGGCTGCTCGGGCGCCAGCACCATGCCGACGAGTGCCGTGAACACGACGAGCGACATCACGCGCGGCTTCATCAGCGCGATGAAGTCGCCGATGCTCCCTTCCGCGACGCGCGCGGGGCGGAGGGTGCCAGTCTGGATGCCTAGCTCAGCCATTGCGGCCCATTGTCGGGTCCTGGACGCGCACCCAATCAGTGATGCGCCGTCTCCTTGAAGACCGGCAGCGTCTCGTAGGAGTGGAAGGCCGGTGGCGAGGGCAGGGTCCACTCGAGCGTCGTGGCTCCGGCGCCCCACGGGTTGCTTGCCGCCTTCTGGCGGGCGACGAAGTAGGCGTAGAGCATGGAGACCACGAACAGGATCGTGGCGGTGGCCGTGATGTAGGAGCCGACCGACGACCACCAGTTCCAGTAGGCGAAGGCGTCAGGGTAATCGACGTAGCGGCGGGGCATGCCGGCGAGCCCAAGGAAGTGCTGCGGGAAGAACAGCACGTTGGCGCCGATGAAGGTGAGCCAGAAGTGCAGCTTGCCGATGGCCTCGTTGTACATGTAGCCCGACATCTTCGGGAACCAGTAGTACCAGCCGGCGAAGATGGCGAACACGGCGCCGAGGGAGAGCACGTAGTGGAAGTGCGCCACCACGTAGTAGGTGTCGTGCATGGCGCGGTCGACGCCGGCGTTGGCGAGCATGACCCCGGTGACGCCGCCGACCGTGAACAGGAAGATGAAGCCCAGCGCCCACAGCATCGGCACGCGGAACTGGATCGATCCGCCCCACATGGTTGCGATCCAGGAGAATATCTTCACGCCTGTCGGCACCGCGATCACCATGGTGGCGAAGATGAAGTAGGCCTGCGCGTCGACGCCCATCCCCGACGTGTACATGTGGTGCGCCCACACGATGAAGCCGACGAAGCCGATCGCGACCATGGCGTAGGCCATGCCGAGGTAGCCGAACACCGGCTTCTTGGAGAAGGTCGACACGATCTGGCTGACCATGCCGAAGCCGGGCAGGATCAGGATGTAGACCTCGGGGTGGCCGAAGAACCAGAACAGATGCTGGTAGAGCAGCGGGTCGCCGCCGCCGGCCGCGTTGAAGAAGGTGGTGCCGAAGTTGCGGTCGGTGAGCAGCATGGTGATGGCGCCCGCCAGAACGGGGAGCGACAGCAGCAGCAGGAACGCCGTCACCAGCACGCTCCACACGAACAGCGGCATCTTGTGCAGCGTCATGCCCGGCGCGCGCATGTTGAAGATGGTGGTGATGAAGTTGATGGCGCCGAGGATGGAGGAGGCGCCCGCGAGGTGCAGCGACAGGATGGCAAAGTCCATGGCCGGGCCGGGGTGGCCGCTGGTGGACAGCGGCGCATAGACGGTCCAGCCGGCGCCGACGCCGTTGCCGCCGGGCTCGCCCTCCACGAACATGGAGATCAGCAGCAGCGCGAAGGAGGCCGGCAGCAGCCAGAACGAGATGTTGTTCATGCGCGGGAAGGCCATGTCCGGCGCGCCGATCATCAGCGGCACGAACCAGTTGCCAAAGCCGCCGATCATGGCCGGCATCACCATGAAGAACACCATGATGAGGCCGTGGCCGGTGACGAACACGTTGAAGCCGTGGCCGTCGGCGAAGTACTGCAGACCGGGCTCCTGCAGCTCCATGCGCATCATCACCGACAGGAACCCGCCGATCAGCCCCGCCACGATGGCGAACAGCAGGTACATCGTGCCGATGTCTTTGTGGTTGGTCGAGTTGAGCCAGCGCCCGAACCCATAGGGCGTGTGCTCGTGGTCGTGCTCGGCGTCGTGAGCTTTGGTCGCCATGTCGCCTACCTTCGCGTTCGTTCTGCCCTCTCGCGCCGTGACGCGAGAACTAGATCAATCGTCCGGCCCGCTACTTGCCCCGCCCGGCATCGGCCACCTTGGCCGCGGCAAGCTCGTTCGCCGCCTTGCGGACGATCTCCTTGACCTTGCGCTTGTCGCGCGCCTTCACCGCCGCAACCCACTCCTCGAAGACCGCTTCCTTCACCACGCGGATGGCGATCGGCATGAAGGCGTGGTCCTTGCCGCACAGCTCGGAGCACTGGCCGAAGTAGATGCCTTCCTTCTCGACCTTGAACCAGGACGCGGTGATGCGGCCGGGAACTGCGTCCAGCTTCGAGCCAAAGGAGGGAATGGTCCAGGCATGGATCACGTCGGTGGACGTCGCCAGCAGGTGCACGACCTTGTTGACCGGCACCAGCACCTCGTTGTCGACGGCGAGGTTGCGGGGAACCTGGTCGGCCGGCATGCCCGCCTTGATCTCCTCGGCGCGCTCGTTATCGCGCAGGATGACCGAATCGACGCTGATACCCTTGTCCGGCATCTCGTGCGTCCAGTTCCAGGCGTGACCGATGGCTTTGACCACCAGATCCGGCGGTGGGTAGCTGTATTGGAAAAACAGCAGCTTGAAGGAGGGAATGGCGATCGCCACCAGCACGAACACCGGGAGGACCGTCCAGAGCACCTCGATGGTGGTGTTGTGCGTCGTGCGCGAGGGGACGGGATTGCGCTTCTCGCTGAAGCGCCACATCACGTAGAGCATCAGCACCAGGACGAACACCGTGATGGCGAAGATGATGATGTTGACGTAGTCGTGCAGCCAGTGGATGTCGTGCGCGACAGGCGTGACCGCCGTCTGGAAGCCCATCTGCTTGGGCGAGGGCTGGCCGGTGCCGGCCGCTGCCGGGCCGACTGCCGCCAATGAGCCCAGGCCCGCAGAGAGCGCCCCGAGCACCGCTGCTCGCACCCTTGCCCGCATCCTCTCCCGCAGGCTGCCGTTGACCATCAAGCTCGCTCCCCAGTTGTCGCTGCCGGCATCTGCCTGGCGCGCCTTCGCACCGGTCCCCGCGGCCCCCGGCACGCACCCATTGCACCCTCGGGACTCATATTACGCCGACGCCCGCCGCCCCCGCCACACCGACGACGCCGCACCGCCCAATTCTTCACCAGAGACCCCACTCGACCGTGTCACCAAACACACGCCGCGACGGGGACTCAAGGCCGCCCGGCTGCGGCATTTCCACGCGAGGTTCTTGTGGAGCGGGGCAGGGCGCTGGGGTCAAAGACCCCATAGCACCTCCACAGATTGCCGCTCCGGCGTCGCGACGGGGTCTGACCCCAAAACGGCAAGTCCCATTTTGGCCGGAATCGTTGAACACACAAACGGCCACCACCCGCCACGGACCGTTCGTGCGATAGTGCCGGCTGCGATACCCTGCGACGCGCGGGGTTCGACCGGCCCGCAGGGCTCGCCCGGCAAAGGTAATGCGCTTGCTCAACTCGGCTCACGGCGCCTCCCATCTTCTCCCCACCCCGTGCAGGAGGCGATGGCGCGTGGCTCTGGGTGGACTGGCACTGGGTTGCCTGGCACTGGCGCTGCTCGTGGGCTGCACCAACCTCGCCGTCGCCCAGCAGGCACCGGAGGGAGGCACGGTCAAGGCTCAGCATGGGGACTGGCAGGTGGTGTGCAAGCCGCCCCCGCCCGGCGCCAAGAACGAGATCTGCGCCCTGGTGCAGAGCGTCACCGCCGAGGACCGCAACAACATCGGCCTCACGGTCTACTTCCAGAAGTTCTCCGACGGCCGGCGCGTGCTGCGCGTGTTCGCGCCGCTCGGCGTGCTGCTTCCCCCGGGTCTCGGGCTCAAGATCGACGACAAGGACGTCGGGCACGCGCCGTTCGTGCGCTGCCACAGCTTTGCCTGCTACGCCCAGGTCGTCGCCGAGCCTCCCCTCATCGAACAGCTGAAGAACGGCAAGACGGCCGTATTCATCATCTTCCAGAGCGAGGAGGCCGGCATCGGCATCCCGATCTCGCTCGCGGGCTTCGGCCAGGCCCTCGCCGCACTGCAGTAGCTCAGTAACTCGAGCTTGGCCCTTGACCCCGGCCTTGCGCCCTCGGCAACCCAGCCGGCTGCGCCCAATCGTTGAGAGATGGCCGGGGATGAAATACCATTGCGTCTCGAGCCCGCAGTCGCGCCGGGCCGGCAAGAGCCCATGAACCACATCGACACCAAGATCTCTGCCGCTGCACCTTTCACGCTCTACGGCGTGGAGCTGTCCTCGCGGCTGCTGCTGGGCACTGCCCGCTATCCATCGCCGCAGGCCATGAGCGAAGCCGTGAAGGCCTCGCGCGTCTCCCTCGTCACCGTGTCGGTGCGTCGCGAGCAGGCCAGAGGCAACACGGGGGCGCGCTTCTTCGACCTCATCAAGGAGCTGGGCGTGCGCGTATTGCCCAATACGGCCGGCTGCCGCACGCCCAAGGAGGCCATCACCACCGCGCAGATGGCGCGCGAGCTGTTCGGCACGGACTGGCTCAAGCTCGAGGTGATCGGCAACGACGACACGCTGCAGCCCGACCTGTTCGGGCTCGTCGAGGCGGCAACCGCACTCGCCAAGGACGGCTTCAAGGTGCTGCCCTATACCACCGAGGACCTGGTGGCCGCCGAGCGCCTGCTGAATGCGGGCTGCGAGGTGCTGATGCCCTGGGGGGCGCCGATCGGCACGGGCCGCGGCCTCGCCAACCCCTACGCGCTGAGATCGATCCGGCAGTACTTCCCGAGCGTGCCGCTCATCATCGATGCCGGCATCGGCGCGCCCTCGCAGGCGGCGCAGGCCATGGAGATGGGCTTCGACGGCGTGCTGCTCAACACGGCGGTGGCCGCCGCCGCCGACCCGGTGCGCATGGCACGCGCCTTTGCCGCCGCCGTCGAGGCGGGGCGCACGGCCTACGAGGCCGGGCTGATGGAGGTGCGCGACATGGCGGTGCCGTCGACGCCGGTGGCGGGCACGCCGTTCTTCAACCTCGACCGCAAATGACGGGCGCCAGGACATGGTCATGAAGGCTGGCGGCCTCAACGTCTTCTACCCGATCGTGCCGGACCTTGCCTGGCTCGAGCGCCTGGTGCCGCTCGGGGTCAAGACGGTCCAGCTGCGCCTCAAGGATGCCGCGCCCGAGCGCGTCCGGCACGAGATCGTCGAGGGTCTGAAGGTGTGCGCCCGGCACGGCTGCCAGTTGATCGTCAACGACTACTGGCGCGACGCGCTGGCACTGGGCGCCGACTACATCCACCTGGGCCAGGAGGACCTGGCCGCGGCCGACGTGGGGGCCATCCACGCCAAGGGCGTGCGGCTTGGCATCTCCACCCACAGCGCGGAGGAGCTCGCCATCGCGCTTGCCGCCAGGCCCGACTACGTGGCGCTGGGCCCCATCTACGAGACCAAACTCAAGGTCATGAAATGGGCGCCGCAGGGGCTTGCCCGGCTCGCAGAGTGGAAGGGGCGCATCGGGGCATTGCCGCTGGTGGCCATCGGCGGGATCACGCCGGAACGGGCGGACGGGGTCGTTGCGGCCGGCGCCGACAGCGTCGCGGTGATCACGGACTTCTTCACCCACGCCGATCCCGTTGCGCGGGTTCGCCAGTGGGTTGCATGGGCCGAGCGCGTTAAGGGCTGAGCCACCCCCGCGCGGTAACATGTCACCACGGCCAGCCGTGGGGCCTGTGGATTGTGACAATGTTGTCATGTTGGATGGCCGAGGAACGCACCGACGACCCAGCCTGCCCCCGGTTGACGCATGACCTATAGGTTCAAGCTCCAGGAGCCTATTGCCGACGGCGTGCGCCGCATCGGCCTCGAGCAGATCGACATCGCCGCAGCCAAGCTCGCCGGCAAAAAGGACGACCCCGCCGTCGCCATCCACGATGCACGGCGCTGCCTGAAGCGGCTGCGGGCGCTTCTGCGGCTGGTTCGCCCGGGCGTTGCAGAGACCACCTACCGCCGCGAGACCGACCGCCTGGTCGGGATCGGGCGCATGCTCGCGGGCGCGCGCGACCTGCATGTCATGCAGCAGACGCTGGGCAAATTGGAAACCCGGTTCGGCCCTCTCCCCAATGGAGCGGCCGCCCAAGTGCGCAAGTTGCTGGCGCAAGGCCGCATCGGCCGCCGGCGCGCCGGCGAGGACACCAAGCGCCAGGCCTTGTCCCGCCTCGAGCAGGCCAGTCGCCTGTTCGGGGGGCGGGCCGTCGGTGCAATCACCCTCGAGCACATCGCCGAGGGGCTCGAGGACACCTACCGCAAGGCCCGCAAGGCCTTCCGCCATGCCTACGAGAAGCCGAGCGACGAGGCCTTCCACGCCTGGCGCAAGAAGGTGCAGCAGCACTGGCGGCACATGTCGCTGCTCTCCCGGGGTTGGCCGGAGGCGATGTCGGCGCGCGCGAGCGAGGCCAAGGAGCTGTCCCGCCTGCTGGGGGAGGACCACGACTTCGCGGTGCTCCTTGCGTTCGTCAGCGAGCAGGCCGGAAAGCACCTCGAGGTGGGGGACGTCGAGGCCCTGGCGAAGCTCTGCCGAACCTGCCAGGACGAGCTCAGTGCCCAGGCCAGGCCGCGTGGGGAGAGGCTGTTTGCCGAGCGGCCGCAAGACCTCGAGGAGCGCGTGCATCTCTATTGGACCAACGCCGCCTGCCTGGCGGCCCTGGCGCGGGCCGAGGCTGTCCCCAAGGCGGCCGAGACGCCCGCAGAGCGGGAGCGGAGCACGGCTGCGGCGCCCGCCCTGGGCGCGTCGCCGGCAGTCCGGCGTTCCCGGCGCCGGTAGCCCCAGCGCGATACAAGCTTCCCGCCCCTTGTTTGTGAAGTGGACGCGGCATAAGGCTTCGCATTCCCACGAGCCCCGGACAATGGGGCGCGGCCCTGTCTGTCGGTTGCCGGGGCAACAGGCTTGCGGGGCCGGGGAACGCTCCCGGTGCAGCGCGTTCCTTGCTCGATCGGTGCCGCCGCGGCGCGCTCTTGTTGCAGGGCGGAGTGAAAGCGGCCTCGCCAGGGCCCCCAGCAAGGCGTTAATGCATTGGCGAGCCGAGCCTATGACGGAGACATCGCCACCGCTTACAAGCTGCGCGCGTCGGCAACGACATCCTTCGAAATGAGATACACATGCGCATAGCAATGATCGGCTCCGGGTACGTGGGCCTCGTCTCGGGCGCCTGCTTTGCCGACTTCGGCCACGTCGTGACCTGCGTCGACAAGGACCCAGACAAGATCGCTGCGCTCTCCCGCGGCGAGATGCCGATCTTCGAGCCGGGCCTCGCGGAGCTCGTTGCCAAGAACGTGCGCGAGGAGCGGCTGTTCTTCTCGACCAGCCTGGTGGAGCCCGCCAAGGCCGCCGAGGCGATCTTCATCGCCGTCGGCACGCCCTCCCGCCGCGGCGACGGCCACGCCGACCTCTCCTACGTCTTCAAGGCCGCCCGCGAGATCGCCGACGTGCTCAACGGCTACAAGGTGATCGTCACCAAGTCGACCGTCCCCGTCGGCACCGGCGACGAGGTGGCGCGCATCATCGCCGAGGCGCGGCCCGACGCCGACTTCGCCGTCGTCTCCAATCCGGAGTTCCTGCGCGAGGGTGCGGCCATCCGCGACTTCAAGCTCCCGGACCGCATCGTGGTCGGCACCGACGACGAGCGCGCCCGCACGGTGTTGGCCGACGTCTACCGCCCGCTCTATCTCAACCGCGACCCCTTGCTGTTCACCAGCCGGCGCACGGCCGAGCTCATCAAGTACGCGGCCAACGCCTTCCTCGCCACCAAGATCACCTTCATCAACGAGATCGCCGACCTGTGCGAGCAAGCCGGCGCAGACGTGCAGGACGTGGCGCGCGGCATCGGCCTCGACAACCGCATCGGCTCGAAGTTCCTCAACGCCGGTCCGGGCTTCGGCGGCTCCTGCTTCCCCAAGGACGCCATGGCCCTGATGCAGACCGCGCGCGACTTCGGGACGTCCTGCCGGATCGTGGAGACGGTGGCATCCGTCAACGACCACCGCAAGCGCGCCATGGGGCGCAAGGTGATCGCCGCCTGCGGCGGCAGCGTGCGCGGCTCAACGATCGCCGTGCTGGGGCTGACCTTCAAGCCCAACACCGACGACATGCGCGACGCGCCGTCCATTGCCCTCATCACGGCGCTGCAGGATGCCGGCGCCAAGGTGCGCGCCTACGATCCCGAGGGCATGAAGCAGGCCCAAAGCGTGCTCGAGAACGTCGAGTACGCCGACAACGCCTACAGCTGCATCGACGGCGCGGACGCCCTCGTCATCGTCACGGAGTGGGACGCGTTCCGCGCCCTCGACCTCGAGCGGGTGCGCAAGCTGCTCAAGCGCCCCGTGGTCGTCGACCTGCGCAACATCTATCGTCCCAAGGAGATGGCCCAGCGCGGCTTCATCTATGAAGGCGTCGGCCGTCCGGGCTCGGCGAGCGACGGCGATGCCGGGCTCCGGCGCTGAGCCCGACGAGCGTCATCGGCCGGCCGGCCATCCGCCGGTCGAGAGCGGCCGCGTCGGCGTCCTCCTGCTCAACCTCGGCACGCCCGACGCCACCGGCTACTGGCCGATGCGGCGCTATCTCAAGCAGTTCCTCTCCGACCAGCGCGTGATCGAGCTGCCGCGCTGGAAGTGGTGGCCGATCCTCAATCTTATCATCCTGACTGTCCGCCCCGGCCGCAAGGGCAAGGACTACGCCAAGATCTGGAACACGGAGCTTGACGAAGGCCCGCTCAAGACCATCACGCGCTCGCAGGCAAAGAAGCTCTCGGCCCGGCTCGGCGACGAGAGGATCATCGTCGACTGGGCGATGCGCTACGCCAACCCCTCCACCGCCTCCCGCATCGAGGCGCTGCAGAAGCGGGGCTGCGACCGCCTGCTGCTGGTGCCGCTCTATCCGCAGTACGCCGCGGCCACGACGGCGACGGCCTGCGACGAAGCCTTCCGCGCGCTCATGCAGCTGCGTTGGCAGCCGGCCGTGCGGGTGGCGCCGGCCTACCACGACGATCCCGTCTATATCGACGCCGTGGCCGCCTCGATCCGCGCGCACCTCGCCGGGCTCGACTTCGAGCCGGAGGCGGTCCTCGCGTCCTTCCATGGCATGCCGCAGCGCTACCTCGACGCCGGCGACCCTTACCACTGCCAGTGCCAGAAGACCTCGCGGCTCCTGCATGAGGCGCTGGGCTGGAGCGGAGAGCGCTGGCACACGGCTTTCCAGTCGCGTTTCGGCAACGAGGAATGGCTGAAGCCCTACACCATCGAGGAGGTCGAGCGCCTGGCGAAGGCCAGCGTCAAGCGCCTCGCCGTCGTCGCCCCCGGCTTCTCTGCCGACTGCCTGGAGACGCTGGAGGAGCTCGACATGGAGAACCGAACCGTGTTCCTCGGCAACGGCGGCGAGAGGTTCACCTACGTCCCCTGCCTCAACGACGGCGAGGGCGGCATGCACGTCATCGAGGCCGTCGTGCGGCGCGAGCTGATGGGCTGGGTGTAGGCTACGCTATCTCCGAATACTGCATTCCCGGATGCCGAGCCAAGGCGAGGCAATCCGGGACCTTGCCCCGTCAAGACCCCGGCTCTGCGCGCTGTCGCGCTCCGGCCGGGGACACGCAAGACTGGGCTGATGGGTGGATCGTCCTGCCAATTCCGATTAGCCTCGGCTTGGGAGCCTGCACGGGCGGCCTTCGCTTCGATGGGGAGCACACGCTACATGGCCGAACAGATGAACGGGGCGGAGAGCCTGGTGCGGACGCTGCTGGCGGGCGGCGTCGACGTGTGCTTCACCAACCCCGGCACGTCCGAGATGCACTTCGTGGCGGCGCTCGACAAGGTGCCGGGCATGCGCTGCGTGCTGGGCCTGTTCGAGGGCGTGGTGACGGGGGCGGCCGACGGCTACTACCGCATGCTCGGGCGCCCCGCCTCGACCCTGCTGCACCTGGGCCCCGGCCTCGCCAACGGGCTCGCCAACCTGCACAACGCCAAGAAGGCCAGCTCCGGCATCGTCAACATCGTCGGCGAGCACGCCACCTACCACATCGCGCACGACGCCCCGCTGACCGCCGACATCGAGGGCGTGGCGGCCCCCATGTCGCACTGGGTCAAGACCTCGCCCAGCTCGCGCACGATTGCGGCGGACGGCGCGCTGGCGATCGAGGCCGCGCGGCAGCGCCCCGGCCGCATCGCCACGCTGATCCTGCCGGCCGACACCGCCTGGGGCCCCGCCGACGCTATCGTCGAGGCAACACCCCCGCCCGCGGCGCCCAAGGTGTCGGAGGAGGCCGTGAAGGCTGCCGCCGCCATGCTGCGCGAGAGCAAGAAGGCGACCCTGCTGATGGGCGGCGACGCGCTGCGCCAGCGCCCCCTGGAGCTTGCAGGCCGGATCGCCGCCAAGACCGGCTGCGGCATTCTCACCGAGGGCGCCAACACCCGCCTCGAGCGCGGGGCCGGCCGCGTCCAGGTGCACCGCATCCCCTACGTCGTCGAGAGCGCGCTTGCCGTGATGCGCAAGGCGGGCAACCTGGTGCTGGTGGGCGCGCGCGAGCCGGTCGCGTTCTTCGCCTATCCGGACAAGCCGAGCCTGCTGATGCCGAAGGACGCCAAGTCGACCAAGCTCGCGGGGCTCGAGGACGACATGGAGGCGGCGCTCGAGGCGCTCGCCATCGAGCTCGACGCCATCGGCGTGGCCCCAGCCGGCGTCGCCGCACCGAGGCGGCCTGCGCTTCCGTCGGGCCCGATCGCCCCGCCGGCAATCGCCTCCATCCTCGGCGCCATGCTGCCCGACAACGCCATCGTCATCGACGAGAGCATCACGACGGGCCGCGAGTTCTTCCCCGAGACGGCCGGCGCCCCGCCGCACGACTGGATCAACAACCGCGGCGGCTCGATCGGCTACGCCACGCCGGTCGCCGTCGGCGCCGCCATCGCCTGCCCCGACCGCAAGGTGATCGCGCTCGTCGGCGACGGCAGCGCCATGTACACGCTGCAGTCGCTGTGGACCATGGCGCGCGAGGGCCTCGCCGTCACCACGGTGATCTTCGCCAACGGCACCTACAATATCCTGCGTGGCGAGCTCACCAATGTGGGCGTCAGGAACCCCGGCCCGCGCGCCGTCGACATGCTCTCGCTCGGCCGGCCCGACATCGACTGGGTGTCGCTCGCCCGCGGCATGGGCGTGGAGGCCTCGCGGGCGCAGACCTGCGAGCAGCTGATCAAGGGCCTCAACGCCGGCCTCAAGTCCCAGGGGCCCTACCTGGTCGAGGTGCGGCTGTAACGGCTACCGTGCGTTGAACTCGACGAAGCCAAGGGTCGCTTGGCGTATGGGTCGCGTGCGCGCGAAGACGCCGACGCCCTCGCGGCCGCCGAGTTCGTTGGTGTTGCCTTCGATCGTCAGCAGGTCGCCGCCGTTGCGGCCCACGACCAGGCCCACGTGCCCGTGCCCCTCGCCGGTATCGATGAAGAACACGTGGCCCGGCTGCACCTGGCTCGGGTCCGAGACGGCCGTGTCTTGCGCGATCCGCCGGAACCCGGCGCGGCCGGCCTTCTGCCACATGTCGTGCACGCCCGCCGTGCGCGGCACGGGCGAGGCAACGCCCAGTCCTCGCGCCGCATTGTCGAAGCACCACACGATGAAGCCCGCGCACCAGGGGAAGCTGCCCGTGGTCGGATCGATGCCGGCGGCGCGCAGGTATTGATCGACCCTCGGTCCCCTGTTGGAGCCGAGCGGAACCTCGCGCACATGCTGCTGCTCCTCGCTTGTCGCGACCTCGACGACCCTGCGCAGCAGGTCGCTTGGGGGAGCCGAAGGCGTGGGTGGCGTGACGGCCGCATCGCCGAACAGAGCGGACCAGGTGGCTCGCCCGACAGCGCCGTCAACCGACAGCGGCCTACCGTCGGCGTCGAATGATCGTGCCTGAAACAGCTTGACCGCCGCGGCCGTAAGAGCACCGAAGTCGCCATCCACATCGAGAGGCACGGCCTTTCCCTTGGAGTCTATCTTGGACCAACAGCCCAGCTGATTCAGTCTCCTCTGCAGCAGCACGACCACGGCCGGATTGGGATGGTTGAGCCGCACGACGACGCCGGGATAGTCCGCCTTCGAAAGGTCGGCGTCGGCCGGCGGCGGCGGCGCGACGGGAAGGGGAACGTCATCCTCGGCAGGGATGTTCACCCCCTCCAGGTCCATGAGCCGGCGCAGGAGCGCCATGGCACCGATCTGTGCACTCACGGCGTTCGGATCGAACACGCCGTCGCGGACGAACTTCCCCTTCTGGTAGTTGTTGGTGGCGCTCCAGAGGTAGGGGCTGTTGACCCTCGTATTGCGCGAGCGGTAGCCCCATCCGTTGTAGGCCTCGAGCTGGTAGGCGATCCGCTCGATCGACCACAGCTTGACCGCGGCGAACCCATCGAAGTTGAGCGCGTCGACGGCGCTTTCCTCCCATTGGAAGGGCGGCATCCCGGTGGGCGGGCGGCCGGCCGGGACCTGGACCGTGCGCCGGGTCAGCGGGTCCCCGTTGTGAAGGTGGGTCGTGAAGTTCAGCCCGCCTTCCATCTCGTGAATGATGCCGATCACGTACCAGGGCACGCCGGTCGCATTCGCCACCTGGTCGTATCGGGCCTTGCCGTCGGCGATGGCGCGCACGCGGGCGTCGGTGGCTGCGAGCCGCCGGCCCGCCGGAATCTCCATCCTCGCCCAGAGGTCCGCGTAGCCTTTCCGCAGCTCGCCGTAGGGGTACGTCGCCATGGTTGCTCTCCCTGGGTCTTGACGAGCCCCGAGTCGTATCTGAGTCGAAACCGCGCCGGACCATGATCGCGGCGCCCGTCCACGATCGGCTGGGAGTGCAAAGTGCGCGTTTTTGGCGGCAGTGGCGCCCAACGGCAGGTCCCTGCCTGCACGCATGCGGCCTAGAACTTCCCCGTCACCAGGAACATGGCGATCCAGGGCTGCCAGATGACGATGACGAGGCAGACGATCATCAGGCCGATGAAGGGGATGGCGGCCTGGCACAACAGGCCGAAGCTCTGCTTGAAGGCGCTCATGGCCACGATCAGGTTGAGGCCCACGGGCGGCGTCAGGTAGCCGATCTCGAGGTTGAGGATCATGATCAGGCCGAACAGCACCTTGTCGTAGCCGTAGGACTGCGCCAGCGGCGCCAGCAGGGGCGCAAGCACCAGGATCGCCTCCCCCGTCGTCATCAGGCAGCCGACGATCAACAGCAGGACGTTGACGAGCAGCATGAACATGACCGGGCTCGAGATATAGCCCTGCATCAATTCGACGAGGCTCTGCGGCACGCGGTTCTCGGTCAGGATGATGTTGAGGCTCAGCGCCACGGCGATCAGCGGGAACAGCGAGCCGCCGAGCTTGGAGGCCTCGAGCACGACGCCGTAGAAGTCGCCGAGCTTGAGCTCCTTGTGGACGAGGATCTCCACCAGCAGCGAGTAGGCGAGAGCGACGGCCGCCGCCTCGGTCGCCGTGAAATAGCCCGAATAGATGCCGCCGAGCAGGATCACCGGCATCATCGCCGCCCAGATCCCCTCGCGGAAGGCGACGCGGAACTCGGCCCAGTCGAAGCGCGCGGTCGGCATGTTCCAGTTGAACCACACCGAGTAGGCCGACAGCACGAAGGTGATGAGCAGGCCCGGGCCGAAGCCCGCGGCGAACAGGTCCGTGACCGAGGTCTCCGTCACCAGCCCGTAGATGATCATCGGGATCGAGGGCGGGATGATGATGCCGAGCGTGCCGCCCGACATGATGGCGCCGAGCGAGAACTTGTTGTCGTAGCCCGCCTGGCGCATGGCCGGATACATCACGGCACCGATCGCCAGCATGGTGACGATCGAGGAGCCGGAGATGGCGGCGAACACGGCGCACGAGAGGATGGTGGCGACCGCCAGCCCGCCCGGCATGGGCTTCGTCAGCGTGGACAGGATGCGGATCAGCCGCTGCGCGATGGAGCCGCGCGTCATGACGTTGCCGCACAGGATGAACAGCGGGATCGACAGGATCACCTCCTTGTCGAGCCCCACCCACATGTCCTCGACGATGTCCTCGAGGTTGCCGCGCCCCCAGAGCAGGTGAACGCAGGCAGCGGCCGCAAGCAGCACCACCAGCAACGGCTGGCGCAGAACCAGCAGGCCCAGGACCGAGCCGATCAGCGCCAGCGCCTTCATGTCCGGTGCTCCGTCATTCCTGGAACTCCGGCGGCTGCGGCT
>JBGGME010000022.1:0-17951 GCA_041288195.1 Hyphomicrobiaceae bacterium
CACGGCGGCGCGGATGCCCCTGCCCAGGTGGCGGAATTGGTAGACGCACTAGTTTCAGGTACTAGCGGGCGAAAGCTCGTGAAGGTTCGAGTCCTTTCCTGGGCACCATCCAAGCGGAACATCCAATAAAATCAAGGTCCGGGAGATCTGTAGCGGCGGCCGCCGCGGCCCCTGAGGACTTGGATTTGCTGCCGAGGTCAACTGTGCTGGCCCCGGGTCGCCGCGAATGGCTCCTGGGCGATGGCACCGCGGACGCAGGCCGTCTATCTTAGCTCCGGGTGGTTGTCCGCTCGGTCAACCAAGTACATGCCACGCTCGGAAAGGTCGCGATCATGGTCAATCGGCTGAAGTTCTATATCGATGGCGCCTGGGTTGAGCCCGCAGGAAAGAAGACGCGCCCCGTCGTTAATCCTGCGACGGAGGAGGCGATGTACGACATCGCGCTCGGCACCAAGGCGGACGTGGACAAGGCTGTCGCCGCCGCCAGGCGCGCATTCGTCACCTTCTCCCGGACGAGCCGGGATGAGCGGGTGGCGCTGCTGACCCGGATCGCAGACGCCTACAAGAAGCGCCTCAAGGAGATCGGGGCCGCCATCTCCGACGAGATGGGTGCGCCGACCACCCTGGCCGAGAGGGCGCAGGCGGGTGCCGGGCTCGGGCACATCCTCACCACCATCGACGTGCTCAAGACCTACAAGTTCGAGGAGCCGCTGGGCTCGGCCACGGTCGTGCGCGAGCCGGTCGGCGTCATCGGCATGATCACGCCGTGGAACTGGCCGCTCAACCAGATCGCCTGCAAGGTGGCACCGGCGCTTGCCGCGGGCTGCACGATGATCCTGAAGCCCTCGGAGTACACGCCGACCTCGGCGCTGATCTTCGCCGAGATCCTCCATGAGGCCGGCGTGCCCAAGGGCGTGTTCAATCTCGTGAACGGCCTCGGGCCCGAAGTGGGCGCGGCGATGGCCGAGCATCCCGGCATCGACATGATCTCGTTCACCGGCTCGACGCGGGCCGGCATCGACGTGGCCCAGCGGGCGGCGCCGACCGTCAAGCGCGTCAGCCAGGAGCTTGGAGGCAAGTCGCCCAACATCATCCTCGACGATGCCGACCTGCAGAAGGCGATCGCGGGCGGCGTGGCGCATTGCTTCAACAATTCCGGCCAGTCGTGCAACGCGCCGACCCGCATGCTGGTGCCCCAGGTCAAGATGAAGGAAGCCGCGGCGATGGCCAAGGCGGTCGCGGAGAAGGCCAAGGCCGGCGATCCCAAGGCCGAAGGCACGACGATGGGACCCGTCGTCAACCAGATCCAGTGGGAGAAGATCCAGGGCCTCATCAAGAAGGGCATCGACGAGGGGGCGACGCTGGTCATCGGCGGCCTCGGCCGTCCCGAGGGCCTCAACAAGGGATTCTATGTGCGTCCCACGGTGTTCGCCGACGTGACCAACGACATGACGATCGCGCGGGAGGAGGTCTTCGGCCCGGTGCTGTCGATCATGGGATACAAGGACGAGGCCGAGGCGGTGACGATCGCCAACGACACACCGTACGGGCTCGCCGGATACGTGTGGTCGGGCGACACGGAGCGCGCCCGCAAGGTTGCTCGCGAGCTGCGCGCCGGCAACGTCAACATCAACGGTGTGCCAAACGAGCGGGCGGCGCCCTTTGGCGGCTACAAGCAATCGGGCAATGGCCGCGAGTGGGGCAAATTCGGCCTCGAGGAGTTCCTGGAGGTGAAGGCGATCGCCGGCTTCTCGCCGGCGTAGGTTTTCGCCGTTGGCAAGGTAGGGTGACGGGCGCCGTGGCGCCCGTCTTTGCACGGCGCGATCGGCCGCGACATGGAGCAGGCTGCGCAGCGGCTCGGACTCCGGCGCAACCTGGTCTGATCAGTCGATGTCGCGGCCGGGGTCGAAGATGGAGGCGGTCTCCGCCTCGCGCGGATGATGGCGGTTGAGCCGCCGCGCCATGGCGAGCGCCCAGGGCGCAACCGCAACGAGCTCCTCCATGATGTGCCCGGGGAGACGCAGGCCCGCGCGCATCGCGGCGTTCTCGGCGAGGACGCGCACCGCCGGCTCGACGGCCGAAGTGTCGGGCACCCAGGGCTTCGGATCGATGGCGCCCGGCTTCGCCCCTGGCACAAGCGTGGGGCGGCGCTTGTAGAGGCCGATCGCCCGCTCGAACGCATCGCCTGCCCGCAGCACGCGCGCGTCGTCGAACGGGCGACCCGCGATCTGCAGCGAGAGAGGCAAGCCCTCGCGCGTGAAGCCGCACAGCAGGGCCAGCGCCGGCCCGCCGGTGCAGTTGAAGGGCGACGTCAGGTTCGGCCGCGTCCAGAACGAGAGGGTATCGTGCTTGTCGAGGCGGGGCGCCGCCGAGGTGTTGGCCGTCAGGAAAAGGTCGAAACGACGATAGAGGGGGCGCATCTCCGCCAGGATCGCGCGCCGCTCCCGGCTCGCGCGCACGTAGTCCTCTGCCGTGAACAGGCAGGCGGCGAGGCTGCGCGCCCTGAAGTCCTGGCCGAACTGCTCGGGTCTGGCGATAAGCTCGGGAAGGTGCAGCGAGAAGAGTTCGCTCTCGGCCGCCACGATCTTGACGTCGGAGTAGGAGCGCAGCGGTCTCAGCGTGACGTCCTCGACCGATGCGCCGAGCTCCCGCAACAGGCCGATCGCGGTGTCCAGCGCGGCCGCCAGATCGGCGGACACGGGCTGGTCCTTGTCCCAGAAGTGGCGCACGACGCCGATGCGCATGCCCTTGATGCCGAGCTTCAGGCCGGCCGTGAAGTCGCCTGGGCGCTGCAGCGCGGAAGCCGGGTCGGCCGGATCATGACCGGCGACCGCGTTGAGGATGAGCGCACAGTCCTCGCTCGTTCGCGCCATCGGCCCGCAGTGATCGTAGGAGTAAGAGTTGGGCAGCACGCCCGCGCGGCTCACGAGGCCATAGGTGGGCTTGAGCCCCGCGATGCCGCACAGGCCGGCGGGGCCGCGGATCGATCCGCCCGTATCGGACCCCAGACTCGCCGGAGCGAGGCCAGCCGCAATCGCTGCTCCCGAGCCCGACGACGAGCCGCCTGTGAAGTGCGCGGTATTCCAGGGGTTGCGCGCCGGCGGCCAGGGCAGGTCGAACGACGGCCCGCCGTGGGCAAACTCGTGCGTGGCGAGCTTGCCCAACAGCACGGCGCCGGCCGCCCGCAGCCTGGCCACCGCGGTCGAGTCCTTTCCCGGAATACGGTCGATGCAGGTTCGCGAGTGTCCGGAGGTGAGCACGCCGGCGGTGTCGTAGATATCCTTTACGGCGAAGGGGATGCCGTGCAGCGGCCCGCGCCGGTTGCCGCGCGCGATCTCGGCTTCGGCGGCCGCGGCCGCCTCCATCGCCGCCTCGCTCGTGCGGGTGATGTAGGCATTGAGCTGCGGCTCGAGCGCATCCGTGCGCGCGATGAGGGCCTTCGTGTACTCGACGGGCGAGAGCTTGCGCGCCCCGATCAGGGCCGATGCCTCGGCAAGGGTCAGATCGTGAAGCCCGGTGTCGGCCATGGCGCCCCTCTCGCAGTGTCGCTTGTCCGATAGTGCCAGCTGAAGGCCGGCGCAACCAGAGGTGTCCCGCGCGCGTCAGGCCGCGAGGCGGTGGGCGCAGTGCTCGGGCCAGGACAGCGTCACCTCGTCTCCCGTGGATACGGGATGCTCCTTGAAGACGTGGTCGCGCAGCACGGCGGCCGCCTCGAGTCCGTCGCCCGTCGTCAGCGCGACGCGGATGGTGGGGCCCTGGTATTCCACGTTGGAGACGCGGCCCTTGAGGCCCGCGGCCCCGGCGGGGTTCTCGATGCTGCACTGGTCGGTGCGCACCGCGATCATGCTGTCCTTCCAAGGCAGCACGTTGTGGCCGCCGATGAAGCGTGCCACGAACGCACTCGCCGGCTGCTCGAACACCTCGGCCGGCGAGCCGGTCTGCTTGATCTTGCCGCCGTCCATGACCACCATGAGATCGGCGAGCGCCATCGCCTCGTCCTGGGCGTGAGTGACGTGGACGAACGTGATCTCGAGCTCGCGCTGCAGGCGCCTAAGCTCCTCGCGCATGCGCACGCGCAGGAACGGGTCGAGCGCCGAGAGCGGCTCGTCCAGGAGCAGCACGCGCGGCTGCATGATGAGGGCGCGTGCGAGCGCGATGCGCTGCTGCTGGCCGCCCGAGAGCTGGGCCGGCTGCCGCGCGGCGTAGTCGCCCATCTGCACGAGGTCGAGGAACTCGCGCGCGCGCCGGTGGCGCTCGGTTTTCGCGACGCCGCGCATCTTCGGGCCGAAGGCGACGTTGTCGAGACAGTTGAGATGCGGGAACAGCGCGTAGTTCTGGAACATCATGGCCGTGCCGCGGGCGGATGGCGGCAGGTCGGTGACGTTGCGCCCGTCGATCAGGAGGTCGCCCTCGCTGATCCCCTCGTGTCCCGCGATCATGCGCAGCGTCGAGGTCTTGCCGCAGCCGCTGGGGCCCAGCAGGCAGCAATAGCCGCCCTTGGGCACGCGCAGCGAGATATCGTCGACCGCGACGGTGCTGCCATAGCGCTTGGTGACGGCTACGAGTTCGACATCATAGAGCGGGTCCATGCACCCTCCAGGAACAGGTCAGGCGAGCGACGCCCATTCGCGGCGGCGCTGCATGTGCAGCACAATCGCGAGCGTGACGCCGATCAGCAGGAACGAGACGGCAGTCGTCAGCGTGCCGAGCGCAAACAGCATCGGCGTCGTAGCACTGGAGATGAGCGCGTAGATCTCGAGGGGGAGGGTGTTGCGGGCACCGATGGTGAGCGTGGTGCGCGCATACTCGTCATAGGAGAGCGTGAAGGCGCTGAGCGCGACGCCGAGGATGCCGGGCATCAGAATCGGCAGCGTGACGTAGCGCAGGCGCTGCCAGGGCGAGGCGCCAAGGTCGGTGGCGGCCTCCTCCCAGGCGCGATTGAAGCGGTTGACGACGGCGAACATGGCGAGGATGCCGAAGGGCAGCGTCCAGGTCAGCTGCGCGCCGAGCGCGGAGGTGAAAAGATCGGGCTGAAGCCCCAGGAACTGGAAGCCGAGCCCGATGCCGAATCCCACGAGCAGGCTCGGCATGACGAGGCTCGAGATCACGATGTAGAAGACGGCGCCCGCGCCCGGGAACGGCCGCCGGTAGGCGAGCCCACCCGCCACGGAGATCACCACGGTCAGCAGGCTCACGAGGCTCGCCAGCGCCATGGAGCGCCCGAAAGAGACGGGGATGTTGGCCATCTGGCCCGGGCGCCAGACGTCGCGGAACCAGTCGAGCGAGACGCCGACGAGAGGAAAGGTGACGCCTCCGTTCGGCCCCTGGAAGGCCAGCGTGTAGATCACCAGCATGGTGCCGTAGAGGAAAAGCAGATAGAGCCCGAACAGGGTTGCGAGCGCGTAGAACGTCCACGGCCGCGCATCGATGGGGTTCTGCCGGGGAATGTGGGGCTCGCTCATTGCCGGCACCGCTTACTTCACGAGCTCTTTGCGTACGTCGACGATGCGCATCAGACAGGCAACCATGATGGCGACGACAACCACGAGCACCATGGCGTTGGCGGCAGCCGGCGGATACTGCATGGCCTGGATCTCGACGGAGAGCGCGGAGACGATCGAGGCGCTCTGTCCGCCGCTCATTGCGCGCACGACGAAGTAGTCGCCCATAACCTGCGTGACGACGAGGATGGAGCCGAGTGCGATCCCGGTCTTGCTGAGGGGAATGATCACGTTGACCATCGTCTGCCAGCGGCTGGCGCCGGCGTCGCGCGCCGCCTCCACCAGCGCGCGATCGATCTTGGAGAGCGAGTTGGCGATCGGGCCGATCATCAGCAGCGTGTAGAGGTGCACGTAGGCGATCACGACGGAGAAATCGGAGAACAGCAGGAAGTCCAGGGGACGGTCGGTGAGCCCGAGGCCCATCACCGCCTGGTTGAAGGCGCCGGTCCGTCCGAGGAACGGGATCCACGCGATGGTGCGGATGATGGCGGACGTGAAGAAGGGAATGGCGCAGAGCAGAAAGAAGACGATGCGCAGCTTGGCGCTGCGCACATGGAAGATGAGAAAATATGCGACGTTGAAACCGAGGAAGAGCGTGATGGCCCAGACGATCAGCGCGAATTTCAGCGTGCTCCAGTAGACGCGCAGGGTCGATGCGCTGGTGAAGATCTCGCGGTAGCTGTCGAGGATGAACGCCGGGTAGATCCCCGTGCGGTCGTAGTCGAAGAAGCTCACGATCAGGAACAACGCCGTCGGCAGCACGAACAGGACGACCAGGATGGCCGTCAGCGGTATGACCTGGAGCCAGGACACGGCCCACGCCGGCGCTTTCCACCGGCGGCCCGCCGTGCGCTCCCGCTGCAAGGGAGCCGCGTCCAGGTCCTTTACGAGTGCGTCCACTGCGGCGCCGATGTCAGGCTCCCTGTTTGCCACATTGGCTCATGCGGCCTTCTTGGCTTTGTCCAGGCAGCGCATGAGCGGCATGATGCGTGTGCCGAACTGCTCCATGCCGATGACGAAGTCGTCGAACGTGAGCATGACGCCGCGCACGCCCGGAACCTCCGACAGCTCGTCCAGCATGCGCGCAACGCTCGCGTAGGAGCCGACCAGGACGCCCTGGTTGGTCGGAAGCTTGTCGGTGCCCAGCAGGGCGCGCCGGTTCGGCTGCGCATAGATGTCCGTGCTGGGGTCGTCCTTGGCTTGCGCGTCGCGATGGGCGATCGCCTCCAGGTCGGTGCCGTCCTTGTAGTGCTGCCACTTGGCGAGGGCGGCCTCATCGGTCTCGTCGGCGATGACCATCGTCAGCACGAGGGCGCCGCAGTCGCGTCCCGTCTCCTTGGTTGCGGCGACGAGCCTGGCGACGCTCGGCCCCACGGCGGCAGGCTTGTTCTCGCCAAAGCTCGCACAGAAGTTGTAGTCGGCATGCTGGGCCGCATAGCGCGTGCCGGCGTCGCTCTGCGCTGCGCAGATGATGGGGATCTTGGCCGTCGGCAGCGGGCTGCAGCGGCAGTCGTCCATCCTGAAGAACTCGCCCTTGAAGTCCGATCGGCCCGTCTCCCAAAGCTCCTTCATGATGGTGACGTACTCGGCGCAGTACTGATACCGGCGCTTGTAGTGTTCCGCGCCCGGCCAGACGCCCATCTGCGTGTACTCGCGCCGCTGCCAGCCCGAGATGATGTTCACGCCGAAGCGGCCGTGCGAGATGCTGTCGATGGTGACGGCCATGCGTGCGGCGATCGGGGGCGGCATGGTGAGCACGGCACAGGTGGCAAAGAGCTGGATGCGCTTGGTCACCGCGGCGAGCCCGGCCATCAGCGTGAACGATTCCAGATTGTGATCCCAGAACTGCGACGGCCCGCCGAAGCCGTGCAGCTTGATCATCGACAGAGCGAAGTCGAACCCGAAGCGCTCGGCCTTCTCGACGATGGTGCGGTTGAGGTCGAACGTCGGCATGTACTGCGGCGACGTGGTGCTGATCAGCCAGCCGTTGTTGCCGATGGGGATAAAGACGCCAAGCTGCATCCGTGAGCTCCGCGGGTTGCGAGGGGACAGCTGGGGGTCAGGACGTGATGAACTCGTTCCACCGGCGCGTGAGATAGCGGTCCTCGTCCATCACCGAGTTCCAGACGGCGACGTTGCCGAGGCGCTGGTCGATCGAGCCACCGTCGCGCACATTGCCGGCCTTCTCCATCAGCTTGCCGAATGGGCTCATGATGTCGCCCTGGGCCGCCTTGCCGTCGAACCAGTACCCTTGCTCGTCCTCGCTCAGGAACTTCCTGGCGTTCGCGGGCTGCGCCGAGTAGTAGCCCTGGCGGGCGATGAAGGCGCCCTGGAAGCCGCCCGTGTACCAGTTCAGGTACTCGTAGAAGCAGTCGCGCTTGAGGCCCTCGACGTGTTTCATGACACCGAGCGTGTAGCCCCAGCCGCGGAAGCCTTCCTTCAGAGGCTGGTATGTGCAGGGAATGCTTCGCGAGCGCACGGCGGCAACGGCCGGCGACCACATGGACTGGATCACGACCTCGCCCGCGGCCATCAGGTTCACCGACTGGTCGAAGGTGCTCCAGAACGCGCGGAACTGCCCGGATTTCTTGGTATCCATCATGACCGCAATCGTCTTGTCGATCTCCTCCTTCGTCATGTTGCCCTTGTTGGCGTATTTGACGTCGCCGCGGGCCTCGAGTGCCATCGCCACGTCGATGATGCCGATGGTGGGGTTGTCCTGCAGGGCCGCACGGCCCTTGAAGTCCGGGCTCAGCAGGTCGGCCCAGCTCGCGACCGGGCGCCCGACGAGGTCGGGCCTGATCCCGAGCGTGTCGGCATTGGTGACGGTTGGAACGCCGGTCACCCATTCGGTCGGCTTCCCGTCCGTCACCTTCTGTCCATCGGGGCCCGTCGCGTAGAGGATCATGGTCGGCGTGATGCCCTGCTGCGGCGCCTTGCGGCCGTCAGCGAACTCGCCTTTGGTGAAGAGCGGCAGCGTCTTGTCCCAGTGCTTCGCCTTCGAGACCGGGATCGCCTGCAGCACGTTGCGGCCGATGATGTAGCGCATGTAGACGAGGCTGACGTCGGCGCAATCCATGGTGTTGGATTGCGACAGGAAGCGGTTGATCAGGTCCGCGTTCTCCACTGCCTGCATCTGCACGGTGAAGCCGAGGTCCTTGGTTGCCTGTTCCGCGACGCGCGGGATCGCGGTCACGGGCGGGCCGGCGTGGCGGAGCACGATGTCCTTGATGTTCTGCGCCCATATCGTGGGGAAGCCTCCGAGCGCGCCCGAGCCGGCTGCGGCTCCCGCGACGGCGGCAGCGCCCTTGAGAACGCCGCGGCGTGATGGGCCCTGGCGAGTTGTCTTGTCGACTCGGGACATGATTGGCACCTCTCTGCTTCGCTTACTGTGTCGAGCCGCCACGACGGCGGCAGCGCCGGCGCATTGCGCTCGCATTGCTCGTCGCATCGTGCCGACCGGCCTCGGTCGGCCCGCGAGGTCGATGCGCGGCGCCCGTTGTGGGGATGAGTGAGCAACTAGCGTGCCAAGCCGGGACAAGTGTTCGATGATGAAGCAGTGCGCACGGTTCGCGGGCAGCGCATTCGCCTGGAGCACCCGAAGTCCGCATGAGTGAAGGGGCCCGGGCGATGACGCTCGCTGCGATGCGCATCGCAACGCTCCAGCTCGTGCTGCCGGGAGGCACTCGAATGCTCGCGCATGAGGCGGCACTGCGCCGAAGAACCGCGCAAACAATGGGCTGGCGCGGCGCGCGCGGCGGCGGCTAAAAGGAGTTCGCGGCTGCGCGCTGACAGCGAGGCCGATTTTCGAATCCGTCAGCTTGTGCACGGGGAGCTCCTATGACCGATCGCCCGCTCGTCGCCGTCATCGGCACCGGCGGCACGATCTCGTCGCTCGGCAGGGACAGCACCGATGTGCTCGACTATTCCGACTTCGGCACCAAGCTCGAGGTCGATCAGGTCGTCGCGCGCTATCCGGAGATCGCGGCCCTCGCTGACGTCCTGCCGGTGCCCTTCCGCAGTGTCGGCAGCACGGCGATCGGTCCCGCCGAATGGCTGGAGCTCGCCGCCATCATCCATCGGCTCGCAGCCGAGCGGCCGCAGATTGCGGGGTTCGTCATCACGCACGGGACGGCGACGCTGGAGGAGACCGCCTATTTCCTCCACCTGACGCTCAAAACCGACAAGACAGTCGTCCTCGTCGGCGCGCAGCGTCCCGCGAGCGCGCTCGGCAGCGATGCCGGCATGAATTTGCTGGGTGCCGTGCGGACGGCGCTGGCACCGTCTGCCCGCGGGCTCGGCGTCCTGACGGTCCTCAACGACGAGATCCAGTCGGCGCGGGAGGTGACGAAGACCTCGACCTATCGGCTGCAGACGTTTCGCTCGCCGGATTTCGGGGCGCTCGGCCATATCGACGGCGATGGCGTCCACATCTACCGCCGTCCCTCGCGCCGCCACGCACCCGACACCGAGTTCGAGGTTGCGGGGCTAGCCGGGCTGCCGCGTGTCGACATCGCCTATTCCTACGCGGGCAGCGACGGCGCTGTCGTGGACGCCCTCGTAGCGGCCGGTGCTCGCGGCATCGTCTCGGCCGGGCTGGCGCCCGGCATCCCGACCCCGCTCGAGCGCGCGGCGCTGGAGCGGGCTCGCGATGGCGGTGTCGCGATCGTGCAGTCGAGCCGCGCCGGCAGCGGCCGCGTGGCGTTGCGGCGCTACCTCGAGGAGGCTGGCATGATCGCCGCCGACAACCTCAATCCGCAGAAGGCGCGGATCCTGCTGATGCTGGGGCTCACGCGGACGCAGGACGTGGCGGGCCTGCGCAGGCTGTTCGACACGTATTGAGGTGCATTGGAGTCGTAGGGGTCATTCGCCGAGGAAGATGCGGCGTACGTCGGCACTGTCAACGAGCTGGGTCGACGGCCCTTGTGCTGCCAGCCGTCCGCTCTCGAGGATGTAGCCGCGGCTCGACATGGAAAGGGCCAGGCGCACGTTCTGCTCGATGAACAGGATTGCCATGCCTTCGGACTTGAGACTTTCGAACACCGTCTTCATCTGCTCCATCACCTGCGGCGCGAGGCCGAGGAAGGGCTCGTCCACCATCAGCAGGCGCGGTAGTGACATCAATCCGCGGCCCAGCGCCAGCATCTGCTGCTCGCCGCCCGAGAGCGTGCGTGCAAGCTGACTGCGGCGCTCCGAAAGGCGAGGAAACAGCGAGAAGACCCGCTCCGTCGACTTCGCGCGAGCGACTTTGGCGGCGGGGTGCCAGGCACCCAGAGTGAGGTTCTGCAGCACGCTCAGGTGCGGGAACACGCGCCGGCGCTCGAGCACGTGAGCGATACCGAGCGGCGCGCGGTGGTGCACCGGCTTGCCGACGAGGCTCGCGCCCTCGAAGCGGATATCGCCGGCCTTGGCCGCGAGCAGCCCGGTGATGGCGTTGACGACCGTGCTCTTGCCCGAGCCGTTGGGCCCGAGCAGGGCCACGCTCTCGCCGGCGTCGACACCGAGCGATACGCCCCACACGACCTGGTAGTCGCCGTAGGCCACCTCGAGCTTGTCGACCTCAAGCAGCATCCGCTGTGCCTCCGAGATACGCGTCCACGACCTTGGGATCGCTGCGCACGGCCTCCGGCTTGCCGAAGGCGATGCGGCGGCCGGCATGAAGGGCGAGGATGCGGTCGGAGATGCGCATCATGACCTGCATGTTGTGCTCGATCGTGACGATGGTGACGCCGCGGCTCTTGAGGTCGAGCACGAGATCGACGAGACCCGGGATCGTTCGCTGATCTACGCCGCCGGTGACCTCGTCCATCAGGATGATGCGCGGACGCATTGCGAGTCCGCGCGCGAGCTCGAGGCGCTTGCGCTGCCCCGTGGACAGTTCGCGCGCGAAGTGGTTGCGCTTCTCGAGCAGGTCGACGAAGGCCAGCGCCTCGAGCGCCGCATCGCGCGCCACCTTCATGCTGGAGGTGCGGGCGAGCGCGCCGACCATGACGTTCTCCGTCACGGTGAGGTCCGTGAAGGGCTTCAGCTTCTGGAACGTGCGCGCCACGCCGAGACCGGCGATGATGTCGGGGCGCCGGCCCGTGATGTCGTGGCCATCGAGATGCACGCGACCGGCGTCGAGCGGCTGGAAGCCGGTGATGAGGTCGAA
The DNA here is from genome assembly GCA_041288195.1 of Hyphomicrobiaceae bacterium. Lineage (GTDB taxonomy): Bacteria > Pseudomonadota > Alphaproteobacteria > Rhizobiales > Hyphomicrobiaceae > AWTP1-13. The sequence goes on from JBGGME010000022.1 coordinate 11,653, forward strand.
CAGCGTGGACTTGCCGGCGCCGTTCGGTCCGATGATGCCGAGGATCTCGCCTTCGTTCACGTCGAAAGTGATGTCCGCGTTGGCGGCAAGGCCGCCGTAGCGCTTGGTGACGCCCTTGACGTCGAGCAGCAGGCTCATGTTGCGCCCCCCTTGCGGCGGCGGATGCCCTCCTCGAACAGGCTGAGGATGCCGCTCGGACGCCACATGCACACCGCCAGGATGAGAACGCCGTAGATGATGAGGTCGATGGTGCGTCCCGTGCCGCCAAACCAGATGCGGCTGTACTCCGACAGCGGGATGAGGATGGCGGCGCCGAGCGCGGGGCCCCACAGCGTGCCGCTGCCGCCGAGCACCGTCATCAGCAGGACGATGATGGAGATCTCGGAGGACAGCAGGCGCTCCGGATCGAGCACCAGCACGTACTGGGCGTAGAAGGTGCCGGCAACCGACATCATCGCTGCCGAGATCATGAAGGCCAGGACCTTGTGGCGCGCAATCGCGATGCCGAGGCTTGCTGCCGCGTCGGGCTCGTCGCGAAGTGCCTGCAGGCGGAAGCCGAAGCGGCTGCGCCGCAGCAGCCAGACGAGGCCATAGCCGGCCACGGTCGCGCCCAGGGCCAGGTAGTAGTAGGGGATCTTGCTCGTATGGAACTGCAGGTAGAGCCACGGCGACGTGCGGTCGATGGGGATGTAGAGACCGGATGCGGCGCCGACCCAGTCCCATCGCTGCACGATGATCTGCACGCTCGAGCCGATCAGAAGCGTTGCGATCGCGAAGTAGTGCCCGCGCAGGCGCAACGTCGGCACGCCGATGGCGACGGCGGCGAGCGCGGAGAGCACGATGCCGACCACCAGTCCGATCCATGGCGTGATGCCGTACTTCACGAACAGGACCGTGGAGGAGTAGGCGCCGATGCCGAAGAAGATCGCGTGTCCGAGGCTGATCTGCCCCGAGAGCCCGGCGACGACGTTCCAGGACTGCGCCATCAGCGCATATAGAAGAATGAGTATGACGAGGTGATGCGAGAAGGGTGAGGTGAAGACAAAAGGGTAGGCCAGCAGGAAGGCTGCCACCGCCAACCCGAGCCCCATCGACCACAGCGGTGGGCGCGGCCACGCCGGCTCCGATTTCGCGAACTCGAGCATGCGCGCCTGATCGCTCGCCATGGCCTAGAACCTCCCGAAGAGGCCGTTGGGCCTGGCTATGACGACGGCGAGATAGAGCGCGAATACGATCACCGTCTTGTAGGATGGGTCGATCAGGAGCCCTCCCAGCGACTCCACGAGACCGATCAGCACGCCCGCGACCAGGCTGCCGAGAATGCTGCCGAAGCCCCCGAGCGCCACCGCGACGAAGGCCAGGAGCGCGAAGTTCACGCCGACGTCGGGGAAGATGTAGTAGAAGGTCGACAGCATCGTCCCGGCGACGCCGACGCAGCCGAGCCCGATGGCCCAGCCCAGCGCCGACATGCGCTCTGTCGGAATGCCCATCACCGCCGCCGCCTGCCGATCCTGCGCCGTTGCCTGCAGCCCGAGGCCCGTCTCGGTGCGCGTGACGAACAGCCAGAGTGCGACGAAAGCGAGGAGACAGATCGCGCCCGCGACCAACTGCGGCTGGCCGATGAAGAGCGGCCCGACGTGCACGCGACCTGCGATCCATGGATTGGTGATGGTGCGAAAGTCGGGCGTCCAGAGAAATTGAGCGCCCGCGCGCAGAGCCACCGCGAGCCCGAACGTGCCGCATACCTGCGCCAGCATCGGTGCATTCAGCAGATGTCGGATGATTCCGAGATGCACGAGCGCGCCGGCCGCTGCGAGCATCGCGGCCACCAGCGGCAGCGACACGAGCGGATCGAGTCCGCCGAGGGACCAGAGCCAAAATGCCGCAAACATGGCGAGCATAAGAAACTCGCCGTGCGCGAAGTTGACGATCTCCATCAGCCCAAAAATTAGGCTGAGGCCGACTGCTACGAGAGCATAAATGAGTCCCATCAAGAGACCGCTGACGACAGCTTGCATGATTAGATCGCGACTCATCGTCGTTCGAGCTCTCCGTGACAGTTCGTCGTTTGACGAGCTTGCAAGAGCCGCTCCAATCTTTGCCTCGTCAAGTGTTCGGAACGGAGTGAAGTCAATGACAACGAGAATGATCGCGCTCGCATGCGCCGCCCTGCTCGCAGGTGCGACGACTGCGAAAGCGCAGCAAGAGGTGAAAGTGGGCGTGCTCTATCCGCTGTCGGGTCCGATCGCGCAAGCCGGCCTCGACGCGGTTGCAGCCGTGAAGACCGTGCTCGAGATCGTCAACGAAGGTGCCGATCTGCCGCTGCCGCTCGCCAAGGGCAAGGGGCTGCCCGGCCTCGGCGGCGCCAAGGTGACCATCATCGTCGTCGACCACCAGGGCAAGCCCGAGGTCGGTCAGAGCGAGACCGAGCGCCTCATCACGCAGGAGAAAGTGCATGCAGTCTACGGCGCCTACCATTCATCGGTGACCGCGGCGGCCAGTCAGGCGGCCGAGCGCGCCGGCATACCCTTCCTCACTCCCGAGTCCTCGCAACCGGCCCTGACGCAGCGCGGCCTCAAGTACTTCTTCCGCACCTCGCCGACGGACGAGCACTTCTCCCTGCTCATGTTCGAGTTCCTGAAGGACTTGGGGGCCAGGACCGGACAGAAGTTCGAGTCGATCTCGATCTTCCACGAGGACACCGCCTTCGGCTCCGACAGCGCCAAGGTGCAGGAGCGCCTCGCCAAGGAGAACAGCATCAAGGTGCTGGAGAAGATCACCTACAAGTCGCAGACGACGTCGCTGAGCTCGGAGGTGCAGCGCCTCAAGGCCGCCAATGCCGACGTGCTGATGCCCTCTTCCTATACGTCCGACACCTTCCTGCTGCTGCGAACGGCCAAGGAGCTCGACTACAACCCGAAGCTGATCGTGGCGCAGAATGCCGGGTTCACCGACCCGACCTTCCTCAGCACGATGGGCAAGGAAGCTGAGGGTGCGATAACGCGCTCGCCTTTCAACTCGGATCTCGCAGGCCGCATTCCCCTGCTGAGCAAGGTCAACGCGATCTTCAAGAAGCATTCGAACGGCCGCGATCTCTCGGACGTGCCTGCACGCGGCTTCACTGGGTTCATGACCCTGCTCGATGCCTTCAACCGAGCCGGCTCGACGGATCCCGAGAAGGTGCGCGCGGCATTGGCTGCCACCGACATTCCGCCCGAGCAGCTGATCGTGCCCTACCGCGGCGTCAAGTTCGACAGCAACGGCCAGAACACGCTGGTGCGGCCGATCCTCATGCAGGTGCAGAAGGGCAAGTACTGCACGATCTATCCCTTCGAGCTCGCCGCCTGCCAGTTGCTGTTCCCCACGCCCACCTGGGCAGAGAAGGCCAAGATGTGATCTGATCCACTGACCGGGCCTTCTGCGCGGGTCTCGCTACGGCACTCGCGCGGAAGGCCCTTCGCACGCCATCTCGCCTGGAGCATGCATGACGAGCAAGACCGTGCCGCCCGTTCGCATTGCGGCCGACATCGGCGGGACATTCACCGATTTGCAGATCCTCGATGCGCGATCGGGAGCCATCACCAACCTGAAGACGCCGACGACGCCGGAGGACCCGTCCATCGGGCTCATGACGGGCATTGCCGAAGCGGCGGCGCGCGACAAGTTCGTCTTCTCCGACATCGGCTACCTGCTGCACGGCACCACCATTGCCACCAACGCGGTGCTCGAGCGCAAGCTCGCCCGTGGGACCCTGGTGACGACGGCCGGCTTCGAGGATGTGCTGGAGATCGGCCGGCACTATCGCCGCGAAATCTACTCGCTCAATCCGCAGGTGCCGCCGGCCCTGATCCCGCGCGATCGGCGGGTCGGCATCGCCGAGCGCATCCGCGCCGACGGCAGCGTCGAGACGGCGCTGACGGAGGGGGCCTTGGAGGCGCTCGCCGCCAGGCTCGATCGGCTCGAGGTGGCGACGGTGGCAGTGTGCCTGCTCAACGCCTATGTCAATTCCGAGCACGAGACGCGCATCGCCGACTATCTCGCGCGGACGCGGCCGGCCCTGAAGGTGTCGCCGTCGAGCGCGCTCAACGCCGAGATCCGCGAGTACGAGCGCACGTCCACGACGGTCCTCAACGCGCTCCTGATCCCTGTCATCGCCGGCTATCTCGACAAGCTGACGCAGCGCATGGAGGCCGCCAACTGCCTGCCGCGGCTGCTGCTGGTGCAGTCGAACGGTGGCGTGTGCAGCGCCGCCACCGCCGCGCGCGAGCCGGTGCGGCTCTTGCTATCGGGACCGTCCGGCGGCAGCGCCGCCTGCGCGCTCCTCAGCGAAGCGCTGGGCGAGGCCAACCTCGTCGGCGTCGACATGGGCGGCACCAGCTTCGACGTCTCCGTCGTGCGCGACGGGCGGATCAATCTCATCGCCCAGGGCGAGATCGACAAGATGCCGGTGCGCCTGCCGATGGTGGAAATTCGCACGATCGGCGCCGGTGGGGGGTCGATCGCCACAGTGCGCGCGGGTGGACGCCTGACCGTCGGGCCGGAGAGTGCGGGCTCGCGTCCGGGTCCCGCTTGCTATGGTCGCGGCGGCACGAAGCCGACCGTAACCGATGCCAACATCGCGCTCGGCCGCCTCGACGGCGACGGTTTCCTCGGCGGCGGCATGCGCCTCGACGTCTCCAAGGCGCGGGCCGCCATCGAGGAGCATGTGGCGCAGCCGTTGAGCCTGGCGCTGGAGCCGGCTGCCGAAGGCCTGCTCGCGGTCACGAACGCCAACCTCGGCGGCGCCATCCGGCTCTCGCTGTTCGAGAAGGGCCTCGATCCGCGCGACTTCGCCATGATCGCGTTCGGCGGCGCGGCGGGACTGCACGCCATCGCCGTCGCCGACGAGCTCGGCATCTGCCGCGTGGTGTTCCCGGAGAGTGCCAGCACGCTTTCGGCCTACGGCATCCTTCACTCCAACCTGGCGCACGACCTCGCCCGATCCAAGGTGCTCGCGGCGGCAGGGGACAATCTTGGCGCGCTGGCGGCGATGACGGAAAGCCTGGTCGCGGAGGCGACGGCGCGGCTCAGCGCCGATGCCGTGCCGGAGGGGGACCGCAGCGTCGAGCTCTCCGCCGACATGCGCTACAAGGGCCAGGCCTTCGAGCTGACGATCCCGGCGTCGGGCCTCACGTTCGACCGCGGCATGCTCGACGATCTCGTCGCGAGGTTTCACGATGCGCACCGCCAGCGCTTCTCGTACGCCAACCCCGGCGCCGCGGTGGAGTTCGTGTCGTTGCGCGTCTCGGCCGTCGGTCGGTTGCCGACGTTTCGCGGCACGGTCGCCTCGCCCGCGTCGGAGCGCAAGCCGACGCGCCAGCGCAAGGTATGGATGGGAGGCCGCTGGCGGGAGGTTGCGACCTGGGGCCGCGGCCAGATCGCGCCCAATGTGCAGCTGAAGGGGCCGGCCGTCATCGAGGAGGCCTACACGACGGTGCTGATCGCCGACGGCTGGAGCTGCTGGCGCAACGCAAGCGGACACCTCATCGCCGAGAGGGCTCAGTCATGACCGCGACCGATATCTCGCCGATCGAGCTCGAGATCATTCACAACGCGCTGACCGCCGCGGCCGCCGAAATGGACGTCACGGTGTGGCGCACCAGCCGGTCCACGATCGTGCGCGAGCTGCTCGACTACTCGACCGCGATCTTCGACCGCGACGGCTGGAACGTGGCGCAGGCCGCGCGCATCCCGAGCCACCTCAACTCGATGAGCTATTTCCTCACGGAGATCCTGGCCAAGTACATCCAGCCCGAGCAGTGGCAGCCCGAGGACGTCGTCATCTCCAACGACCCCTATTGTGGTGGGCAGCACCTGCCCGACATCGTGGCCTTCAGGCCGGTGTTCCGCCAGGGCCGGCGGATCGGCTTCGTCGGCACGCTGTGCCATCACCTGGATGTCGGCGGCTCCTCGCCCGGCAGCTACGGCTCGAGCGCAACCGAGATCTTCCAGGAAGGCCTGCGCATCCCGCCGTTGAAGCTGTTCGAGGCGGGCAAGCTGGTCGAGCCCATCCGCGCGCTCATGCTGCAGAACGTGCGGCAGCCCGAGCTGCTGTGGGGCGATATCCAGTCGCAGATCGCCTCGCTCAACATCGGCGCGGCCGGCATCGAGCGGCTCGCCGCCAAGCTCGGGGAAGCGCGCTTCGAGCGTGCGCTGAAGCAGTTGCTCGATTCGTCGGAGGCCGGCATGCGCGCGGTCATCAGCCGCATTCCCGACGGGACCTACGAGTTCGAGGACAAGATCGACGACGACGGCATCAC
>JBGGME010000023.1:0-2650 GCA_041288195.1 Hyphomicrobiaceae bacterium
GGGAAGGCGCGGAACGGATCGTCGAAGTCCCAGTGCGGGTAGTCGGAGGCAAACAGCAGCCGATCCCAGCCGATCCACTCCATGGTGTCGATGAGATGCCGGCGATCGTCGGGCTCCTCCATCGGCTGCGTCGTCACCCAGATGTGCTGGCGGATGTACTCGGACGGCCGCTTCTTGAGGTGGGGCACCTCGTCCCGCATGCGCTCGAACACCTTGTCGAGGCGCCAGGTCAACGCCGGCAGCCAGCCGAAGCCGCCCTCGATCATCACCACCTTGAGGCGCGGGAAGCGCTCGAACACGCCTTCCATGACCAGGCTCGACACGGCGGCCTGGCACGACGTCGAATGCCCCGTCCCTTCCTCCACGTAATAGGAGGGCCAGCCGGTGCCGGTGTAGGGATGCCCGCCGGAGCCGAACACGTGCATGCCGACAGGCAGCCCGTGCCGCTCGGCCGCGGCATAGATCGGCCAGTAGCGGCGATTGCCGAGTGGCTCGCTCGTGCGTGTCAGCATGAATACCTGGGCGAAGGCCGGATCATCGGCGCAGCGCTCGATCTCGGCGACGGAGGCCTCCGCGTGCTCGCTCGGCACGACGATTCCGGACCTGAGCCGCGGCTCGGGCTTCGTGAAATACTCGCGCTGCCAGTCGTTGGTGGCCGAGGCGAGCGCGGCTGAGAACTCCTGGTTGAGCTCGCTCTGGCCGCTGACGCCGAGCGGGCCCAGGATGCCGTACTCGATGCCGTAGGCGTCGAGGTACTGCTTGCGGATGAGGTCGAGGTCGGAGCCCGGGTTGCCGCCGCCCTCGGGCCAGGCGTCGCGCCGGCACGCGCGCGGCGCCGACTTCGGATACGGCTCGTAGCCCATGCCGAGCTTGCGGCGCGAGCCGTAGACCTCGAGGTGCTCGCGCCAGCGCGGCGCCAGGAACTGCTTGACGTCGGCCATCGAGCGAGCCGCGGGATGCACGTCGCCGTCGATGATCCTGAGGCGTGCCTGCGCGGGCGCGCCGGTGTCACGATCGGCATCGGTATCGAGGGTGGGTGTGAGCGGGGCGTCGAGCATCATGTCTGCCTCCCTAGTCTGGGGTAGGTGGCGAGCGGATTGTCGATCAGGATCTTGCGCACGAGCTCGGGCGACAGGCCGGCGGGAAGCATCTCCTCGCCGTCGAACTGCCAGTGCGGAAAATCAGTCGAGAAGAGCAGCATCTCGTCGGACTGCAGCTGGTCCATGATTCGCCCAATGTGCGCCGCCGAGGGCGGCGCGTCAAAGGGCTGGATCGTGAGCCGGATGTGGTCCCGCACGAACTCCTCCGGCGAGCGGTCGAGCCAAGGCACCTCGTTGCGCACCCCGCGCCAGAACTTGGAGAGGCGCCAGAGGTAGGACGGCAGCCAGGTGACCCCGGATTCGATCAGCACCACCTTGAGCCGGGGGTATTTGACGAACACGCCCTCGCAGATGAAGCTGCCGAGCTGGGTGTGGAAGCCGAGCGACTGGGAGGCGTAGTCCTCGGCGTAGTAGGTGGGCCAGCCCGAGCCGGTGAGCGCGTGGTGGTAGCTCGAGCCCGCATGGATGCCGACCGTGAAGCCGTGGCGCTCGGCGGCAGCATAGATCGGCCAGTACATGGACTTGCCGAGGGGATGCTCGCCCATTGCCAGCATCAGCACCTGCACGAACCGCTTGTCGCTCGAGAGCCGCTCGATCTCCTCCGCTGCCCGCTCCGGCGACTGGATCGGCAGCACTGCAGAGCCCTTCAGGCGCGGGTCCTTGGCGAGCCATTCCGCCGCCAGCCAGTCGTTGAGCGCGCTGGCGAAGGCCGCCGCCAGGTTCTCGTCGCGGAACGCCTGCACCGCAAACAGCGAGTTGCAGATGGCGTGCGCGAAGCCGAAGCGGTCGAGCGTCTCCTTGGCGGCCTTGCCGGGCTCCGTGTCGGCGCCCAGCTTGCGCCAGTCGGGGCGTAGCGTGAGCGGCGCGTTGGGCGGGTAGGAGATCGAATCCCAGGTCTCGATGCCGCGCAGATCGACCGTATCGCGCCAATGGTCGTCCATGTACTGGCTGATCGCGCGCGGGGTCGGCACGCGCGGATGCAGGTCGCAGTCGATGGCGCCCTTGTAGATGTCGCTCAAGTCGGGCCTCTGGGTCGTCGGCCGGGCAGTGCCGACATCTTAGGCGAATGGCGCTGCGAGCGCCATTGATGACCTATGCGCAGCCCGCATATTCGCCCGCTGCTCCGAGGCCGATTGCTGCAATGCAAACCCTATTTGCGCCGAGGCTTCTTTGGTACGGCATGCCGCCAGGCCGTCTCCAGCGCGGCCTCGAGGTCGGCGGTACTCAATGCCGAGAGCTTGGCCGTCGTCCAGCCCTGCTGGCCCCAGGCATTGGGCACGGGCGCGAAGGCCTCGGGCGCCAGCAGGCATTTCAGCTCCTGCTCATCCGGCGTGAACTTGAAGTTGGCGGTACCGCCGTCGGCGGCGAGCGTCACGTAGATGCGCGTCACCTTGAACGCTGCCCGATCGAAATGCGGGGCCTCCGTCGTCCCATCGAGCGACAGCGCGATCCGGCGCAGGTCTTTGGCGTTCGCCATCTCACCGCCCGCTCCAGGCCTTGAGCGCCACGAAATGCGGCCCGACGTCGATATGGATGTGGCTCATGTCGGC
>JBGGME010000024.1:0-3790 GCA_041288195.1 Hyphomicrobiaceae bacterium
GGTATAGGCCGCCTCCAGCCCCGCGTGGTCGAGGCCGGGGATGCGCTTGATGTAGGGAAGCGGAGGCATGTTCATGATCGACATGCAGGGCACGCGCGACTTGCCGACGGCGTCGAGCAGCTCGCGCACGCCGGGCGAGCGTTATTGCGGCTCATGCATGCAGAGCCCGACGAGGTCGTAGTCCCCGGGGTTGACGCCCGCGGCGCCGCCGGCCGTCACCTTGCCCGGCAGCTTGCGCGACTCGAGCAGCACCGGCTCCTTGCGGCCGCGCACCGGCAGGCGCACGCGGAAGCCTTCCGCGTTGATCAGGTCCGCCTCCGCCGGCAGGCACACGAGGTGGATCTTGTGGCCGCCGAACAGCAGCTTGGAGGCGAGCAGCGACCCGTAGGACGCGCCCATCATCAGGATGTTGTAGGCCATGGCGTTTCCTCCTCGGTCGTTGTGATGCTGTTGGCAGGCTCGAGGGCCTGCTCCGGCTGGGCCGCCCTCGCTCGCGCAATGCTATTGGCCCCGCCGCCCGCGCGCAATCGCGATCGCGGCCCGCAGCTGTCATCCCGGAATTCGCGTCAGCGAATATCCGGGACCCAGTAGCCCGCTGCAAACCGAGCATGCCGTCGCCTGGGTCCCGGCTCTCGGGCTGACCCCCTCGGCCGGGATGACACGGACCCGGTCCCTAAGGCGCGAGCCCCAGCTCCTCGCTCGCCGGCAGCGGTGCCAGGTAGGCCGCGACCAGCTCGGCCGTCAACTCGGGCAAGCTTGGCGGCGACCACTTGGGCTTGCGGTCCTTGTCGACCAGCAGCGCGCGCACGCCCTCGACGAACTCGCCGTCCTCGAACAGGCGCACGCACAGGCGATACTCCACGTTCAGCGCCGCCTCGAGCGACCCGAGGGTGCGCGCATTGCGAATCGCAGCGAGAGTGAGCTTTAGAGATTTCGGCGATTTCTGCGCCAGCACCGCGGCGGTTTTCTGCGGCCACTCTCCCGGCGTTCCCGCAAGCGTCTCCAGCATGGCCTCAACCGACGCACCGCCGAAGATGCGATCGATCTCGGCGCTCCGCTCGGCCAACGGTGCTGGCCCGGGCTTCTGCGCCAATGACGCGATGACATCCCCGACCGCTCCGCCCTTGTCGTCTACCAGACGGTCCACGAGCTCCGGCAATCTCGCCGACGGCACGAGCACGTCGGCAAAGCGCGCATGGATCGCATCGGTCGCGCCCATCGCCTCGCCGGTAAGACCCAGGTAGACGCCGGCCTCGCCGGGCGCATGCGCCAGCAGCCAGGTGCCGCCGACGTCAGGGATCAGCCCGATGCCCGTCTCGGGCATGGCGAGCCTCGAGCGCTCCGTAACAATACGGTGGCGGGCATGCCCCGACAGCCCGATGCCGCCGCCCATGACGATGCCGTCCTGCAGAGCAACGTAGGGCTTGGGGTAGCGTCCGATCAGCGCGTTGAGCGGGTACTCCTCGCTCCAGAACGTACGGGGGAGCGCCGAACCTTGCGTCCGGCTATCGTAGAGCGATCGCACGTCACCGCCCGCGCACAGCGCCTTGCCGCCGGCGCCGTCGAGCAGCACGAGGTGGACGGCGGGATCGCCCACCCAAGCCGTCAGCGCCGCCCAAATCTTGCGCACCATCCCGAGCGTCAGCGCATTGAGCGCCGCCGGCCGATTCATGGTGATGCGACCGGCCCTGCCCTCACGCCGAATCAAGACGTCGTCACTTGCCGCGGCTTGCATCTACCCTTCCTTGACTTTCCATCTGATCTTGGGATGTTGCGACCATGACGGTGTGGCAGAAGATTTCCGGTCTGGCGACGGCAGTCAGCGACGCAGGCGGCAACCTGCTCGAAGGGCTCGGCCACGCCCTGGGAATCGGAGGCGAGAGCGAGCCGCAGAAGGACGTCGCCTTCACCATCGCCGTTGTGGCGCTCGGTGCCAAGATGGCAAGTGTCGACGGCATTGCTTCGCCGCGCGAGCTCGATGCCTTCACCGAGGTGTTCCGCACCGCGCCCGAGGAGTCGCACAACGTCGAGCGTCTCTTCAACCTGGCAAAGCAGGACGTGGCGGGCTACGAGGCCTATGCGGACCAGATCGCGCAGCTGCTCAAGGACGACCGCAAGCTCCTCCAGCACATGCTCGAGGGCTTGATGTACATCGCCGCCGCCGACGAGACGCTGCACCCGCGCGAGGACGCGTTCCTCCAGGACGTGGCGAAGCGATTCGGCTTCTCCGACAGCGAGTACCGCTTCTTCCGGGCGCGCTTCGTCAAGGACCACGACAACCCCTACGACGCCCTGCGCCTCACCCCCGAGGCCAGCGACGCCGAGGTCAAGGCGCAATACCGCAAGCTCGTGCGCGACAATCATCCCGACCGGCTGATGGCGAACGGCGTGGCGGCCGAGTTCATCGACCTCGCCAACCGCAAGCTCGCCGCCATCAACACCGCCTACGAGACGATTTCCAGGGAACGCGGGCTTTGACGCTGAAGCCCGACACCGCACTTGTCGGCGCCGTCCGCCCCTCGCCCAATTTCGGGCCGCGGCGCTCCGGATTGCGTCCCTCGATCCTGCTGCTGCACTACACCGGCGTGGTGACCGCCGCCCGGGCCATCGACTGGCTCACCCGCACCGAAAGCAACGTGTCCTGCCACTACGTCATCGACGAGGCGGGCGCCGTTACCCAGCTCGTCGCCGAGGAGATGCGTGCCTGGCATGCCGGGCTTGCCATGTGGGCCGGCGAGAGCGACATCAACTCGGCCTCCATCGGCATCGAGATCCAGAACCCCGGCCATGAGATGGGCTACCCGGAATTCCCCGAGCCCCAGCTTGCCGCGCTGGAGGCGCTGTCGCGCGACATCCTCGCCCGCCACAAGATTGCGCGCGAGCGGGTGCTCGCCCACTCCGACGTGGCGCCGACCCGCAAGAAGGACCCGGGCGAGAAGTTCCCCTGGGCGCGCCTGGCCAAGAGCGGCATCGGCCACTGGGTAACGCCCGAGCCCGTCAACCCGGCCGACCCCGGCATCGCCCGCGACGCTGCCGGCCCCTTGGTCGCCGAGGTGCAGGACCGACTCGCGGCATACGGCTACGGCATCGAGGCGACAGGCGTGTGCGATGCCAAGACCGAGTTCGTCGTCACCGCCTTCCAGCGCCACTTCCGTCCCGACCGCGTCGACGGCCGCATCGATCAGTCCACCATCACCACGCTCGAGCGCCTCGCCGCCGCCCTCTCCCAAGGCGCCGCCGTCGCGTGACACCCTGCAGATGATGATGCAGCACCCGCCCGTGCCGCCCGTCCTCCCCCGAAGGGAGAGGGTGGTTGCGCTCGCATCGGAGCCCGTAGGATGGGAGTGACCGAGGCGGCAACGTCCCTGCCGCACCGCGCCGCCGACCGGCTCGACGTGCGCGCGGTCGTCGTCGTCGTCGCCTGCTGCGCCAGCTGGGGCCTCAACCAGGTCGCAATCAAGATCGCCAGCGCGGGCATCGCGCCGGTCCTGCAGGCGGGATTGCGCTCGCTGCTCGCGTGCGCGCTGGTATTCGCATGGGCCGCCATGCGCGGCGTGCGGCTCTTCGAGCGCGACGGCACGCTGTGGGCCGGCATCGGCGCGGGTGTCCTGTTCGCGCTCGAGTTCCTGACCCTCTATACGGGCCTCAGCCACACCACGGCCTCGCGCGCCGTCATCCTGCTTTACGCCTCGCCTTTCGTCGTGGCCTTTGGCGCCCACTACCTCATTCCCGGCGACCGGCTCTCGATCGCCAAGATCGTGGGACTGACGGCAGCGCTCGCCGGCGTCGC